>NZ_JAIXRZ010000055.1 GCF_027484945.1 Flavobacterium sp.
CGTCTATCGGTTAGGACTCAAGATTTTCATTCTTGCAAGAGGGGTTCGATTCCCCTACGGGCTACAAATTAGTTGTAAATAAGTTTTATAAAATACGTATTTAGTGTCTCAAATATTTATTTTATTAGTTAAAACCAAAGTGATTAAATTTTAATTGTGGGAGGTTTTTCTTTTTTAACTAATAGTTTATAATAATTATTACAATTAAATTTAAAAGAAAATGGCAAATCACAAGTCAGCTTTAAAAAGAATTAGAAGTAACGAGAAAAAAAGAGTGCTTAACCGTTACCAGCACAAAACTACGCGTAACGCGATCAAGGCATTGCGTATGTCAACTGTTAAGGCAGATGCTGCAGCTAAATTGGCAAGTGTAATCGCGATGATTGATAAGTTAGCAAAGAAAAATATCATTCATGATAACAAAGCTTCTAACTTGAAATCAAAATTAACTAAACACGTGAATAAATTATAATACGCTGTTTTGTAACAAAAACATAGCCTCGAAATTATCGAGGCTTTTTTTATGTTCATTTTAATCCTTCCAAAAGTTCGCGGCTAATTGGTTTCGATAGAAAATCTAAAACCATTGGGTATGACTTCGACTTTTCAATATCTTTTGGATCAATGGTAGAAGAAAGTACAATAACTTTTAAATCAGGAAAATATTCGCCGTATTTATTTTCCATAATTTCATCTAAAAACTCCCAGCCCCCCATAATTGGCATATTTAAATCGAGAAAAATAAATTCGGGAAGAATGAAATTTTGATCATTATCTAGCGCTACTTTACAATTGGATAGATAGTTTAAAGCGTCTTCACCGTTTTGAACGCTATCAATAATTTCCGAAAATTCAATCTTTTGGAGCACCTTTTTACTTAGCATTAAGGTTATCGGATCATCATCTACGCAAAGTATTTTTTTATACATACAATTATTCGTTTTTAAAGGTAATTGTAAAAGTTGTTCCTATTCCCACTTCACTATCGACAGTTATCGTTCCTCCCATAGATTCTACTTGTGATTTCACCAAATATAAGCCCAAACCTTTACTGTCGGGATTGTCATGAAAACGTTGGTACAAACCAAAGATTTTATCTTTATGACGTTTTAAATCAATTCCTAAACCATTATCTTTAAAGTATAAATAGATAGTATTGCCTTTGTTTTTTGCAGTAAAGCTTATGTTTAATTGGCGTGATGGTTCATGATAACGTAATGCGTTGGTTGTCAAATTTAACAAAATACTTTCAAAATACGATTTGTTTACTTGTAATGTTGGTACTTTGTCAATATCCAATTTGATAATGGGGTTCAAATTATTGATTAAAAATCCTAGTTGGTTGAATACGTTTTCAAAGACCTCACGAACCACAATCGGTTCACGCTCAATTGAGGGCTTGTCTTTAATAATAATTACATTTACTAGATCATTAATGGTCTCGTTTAATTGCTGTGTTGATCGTTCAAATCCGTTGATGATTTCTTTTAGTTCTTCATCTTTAATTTCGATATCTTCGAGTAATGCGAGCAGCCCACGTAAATTAGATAGGGGTGCTCTAAGGTTGTGCGAAGTAATATAAGAGAACTGTTTTAAATCAGCGTTATTAAGTGTTAGTTCTTTTATTAATTGTTCCCGTTCTTTTTCTTTTCCTTTTTCTTCGGTAATATCTCTTTGAATAGAAATCCAATGCGTATTTTGGTTGTCTTTGTTGGTTATCGGGATAAACGTTAAATTAACCCAATATTCTTCATTATTTTTACGCTTATTTAAGGTTTCCATTTTAAATGCTTCTTTTTTCTTTAAAGCATCTGAAATCAATTTGATATCGCGTTTACTTTTCAAACGGTTGATGAGAATATTAGCTGGTTTACCAATAACTTCTTCTTGAGAATATCCCGTCATGGTTTCAAAAGCCGGATTAACATAGACAATCCGATCTTCAGGGTAATCGGCATTAGCCAATTCAGCAATGATTACGGTTTCTCTATTTTGGGTGATTACTGTTCCTAAAAGTTGTAGCCGTTGTTCTTCCGTTTTTGACTTGGTTACATCTTGCACAGCGCCAATCATTCGAATTACATTATCCTTTTCATCTTTTACCAGAAAACCCCGGTCAAAAACAAAACGGTAGGTGCCATCAGCTGCCATAAAGCGATATTCATCTTGCCATTTTTCTGACTTTTGCGCGATGTAAGAATATAATTTTACAGACATTTTCAAACTGTCTTCCGGATGAATTTTGTCAAACCACCACTGTAAATTATCACCCACCTCTTCTTTATTGTAACCAAAAACATCTTGTATCCCTTTGTTCCAAATGAAACTATTGGTCGTGATGTCCCAGTCCCAAATGGTATCGCTAGTTGCTTTGGATACAATTTCAAATCGTTCATTGGAAACTGCTAATTCTGAAAATTCGTCTTTAAATTGAGCGATATAACTTTCCGATTGGTTAATTTTTTCTGCAACAAAATAGGTGATTAGGCCCGCAATAAAAATGCCAAATAGAAGACAAATAGTCAGCTGTGTTTTGAAAGTGTTGAATGTTGTAACTACGATAATACCCCCAAAAACAAGGGATAATACAATAAGAAAAAAAGGAATCAGATTTTTGTAGTTCACATTTTTCATTACTTCAAAAATAACAAAAAAAATACAATACGGTGGGTTTGCGACCAATTTAATCCGAATTAGTTCCAAGTAAAAGTATGGATACTGTGGTTTTTTTTCGAAAAATAAAACATACCTTTGCACCTTCAAAAAATTTACATGGAATCGATTAGAAATATTGCAATTATCGCCCACGTTGACCACGGTAAAACCACCTTAGTCGACAAAATTATGTACCACTGCCAATTGTTTCGTGAAAACGAAAACACCGGTGATTTAATTTTAGATAACAATGACTTGGAGCGTGAACGTGGAATTACCATTACCTCCAAAAATGTCTCGGTTGTTTACAAAGGAACCAAAATCAATATTATTGATACACCTGGGCACGCCGATTTTGGTGGTGAAGTAGAACGGGTATTAAACATGGCAGACGGGGTTTGTTTGTTGGTTGATGCTTTTGAAGGTCCAATGCCACAAACGCGTTTTGTTTTGCAAAAAGCAATCGATTTAGGATTAAAGCCATGTGTGGTAATTAATAAAGTCGATAAAGAAAATTGTACTCCAGAGGAAGTTCATGAAAAAGTTTTTGATTTAATGTTTGAATTGGGTGCCGAGGAGTGGCAGTTGGATTTCCCAACCGTTTACGGATCGGCAAAAAATAATTGGATGTCTGAAGATTGGAAAAACATAACAACTTCTATCGAACCCTTGTTGGATATGGTGGTTAACAATGTACCAGCGCCAAAAGTGTCTGAAGGTACTCCCCAAATGTTAGTTACCTCGTTAGATTTTTCTTCGTTTACGGGTCGTATTGCAATAGGTCGTTTGGAACGTGGAGTTTTGCGTGAAAACATGCCTGTTTCTTTGGTTAAAAGAGACGGTTCTATTCTAAAATCAAAGATTAAAGAACTACATACATTTGAAGGATTAGGGCGTAAAAAAGTGTCTGAAGTACAGGCAGGTGATATTTGTGCTTTGGTCGGTATTGAAGGATTTGAAATTGGTGATACAATTGCCGATTTTGAGCAACCTGAAGCATTGAAAAGTATCGCTATTGATGAGCCTACAATGAGTATGCTTTTTACAATAAACGATTCGCCATTTTTTGGGAAAGAGGGAAAATTTGTTACCTCACGACACATCAAAGATCGTTTAACAAAGGAATTAGAAAAGAACTTAGCTTTACGTGTGAATGAAACCGATGCAGCCGATAAATTTATGGTATACGGTCGTGGCGTTTTACACTTGTCGGTTTTAATTGAAACCATGCGTCGTGAGGGCTATGAATTGCAAATTGGTCAACCGCAAGTAATTATTAAAGAAATCGACGGTCAAAAGTGTGAACCAATCGAGGAATTAACCATTGATTTACCCGAAAATGTATCCGGAAAAGCAGTTGAATTTGTGACTGTTCGCAAAGGTGAAATGTTGAGTATGGAACCACGAGGAGAGCGGATGATAATTAAGTTCAACATTCCATCGCGGGGTATTATTGGCTTGCGTAATCAATTGCTAACAGCTACTGCGGGTGAGGCGATTATGGCCCACCGATTTATTGGTTACGAACCCCTGAAAGGTGAAATCTCCGGTCGTATTAACGGTTCATTGATTTCTATGGAAAACGGAAAAGCAATTCCGTATTCAATTAACAAATTACAAGACCGCGGTAAGTTTTTTGTTGACCCAAATGAAGACATTTATGAAGGTCAAGTGGTTGGTGAAAATTCTCGTGCTGATGATTTAGTGATTAATATTACAAAAACCAAACAGTTGACCAACTTCCGTTCGGCTGGAGCCGATGATAAAACGCGAATTGTACCAGCGATTAAATTTACATTGGAAGAAGCATTAGAATACATCCAAAAGGATGAATATGTGGAGGTAACCCCTAAATCAATTCGTTTACGTAAGATTTTGTTAAATGAAAACGACCGAAAACGATTTAAAAATTCAATGGCTTAATTGCTGAATTTGAAATATAAAAAAACCATCAGTTCTCGCTGATGGTTTTTTCTTTTTAACGTTTTAAACTAAAATGCCCTTTGGCAATTCTACCATCATCGATTTTAATAGAATACCAATAGTCATCGGCAAGTGCTTGTTGACCATTATATGTTCCATCCCAACCTTCGCCAAGAGGTGAAATTTGTTTGATAAGCTTTCCAAAGCGGTCAAAGATCAAAATTTCGGTATTTGCATGAAAATCAGCGCGCACTCCTTTAATATTCCACGTGTCATTAAATCCATCGCTATTGGGGGTAAAAAAGGTAGGAATTCCTAATACCGATACGGTATATTCTGCAATGCCACATCCGTTCAAATCTTTTACATATACGGTGTGAATGCCCATAGGTACCCCCGTAAACAGGTTCGAACTTTGATACGGACCATAGGGATAATCAAGACTGTATACATAATCGCCATTTCCAGTTACATTGACTGTTAGTGTATTGATGTCGCTTAAATCGACAACTGTTACCGAATCGATCGTAGCAATTACGGAAGTGTTTACATTTATTACTCGGGTTACACTACAGCCCTGAGCATTGGATACCACTACACTGTAATCGCCTTCTTGATTTACGGTAAGTGTATATTGATTGGCTCCGGGGACTGCAATTCCGTCAAGAAACCACTGATATGTATACGTTGTGATTAAATTGGGTTGGGTTACACCCGCATTAAGTGTAACAGTAAAATTGGACAAATTGGTACAAACCAAGGTGTCATCCCAGCCCTGCACATTGGTGTTGACATAAGGAAGAGGATGCACTACAAATGTTAGAATAGCGGTTACCGGACAGCTAGTATTTATTGGGTTGGTAACCGTTACGATAACATCCTGCGTTCCCGTGGTAAAAGGATTGGGGAGGTTGTTATTGTATACTGTACCGTTTGCCAATGTGTAGCTAATTTGCATTCCGGTTTGTCCTTGAAGTATGGTGTTTGTTATGGATGTGGTATCAAAATCATACAAGCCATTTTGCTGTATCGGGTCAGTTTCATCATCACAAACTTGAAGTGTACTAGCATTAATAGGGAAAATTTCTGGTAGGTCGTCAACAATAAAAGTTATTGTTCCTTGGCGAAAACAGGGTCCATCAACCGCTAATGTATTGTTGTTTTCGAGACGCACTGTAATTGTTTCGGTCCCATTTACCGTAAAGTTTGCCGGAAAAGGGGAAGGTATCGAAACTCCCGAGCTTGTAGTATAAGTAATGTTTACATTGGTTTGTCCTTGGAGTAAAGAATTTTGTAAGGTAGCGGTATTGAATGTGTAACTTCCGTCTTGATCATCATCGCAATGGCGAATTGTGTTGTTACTGCCAACGGTATGAAGGGTTGGTAAGGGTTGAACATTTAAAGTAATATAAGGTCCAAGTCCAAAACACGCATTATCAACGGTGCTGTCTACCCGTACCCAAATCACTTGTGTGTTGGGATACCCTAGGTTTACATAATTTGATGGGTTGGTAATCGCTAAAGAATTACCGTTTACATCAGTTTCTGCCAACGCATCGGTTTCATTTTTATAATAAGAAATGGTATATGTCGCTGTTGTTGGAAGTAAGGCTTGAATTTGTGAAGTGACCGAACTAAAATCAAAAGTAGCAATTCCGTCATTATCGGTATTTTGCGAATTTACATAGTAATCACATTGGGTAAATGTCCACTGGGTACCTGCAGGTATTTGTGTAGCCGATACAATTAAATTCAAGCGCGCAATCCGAAAACATTGATTGGCATTTTCTACGCGCACCCAAATCGAAGTATTTGATGTAGTATATGCGTTTGGATTTGCAATTTGTAACGTAAGGTCATTGGTTTGGGCACCGATTTGTGACGTGAAATAAGTAAAGGTTTCAAAAGCAGCATTTGCCGAAATCAGATCGTTTTTTTGCGTTAAGTTAAAACTAGAAATACCATCCGTGTCATCGTCACACTGAACCATTATTAGCGGCGTAGTGACAACAGGCAATGCATAAGTAGTCAATGTGGCAGGTGCTGAATTTAATCCGCAAGTGTTGCCATTTCGATTTAAAACTACACGGTATAAATACCCAATCATGCCAGGGGTGACGTTGCTTACAGTCAAAGTTGCTGTTGTAGTACCATTGTATACTGCCGTATTCGTAAGTGTGTTCCAGGTTAACCCATTGTCCGTTGAAAGTTGCCATTGAAAGCCATTTATTGGAACTCCAGGGACAACGGTAAATACGGCATTTTGTAACTCACAAACGGTAACATCTTGCGGTTGGGTTGTGATACTAATGGGGGCAGCAATACTATAATTGACATTAGGTGTGGTGTATCCTCCGGCCCCTGTAACGCTACCATTCGCTGCAATTGTCGTGGTTCCCGCGCCAATAAAGCCATTAGAATCGGCATCAGTAAATCCGGCCTCAATAACATCAAAACAACTATCGCCGTCTGCATCAAGAGCCACATAGTTGAAAATTCCATTAGCGTCAGTATCGACTAAACTATACGTTAAAATTCCGTTATCGGTGCTTGTTTCTAAACCGTTATGCAATCCATTAGTTCCTACTACAGCGGCATCAATGATTCCGTTTTGATTGGTGTCGGCAGCACCACTTCCCGATTCTACTAAATCAAAAATTCCATCATTATCAGCATCCAAATCTAAATAATTGGCAATTCCATCGCCATCAAAATCATTTGGTATATAGTTTATTCCAAAAATATCATCTAATCCGTCATTGTTGGTGTCTGTTCCCGATAATGCCACATAATTGGGTCCTTGCGATTCTACCAAATCTATAATCCCATCATTATCTGAGTCAATATCTAAAGCATCGGCTATACCATCATTATCTGAATCTTTCGGAACACAAACCGCATAAAAACGAAATGTGGCTCTATTCCCAGCATCATCTACTAAATTTTTATGTTGAATAGTAATTGCTGTAGTCAAATAGGATTGAAAGGAAAAAGTGCCTGTGCCTAAAGCTAATGGGATAGCGCTGTTTAAACGAAAACGAATTTCAAAAGAAGAAAATCGAGTAACCCCACTTTCATAAAATCCGTCATAATTGGTGTCGATTAACAATTGATCGTTTGGATTCTCAACAGTTATAGTTTGATTTATCGGACAACGAATACTAAACTCTCCTTTGTCATTCATTAAATCGGTCGGGTTGCCTGCTGCGGCATATTCCATACCTAATGAAATGGGTTGAGCAAAAGTGAGTTGGTAATTAACCCAATTGGTCTTACCCGCAGGAACATCTGTTACAAACGTTCCGTTGGCAGAAGTTGTAAGCGGATTGGTACTGGCCGTAGTGGAAGTGGTCATTGAACCCACAAACGTATTTGTGTAGTTCCCAACATTCACAGACCCTGAAATCGGATTGGATAAATTAAGATACTGACTGCCGTATGATTCCGTGCAATTGGCAATACCGTCATTGTCCATATCCAAATCACTATTGTCGGGTACATAATCATTATCCAAATCGGATGGACAAGTACTTACCGGAAATTCATCCGAAAACAAATCAATGCCACAACTGGATAAACCGGCTTTCACTTTATAATATCCGGGTTGGGTAGGGGTGTAACTATTACTTAGGGCTCCAGGAATTGGAACATTGTTCAAAAACCATTGGTAGGTGTCAAATCCACTTTGGGCATTGACATTCAACTGAACATTGGGAATACAATTGGTTAAATTGACATTGACTTCTTGAAAAACAACTTCAGGTTTGAAAACAAATCCCGAATAATAGCCTCCAAAAGTAGCCGCTCCGTCACTTCCATAGGCCGCCAAATATAATTCTGATGTAGAATATACCGAAACATTTCCGATTAGGCCGCTAATTATATAACATTCATAATTTGGATTTCCAATTACGGCGGTGGGACCGCTTACACCAAATTGGGCCGCTAGTCCAGCTAAGGTATAGGGTGTGCCGTTAATAATAAAATTAAGCGTTGATCCTGTTTTTGTAGTGATCGTAGCACGTCCATTAAAACTTCGGTTCCCAATTCGCTCGATATACGGGATGTTATCCAACGATTTTGGGGTTTGGCAACTTAAAGGGGGAACAAAGAATAATTCCTGATTCGCTTGGTTGTTCATAGAATTATCACCTACCGATTGATAAGCGAATATATTTTTATCCGAGCGAACGTATAAATTTCCATTTGCATTATAATCAGCGCCTGTAAGCGAAATGTATTGTCCGGCATTTATCGTATAATCGGGAACTGTATTGCCGTTTAGAAACAGTTGGGTGTTGTTTTCATGGGCAATTAAAAGGACGCGTTCTACATTGTTCATCCCCGTACTTTTGATAAAAATATATTCAGTACCGGTACGTTCAACCGATACAATTTGATCAAAACCGGTATCGATATTGCTCATTTCGCCATTGGTTCCCCCAATCGAACCACAATTGACAGCTATAGGTTTATCCGACGATACCAATGCTCCAATTAATGCGTCACGATTAGCGTTTAGCGGACCTTGAACCGCGATGATAAAGGTTTCACCACTGTTTAACAATACAGGAGGTGGGGTATTACCGACGGTTGGATTATTTACCAATTCGGCCCCAGTTTTAATATCACTAAAAGATACTGTTGTATTGTTTTCTGTTGCCATAATAGCAATAAAGGTGTAATGACGCGGTGAATACGCATTAATGAGGGTATTGGTCATTCCGCCTATACGAAATTGTGTGCCTAACGCAGCCATTCCTTTAGAAACCACACAACCTGCCTGATTGCCCGTTTGATCAATTATTCGCCCGGATACAGAAATTAAGTCTTCTGCCTCAATAATGTAACCAGCATTTTGAAGAATCACATTGGCATCCATTTGGTCAACGACAAACTGACTCGGGTTTCCACTTGAGGTTGTATCAAAAATATAAGGATTATCGCGGGAAACGGTACCTATCACATTGGTACTTCCCAATTGCTTTATAGTAAATTGAACCGGTGTAATACTTGGCGTAGAGATATACAAGTACTTTTCATTAATCGGCATGTCCTGCGAACTGGACAAAGGTGGTAAATAATGGGTCTTACTGAATTGAGCCAAGCTAAGCACTGGCATTACGAAAAATAGCAGTAAGGAGGTAATTGTATTTTTCATTTGTCAAAAATAGGAATTACACATCGTTTAGAGGATGTGAATTTTACTATTTTTAGACTATTTTAACAATCGTTGGTTTAAAGGTCGCGCTTGCGAATTATAGCATACGATCCCCAAACAAATAGGGCAGACCAGCAAAGCACAGTAAATACCATGCTATAATCCACACTGTAAATCTTAGGTTCGATTACACCAACCTGATTTCCAATAGATTGTATTAAGTCGAGTCGGGTAAAAGGTTCAATAATTAAATTCGACATCGACTCCAAAGGTAAGTATTTGAAAAAATAGTTGTAGGTTCCTTCAAAATCATTAAAAATAAACTTCCCACTTATACCATACCCAATTTTTTCAATCAAGTACCAAACAAACAAGAAGCCCACCGCAAAAGCCGATCGTTTGATCAATACTCCCAAAAACAAACAGAAACTGAAAAATCCAACCAATTTTACAAATAAAGCCAGCAAATAATCCATTTGTGAAAAAATAATTCCTGCCTCATCATAGGTCGAATACAAGAGTCCGAGGATTAAGGAAATCATAAAAATGAAAACCGTAGATACCAATGCAAATACGAGTACAGTTAAGAATTTCGAAAGCACAAATTCTTGCTTACTCATTCCGTCAATTAAATTTTGTTTTAATGTGCCATAGGAGTATTCATTGGCCATCATTGATACAATCACTAAGGCTAAAAAGATTTTGGGAAGCGCCCCAATAAAACTGTTCAAATGCCAAATATAAGGGAAGTTAAAAATGCCTTGTTGCGACGCATCAAAATGAAACGGACCAAAATCAAACTCAATTGAGGCGATTAACGCAATTAAGCTCAAAACAATGAAATAGGTTAAGGTTAAAACACGACTCGCGCGATTCATCCATATTTTTTGTAATTCTATAGCTAATAATCGTTTCATGCCTTCTTAATTCGATGTGGTGATTTTTAAAAATTCTTGTTCCAGGCTGGATTTACATTCGCTTAAATGGTTCAAATAAATGAAACGTTCTGCTAAATAACGGTTTAAAGCTGCGGCATCGATTGGTGCATTACTTTGAATATGCAAACGTCCGTTTTCTTCGTGGATTGAATGAATTTCTGGATAGCTAGTCAATTCAAGTTGTAGTGCTTTTAAATCGGATGCACCCAACTCCCAATACGTTGTTTTTTGTGCCATTCCTGCTACAGTACCCGAATACAACATTTTTCCATATTGCAACACCAAAACATGGGAGCATACTTTCTCCACTTCGTCCAGCAAATGTGACGCTAATAAAATGGTAGTTCCCTGTGCTGCAATGAATTTGATAATATCACGAATTTGGTGAATTCCTTGTGGATCTAAACCATTCGTGGGTTCGTCCAAAATTAATATTTCAGGATCATTCAATAGCGCCGATGCAATAGCTAAACGTTGTTTCATTCCCAATGAATAGGTGCGAAATTTATGGTCTTTTCGATCCAATAGTCCAACCAACTCCAGTTTTTCTTGCACTTTTTGATAGCCAATGCCTTTAATTTTACAAACCAATTCTAGGTTTTGTTGGGCCGTCATGTAGGGGTAAAAATTGGGTCTTTCAATAATAGCGCCTACTTTTTTTAAGGCTTCATGTGTAGGTAAATTACCACCAAACCAACTGTAGGTGCCGGAAGTGCGGTTTACAACATTAAGTACAATCCCCAAAGTAGTTGATTTACCAGAACCATTAGGACCCAAAATGCCGTATACATTACCTTTTTGGATTTCCAGCGATAAATTGTTTACGGCATGCACACGTCCGTAACGTTTGTGTAAATTGTGAATGGTTAAGATGGTTTCCACGCTATAGTGTTTTTAATTATAGACGAACGAAAGTGCGCTTTGTTACGTTAGTAAATTTATTTTTTGGGCACTCCCCCGAAAAACAATTGATTTTCTAAGTTTGTTTCAGGTCGGGGACCCGGCTTTCAGCCGTCGCTGCCCTCATACTACCGCATCGGGCGAGCTCCACAAGGCCTCAATCCGTAGTGCAAAAAAAACTCCCGGTACAACATCGGGAGTTTTTTTCTCAAATGCTTAGAAGTCCAGCATCGTAGCAGCTTCATATCTTTTTGGGGGTTAAGGGACTAAATCGCAGATGCAATCGCTACAAAATCAGCGACTTTCAAAGCAGCTCCACCAATTAACCCTCCATCGACATCGGGTTTTGAAAAGATTTCTTTGGCATTTTCTGGTTTTACACTACCACCATATACAATAGAAACTTCATCGGCAATTTTTGGATAGCGCGTACGAATTGTATTGCGGATAAAGGCATGCATTTCTTGTGCTTGTTCCGGACTAGCCGTTTCACCCGTTCCTATAGCCCACACCGGTTCATAGGCCAACACGATTTGCTCCCAGTCTTTATCGGTAATTTGAAACAATCCCTCGCGTAATTGGTTTTCAACCACATTAAAATGCTGTCCATTTTGTCGGTCTTTTAATTCTTCACCAAAACAGAAAATAACCCGCATCTCATGTTTTAAAGCCGTATCCACTTTATTTGCCAAAGCGGCATCGGTTTCGTTGAAATAGGCTCTTCGCTCCGAATGACCTAATATAACCGTCGATACTCCAATACTTTTTAACATAGCTGCCGAAATCTCACCGGTGTAAGCACCGCTTTCCGCTTGGTGCATATTTTGTGCGGCTACTGTAATCGGAGTAAATTCGACATGATCCGCTGCCGAAGCTAAATTTACAAAAGTGGGGGCTACTATGATTTCGGCATTCAAATCATCGGGAAGTTGATCGATCAATTCATTTAAAAAATCTTCCGTTTCTTCGGCATTTTTATGCATTTTCCAGTTGCCTGCAACAATTTTATGTCTCATTATTTTAAAGAATTTAAAGTAGCCTGTATTTTTTCAAAGTCGGTTTCAATCGCACGATAAATGCTAATTTTTCCCGCTTTGTCAATAATCATGTAACGGGGTATCCAGTCCAAATCGATTGATTTTCCAAAATTTCCTTTCATTCCTCTCTCATCATTAATCCAATAGTGCTCCCCACTTAATTCGTGTTTTTCAATACCAGATTTCCATTTGTCAAATGCCTTGTCCAAAGAAATAAATACATAAGACACCTCTGGATTTGCTGCTTGCATCGCTTTTACTTTAGGCATCGCTTTTACACAATCACTACACCAAGAAGCCCAAAATTCAATAACAGTAACTTTTCCCTTTTGGTTTTTTAAAACCTCAGAAAATTTCATTTCTTTTCCGTTCAAGTCGGTTACTTTTTCATTCAAACTCGCATTTGTAAATTCGGTAGGCACTTCACCTTGTGCACAAGAAAATAAGGAACAACAAATGAACGAAAGTGCAATTATTTTTTTCATATTACTTCAAATTAGGCGTTGTTTTTTTTAGTTCTTCAAAACTCTTTTTTAATACCGATTTCAATTCGGCGGGATTGAATTTTTCGTTGTTTATTCCCCACCAATACTTGATTTCGTTTCCATTCCAATAGTATTTAACACCGGGTGTGTCTTTTCCTTTTCCAAGGGTATTCCAAAACGGAATAATTTCAATAATTTGATAGGGATAGGTTGCCCCCGTTTCTTTAAAAAATGCTGGAATCAAGTCGGCTTCTTCATTCATGAAAATAATCGATAAGGGCGGCATTGTTGGATTGGCTTTGCGCATTGCTGTAAGTTCTTTGGCCGCATCACGACAGTGATCACAACCGGGAACAAAGTAGCATAATATCTTTTTACCGGTGTCAATGGTTGGGAATAAATTGGCATACCCTGAAATCGCTTTTTTGGGTTCTTTGGGTACATCTACTACTTTGGGTGCAACTACCGTGTCTACTTTAGTTTTGGCAACGGGAGCCGCAATTGAGTCGGGAGTATCGATAGCTACTGCAGTGGTGTCTTGAGGCATTGGTTTGGGCTGACTAACCGTAAATTCTGCTGCCGGCGGTTGAATAGGTGCCAACATGAAAACAACTAAAATAGAAGCAAATAAAACCGTTGTAAGTACCCAGAAATTCGGGGCGTCTGAACCTTTAAGGAGTAATTTTTGTAAGTAGACCAAAAGTCCAACCGCAATCACATTTTTAATAATGGCCTCTACGGGAGTCATTGGTATTAATTCCCCAAAACAACCACAATTCCCGCTGTTACCACTTACAAAAGTTTCATAGCTTAAATGTCCAATAAATACAACCAAAAGTGCAATAGTGGCTGGAATAATAAAACGTTTCAGCCAATGGTTTTGCAGCAATAAAAGTCCTAAGGCCATTTCAATCCCGATTAAGGTTCGGGAGAAGAAAGCAGCAACTTCCGGAGAAAATCCCATGGGATATAATTGCTTCACTTCAAATGTCGAAATCGCAAAATAGGGTGAAGGGTATAATTTGGCAATAGCCGAAATAATAAATAAAAAGGAAACAAGGATTCGAAGTCCCCAGGCAATGGTTGATTTATTTTTTTTCATGCGTTGCATTTTTTTACAAAGATAACAACCCTATAATGGCTTGCTGTTAACGATTTGTTATTGGCCAAATCCCATCAAAATTAAGGCAAATACCGAATAATTAATCATATCTTGGTAATTCGCATCAATTCCTTCCGAAACCAAGGTTTTTCCTTTGTTGTCCTCGATTTGTTTCACGCGCAATAATTTCTGCAAAATCAAATCGGTCAAACTACTCACGCGCATTTCCCTCCAGGCTTCCCCATAATCATGGTTTTTGGCTTCCATCAAGGCTTTAGTGACGGCTACTTTATCATCGTATAGTTTTGAAGCAGCTGGGGTATCCAGGTCGGGCTGTTCTGCCACACCCATTTCCAATTGAATTAAGGCCATGATGCAATAGTTGATAATTCCGATGAATTCGCCCGTTTCGTCTTCGTCTACTTTTCGTATTTCGTTTTCTTGAAGGCTTCGAATACGTTGCGCTTTAATAAAGATTTGATCGGTAAGGGATGGTAATCGTAAAATTCGCCATGCACTTCCATAATCGGTCATTTTTTTAACAAATAAATCCCGGCAAATATGGATCACCTTATCGTATTCTTGAACAGTATTTCGCATTAAATTGTATCTTTGTTTGAAATTTTTTCAAATGTAACGAATTCGGTTAAAACATCCCAAGTGAAACGATGTTTTTCCCTGAAAACGTTTTCTGAATTCCCTCGTATGACTATCCAATGCCGTGGCCAATTGATTGATCTCTCTACCCCAAAAATCATGGGGATTGTGAACCTTACACCCGATTCATTTTATGATGGTGGGCGATTGCAAAATCAAAGTGAAGTACTCGAACAAGTAGCAAAAATGCTGCATGAGGGCGCCACATTTATCGATGTAGGAGGATATTCAAGTCGCCCCAATGCAACACCCGTTTCTGAAGCCGAAGAATGCCATAGGGTTGTTCCAGTTGTCGAATTATTAGTCAAAAATTTTCCAGAGATTCTCATTTCTGTTGATACGTTTCGAAGTGCTGTAGCCGAAGCTGCCGTTCAAGCTGGAGCTTGTATGATTAACGATATTTCAGCCGGACGCTTGGATGATCAAATGATGCATACTGTAGCGCGTTTACAAGTGCCCTACATTATGATGCACATGCGCGGAACCCCGCAAACGATGACCCAATTAACCGATTACCAAGATATTGTAAAAGAAATGCAGTTTTATTTTTCAGAACGTATTGCTGCTGCGCGTACCTTGGGTATCAATGACGTAATTATCGATCCCGGTTTTGGATTTGCGAAAACCATCGAACAGAACTATGCGATACTCCAAAAATTGGAATTATTTTCCTATCAAAAAGTTCCCTTATTGGTGGGTGTTTCCCGAAAATCAATGATTTACAAAGTTCTTGATTCTTCACCTCAAGAGGCACTCAACGGGACAACTGTACTCCATACCATTGCTGTACAAAAAGGTGCAAAAATCCTCCGCGTGCACGATGTCAAAGCCGCTCATGAATGTGTTCAACTGCTTCAACATCTTGCTTAATACATTTTTTAAGTAAACATATTATTTTATCTCGTTGATTCCACAAAACAATTTGTTGCTCAAAGTCAATATTGCTGTTGAGAAATACCTTAAAATATCTTTTAACTCGTTATTTTTTGAGCTGAGTGGTCAAAATACTTAGAATGATAGATATAGAACGTTTACAATCACATTTTGATTACAAAAAAGTATTACTGATGGTGATACGGTTCACCCTTCAAAATCGTGAATCCCCGATACAATTGTTCGATAAAAAATAACCGCACCATTTGATGCGAGAAGGTCATTGCCGATAACGATAGCTTGCCTTGTGCTTTTTGATAGACCGTTTCGCTAAACCCATAAGGTCCGCCAATTACAAAGACCAACGTTTTGAGTCCGGCATTCATCTTTTTTTGAAGAAATTCAGAAAATTCAACACTACTATACGATTTGCCCTTTTCGTCTAAAAGAACTAATGCGTCGTTTTGACCAACTTTTGATAGAATTAATTCGCCTTCTTTTTCTTTTTGTTGCGATTCCGAAAAGTTTTTAGCGTTTTTAATATCTGGCAAAATCTCCAACTCAAATTTGATATAAAACGAGAGCCGCTTTTGATAATCGTCTATCAATTGCTGCAATTGTTTGTTGTCTGTTTTACCTACGGCCAAAAGTTTAATGTGCATTCGTACCCTTTTTTTACCCCACAAAAATAGGGAAATTTCTCCCGTACCGCTTAAAAGTTCAAATCGAATTGTATCTTTGCACTTCACAACTACACGACTATGTACCGCATTCTTATTCGTCCGATTCTGTTTCGTTTCGACCCGGAAAAAATCCATTATTTTACCTTTTCATTCATCAATATCCTCGCTAAAATCCCAGGATTTTCATGGCTCTGTCGTTCTCTTTATGAGGTAAATGATTCGCGTCTTGAGCGCGAAGTGTTTGGTTTGAAATTTAAAAATCCGGTTGGACTTGCCGCAGGATTTGATAAAGATGCCAAGTTGTTTAATGAGCTTTCCGACTTTGGATTTGGTTTTATCGAAATAGGGACACTCACACCGGTAGGACAGGAAGGCAACCCCAAAAAACGCTTGTTCCGTCTTCGCGAAGATGAAGCGATTATCAACCGTATGGGATTTAATAATGGCGGGGTGCAAGAAGCGGTCGAACGATTGAAGAAAAATAAAGGCGTACTTATCGGAGGCAATATTGGTAAAAATAAAGTAACACCCAATGAGGAAGCGGTTACGGATTATAAAATCTGTTTTGAGGCGCTATTTCCCTATGTAGATTATTTTGTTGTAAATGTGAGTTCGCCCAACACGCCCAATCTACGTGAACTTCAAGACAAGGAACCGTTGACTGAACTACTCACTACGTTACAAACCGAAAATCTAAATCGTCCGTTACCCAAGCCAATTCTCTTAAAAATTGCTCCCGATTTGACCGATGAACAGTTACTGGATATCATCGATATTGTGCAAAATACAAGTATAGCCGGAGTCATTGCAACCAATACCACACTTTCACGTGAAGGTTTGCATTCACCGAATAAATCGGAAATAGGCGGTTTATCTGGCAAACCCTTAACCCACCGATCCACCGAAGTGATTCGTTTTTTACATGAAAAAAGCAAGGGTTCGTTTCCGATTATTGGTGTTGGAGGAATCCATACTGCCCAAGATGCTTTGGATAAACTGGATGCCGGAGCGAGTTTGATACAATTGTACACCGGTTTTATTTACGAAGGCCCACAATTGGTTAAGGACATCAACCAAAAATTGCTTAAGCGAATGGGTTAAATTCCCTTGCGAAATCGTTTTCTTTAGTATATTTGGATCCTGATGGAACATGTAAAAATTATTGAATGTCCCCGCGATGCGATGCAAGGCATCAAAACGTTTATTCCAACGGAAGTAAAGGTCAATTATCTACAGGCGTTACTCCGAGTTGGTTTTGATACATTGGATTTTGGTAGTTTTGTTTCACCCAAAGCCATTCCACAAATGCAGGATACCGCTGCGGTCTTAGCTCAACTGGATTTGAGTCAGACCCGTAGTAAACTCTTAGCTATTATCGCCAATACACAAGGTGCGATGCTTGCATCGGCTCATAAAGAAATTCAGTATCTCGGTTTTCCATTTTCTATATCCGAAAACTTTCAAATGCGAAATACCCATAAAACCATTGCCGAGAGTTTAGTGACCTTGCAGGAGATTTTGGATATTGCGCAGGGCGCTAATAAAGAAGTTGTAGCCTATTTATCTATGGGCTTCGGGAATCCTTATGGCGATCCATGGAATGTAGAGATTGTAGGTGAGTGGACGGAACGATTAGCCCAAATGGGTGTGACTATTTTGTCCTTATCGGATACGATTGGGAGTTCGACCCCCGAAGTCATCGAGTATTTGTTTGGAAATCTTATTCCAAAATACCCCAACGTAGAATTTGGAGCCCACTTGCATACAACACCCGATAAGTGGTTTGAAAAAGTAGATGCAGCTTATCGCGCGGGTTGTCGTCGTTTTGATGGTGCTATTCAAGGATTTGGCGGTTGCCCTATGGCCAAAGATGATTTGACAGGAAATATGCCAACTGAAAAAATGCTATCGTATTTTACTAATGTTAAGGCCGATACTGCATTGAGTCCGATGAGTTTTGAAAGTGCTTACAATGTAGCTTTGCGCGTTTTTGCGGAGTTTCATTAATTTTAGTTTTCAGTCTTCAGTCTCAGATTTCAGAATTTCAAATTTATTAAATTGATTTACTTCCAAACTTTTCAGGATGATGTATCATGAATTGGATTAATTTACCAATTTCTATTGTTTCATTTTTAAAAATTAAATATTCATTTTCAGCGATGAATTCACATTCGAAAGCAAAGCTAATCCAAACAAAGGTTTCTGAATTTTCGGCATCACAATCCGTTAATTTACTGATAAAATGAAGTGGATACTTTCGCTTTCGATAAGCTTCTGCAAGATTTGCACAAGCACTTCTTGTCATCTGCGACTGCGACTGCAAACTATTTCATAAAATCACTTTTTCCTCGAATAAAAGCCCTATATTTGCATGCAATTTAACTACTACAACTAAATTGCAGTATGAAGGCACACAACTCTAAAATCGTTGGTGAAGGATTAACCTACGACGACGTTTTACTTATCCCTGGATACTCAGAAATTCTCCCACGTGAGGTTAGTATTCAATCCAAATTCACTCGTAACATTACTTTAAACGTACCTATTGTTTCTGCAGCGATGGACACTGTTACCGAAAGTGCTATGGCGATTGCGATGGCACAAGAGGGAGGTATCGGTGTTTTGCATAAAAACATGACCATTGAGCAGCAAGCGGCTAAAGTTCGAAAAGTAAAACGAGCCGAAAGTGGAATGATTATCGATCCGGTGACTTTACCCTTGAATGCTACTGTTGGGGATGCAAAAATGGCCATGAAAGAATTTGGGATCGGAGGAATTCCTGTTGTAGATGAAAATGGAATACTGAAAGGTATTGTGACTAATCGTGATTTACGATTTGAAAAGGTAAACAGCCGTTCTATTTTAGAGGTAATGACTTCCGAAAATTTGGTAACTGCAGCACAAGGAACAACCCTGATCGAAGCCGAGAGTATTTTGCAAGAAAATAAAATTGAAAAACTTCCAGTTGTTGATGCGAGTAACAAGTTGATTGGCTTAATCACTTTTCGCGATATTACAAAACTCATTCAAAAACCTATCGCTAACAAAGACGCTTTGGGTCGTTTACGTGTTGCTGCAGCCATCGGAGTAACCGGTGATGCAATAGAGCGCGCTACGGCCTTGGTCAATGCTGGGGTGGATGCTATTGTTATTGATACCGCACACGGCCATTCGCGTGGCGTGATTTCGGTTTTGCAAGAAGTAAAAGCAAAATTTCCAAAATTAGATGTCGTAGTCGGGAACATTGCCACTCCTGAAGCCGCTTTATTCTTGGTAGAACATGGTGCAGATGCGGTAAAAGTAGGAATTGGACCCGGTTCGATTTGTACAACACGGGTAGTAGCGGGTGTTGGATTTCCTCAGTTTTCTGCCGTATTGGAAGTGGCTGCGGCTTTGCGTGGCACCGGTGTTCCGGTAATTGCCGATGGAGGTGTGCGCTACACAGGTGATATCCCCAAAGCTATCGCTGCAGGTGCCGATTGCGTCATGTTAGGTTCCTTACTCGCGGGTACAAAAGAGTCACCCGGTGAAACCATCATTTTCGAAGGACGTAAGTTTAAATCGTATCGCGGTATGGGCTCTGTTGAAGCCATGCAAGAAGGTTCGAAAGACCGTTATTTCCAAGATGTTGAAGACGATGTAAAAAAATTAGTACCCGAAGGTATCGTGGGTCGCGTACCCTACAAAGGTGAGCTGAACGAAAGTATGCAGCAATTTATTGGTGGCCTTAGAGCAGGTATGGGGTACTGTGGCGCCAAAGATGTTCCAACGCTTCAAGAAACGGGACGCTTTGTACGGATCACTGCAAGTGGAATAGGTGAGAGTCACCCACATAATGTAACCATTACAAAAGAAGCTCCTAATTATTCGAGGTAAATAGAGGATAGAATATAGAGGATAGAGAATGGAGGATAGAGAATAGAGAATTCAAAATATAATTAAACCGTGAGTGAAGACTTGCGGTTTTTTGCTTTTTAGATATAAAGGTGACACTATATGCGGGAAGGACTCATTATAAATTTAAGATTTTGAGCGCAAGGAATTACTTCCTTTGCCAATTAATGGTTCAGTTCTCTCGTTTATCATTTAAGACATCATTCAAACACCCAAATAATTGTGGGGTGTTATAGCCATCAACTCTTTTTTTACAGCCTCACTTACGTCTAGTGTTTGAATAAAAGCATGGATCGATTCTTGATTGATGACACTATTAGTTCGGGTTAGGTCTTTCAAGGCTTCATACGGATTCGGGTACCCTTCCCGACGCAAGATGGTTTGGATCGCTTCAGCTACTACCGCCCAGTTGTTGTTTAAATCTTCAGTTAATTTAGCTTCATTCAATAACAATTTATTTAAACCTTTTAAAGTGGATTCAAAGGCAATAACCGTATGCCCGATTGGCACGCCTATATTGCGCAAAACCGTACTGTCGGTCAAATCGCGTTGTAATCGAGAAATAGGGAGTTTGGCAGCTAAATATTCAAAAAGCGCATTAGCAATACCTAAGTTACCTTCTGAGTTTTCAAAGTCAATTGGGTTTACTTTATGGGGCATGGCCGATGAACCGATTTCACCTGCTTTGATTTTTTGTTTGAAATAATCCATTGCTACATAAGACCAAATATCCCGATCTAAGTCAATTAGAATCGTATTAATTCGCTTTAAAGCATCAAAAAATGCGGCGAAGTGATCGTAATGTTCAATTTGTGTCGTAGGAAAAGAATGGTGTAATCCCAAAATATCTTCTACAAAGTTGGAACCAAATTTTTTCCAATCAATGTTCGGATAAGCCACATGGTGGGCATTGTAATTACCAGTCGCACCCCCAAATTTTGCAGCGAAAGGAACATTAAACAACAACCGCATTTGTTCTTCCAACCGTTCTACATACACTAAAATTTCTTTGCCTAAACGGGTTGGTGAAGCGGGTTGGCCATGGGTTCGAGCCAACATCGGGATATCGTGCCATTCCATAGCTAATTGCTTTAACTTCGCAATTAGCGCAATAAGAGCGGGCACATATACTTTTTCAAAAGCATGTTTGGTCGATAAAGGAATTGCAGTATTGTTAATGTCTTGAGAAGTAAGTCCGAAATGAATAAACTCCTTAAATGCCTCTAAACCAAGTTGATCAAATTGATGTTTGATAAAATATTCTACCGCCTTTACATCATGATTGGTCGTTTTCTCAGTTTCCTTAATCCATAAAGCATCTTCAGTAGTAAAGTTCTCATAGATACCCCGCAGAATAGGAAAAACCGTTGGCTTGACATCGTTTAATTGTGGAATTCCTGCTTCACATAATGCAATGAAGTATTCGATTTCAACTAATACGCGGTATTTGATTAATGCTTCTTCCGAAAAATAAGCAGCAAGCGGTTGGGTAACTTTACGGTAACGTCCGTCGATGGGCGAAATTGCGTTCAGTGCGGTAAGTGACATAGGTAGTGTTGTTAAGGCACAAAATTACGGATTTGTAATTGGAATCACCAAGCTAACCCAACACTTTTTTTAACTTTTCCCAAAGTAGGGGTACCCCAATCGAAGCCGGTTCGGGAATTATTTCGAGTGGATTATTTAGGTCAAATAAAACAGCGGGTTTTGGGTCAATATAAAATAATGGTACGTTTGGACGCGCATAGTGTATGAGACCGGCTGCGGGATACACTTGCATTGACGTTCCAATAATTACAACTGCATCCGCTTTTTGAACCCATTCAACGGCTAGTTCCAATGCGGGTACTTCTTCTCCAAACCAGACAATATGCGGGCGCAGTTGATTTCCATCGGGATCATAATCGCCTATTTGCAGGTCGCCTGGCCATTCTACAATATAATTTGGGTCTTTTATAGAACGCACCTTTAAGAGCTCACCATGCAGATGCAACACATTCGAACTCCCAGCAGCTTCATGTAAATTGTCTACATTTTGGGTAACGATATGAATATTAAAATCCTTTTCCATCTGGGCTAAAGTGGTGTGTCCTACGTTTGACTTTACGGTATGCAATTGCCGTCTACGTTGGTTATAAAATTCCAAAACTAAATCAGGATTCCGCCGAAAGCCTTCGGGCGTAGCTACTTGCATCACATCGTGCCCTTCCCATAATCCATTAGCATCCCGAAAGGTGGAAATACCACTTTCAGCAGAGATACCGGCACCCGTAAGTATGACAAGCGACTTCATTGACTATTTTAAATTTTGAATTCTAAATTTTAAATGATGGTGAAAATACGAAAAAAGAAGAAAGAATAAAGAAGAAAGAATAAAGAAGAAAGAATAAAGAAGAAAGAAGAAAGAAGAAAGAAGAAAGAAGAAAGAAGAAAGAAGAAAGAAGAAAGAAGAAAGACCAACTAGTAACTAGTTACTAATCACTAATCACTAATTACTAATTACTAATTACTAGTCACAAATCACTAATTTCTAACCACTAACCACCAAAACGATAAAATTGTACTTTTGCAAAAAAAAAATAAGAATGGTAGATTTGGAGTTGTTTGCCTATTTGGAGGGATTTTTAACAGATGAACGGAAAGAGAAATTCAAGAAAATTTTGGCATTGCGTACCCATCATATTACCATTGCCATGGAAGATGTATACCAATTGCACAATACGAGTGCGGTAATGCGTAGTTGTGAGGTGTTTGGGGTGCAAGGCTTACATGTTATCGAACAAAAGTTTGGGAAACGTATTGATCGTGAAATTGCTATGGGTGCACAGAAATGGGTCGATGTACACCGCTACAATTCTATTCCAAACTGTATGGAAACACTTCGCAATCAAGGGTATCAAATTATTGCAACCACGCCCCATAACGATTCGTGTTTTTTGCATGAGTTTGATATCTCAAAACGTTCCGCTATTTTTTTTGGTACCGAAAAAGAAGGGCTTTCTCCCGAAATAATGGAGCAAGCCGATGGGTTTTTAAAGATTCCGATGGTTGGGTTTACAGAGAGTTTGAATATTTCGGTGTCGGCCGCCATTGTCATACAGGATTTGACCACACGCTTACGTCAATCGGTTCTCAACTGGCACTTAACAGAAAAAGAAATTTTGGAATACCGTTTTCAATGGACTAAAAATTCGATTAAAGATGTCGATCGAATTATGGAACGCTTTTATCAAGACCGCTTGTTGTAAGTACACTATTAATGTACAAACAAGCTAATCTCAACGGTAGAGTTCGATTGAAGATTTGTTTTGAACAAACTTGGTTTTTAGTTATTTTGCTTTTGCAAGCACCTTGTATTGTTCGTAACACTGACTAATCGCTTCCATAATCTGTAGGTCATTGGCCGTTTCAATAAAAGCTTCTGAGTAGCTGCAACGACTTAAAATTTCGGCAATATCTTTTTTGTCAACGCCTAATAAAATGGCAATCGTCTCCCGATCGTATTTGGTTTCTAAAAGATTTTTTACCGTATCATCTTTTTTCATTTCCCGAAGTTTACGGAGTTCTTTAGGCTTTTTGCCGAAGAAATTATGAAGCATGTCTGCGGGGTTAAATACCGAACTCACAACGCGTGTAAAGGCATTGGGAGAGGATTCACCGGCTTCATAGGCTTGGGGTAAACCCGAAATACTGTAGCGGTAATTTTCTTTAAATGGAATCAGTTTTGTGTCGACTTCTAAATAGCCCGTTAATTTGTATTTGCGAATAACGACTTCTTCCAATGCAATGGCTTTTTCAGTGAGCTCAAGCCTTGCCGTACCCGACTTTACCCAGTCGTTGGTTACCCGAACACGTAACGATTGAAATCCGATCATGGTAATATGTAAGGTGTCGTTAACTGCGGCATTTATTTCAAATTCACCGCGCGTATTGGTTTGTGTGCCTTTAACACGGTTGATGTTAATGATATTTACATTAGGCACCGGAAGGGCATTGGTGCTATTGAAAATGGTTCCTTTTACTTTCACATCACTAGGGGCCTGTGCGTTTAACGAACAACCCAAAATGAGGCATACGATACGTAACCAATAGTTCATAGCTTAATTTTCTGATGTTAAAAATAACAATTTTAAAAATAACACCCCTGCTACTATATAAAGATTATAAGAAAATTAACAACAGAAGATTTTGGTTAGTCTACGTTTGATAGGATAAATAATGTATTGCATCAGGAAAATTAAATCTTAATAGATAATATTCAATTGCAAATAAGGCTTTAGAGTAAATATTGAAATAAACGGTATTTTGATTCAATAAAAAAGCCCTCATTTGAGGGCTTATGTTAACTTTTTCTACGACGCTTTGCCGCTTCAAAGGCTTTGTTTGCGGGATTACGGTCACTGCGACCCTCCGAGCGTCGACCTTCCGAGCGT
Organism: Flavobacterium sp.; assembly: GCF_027484945.1. Classification (GTDB taxonomy): domain Bacteria; phylum Bacteroidota; class Bacteroidia; order Flavobacteriales; family Flavobacteriaceae; genus Flavobacterium. The sequence continues at coordinate 24,742 of NZ_JAIXRZ010000055.1, forward strand.
CGGCCTTCGGGACGGCTGTCCGTTCTTCGGTCATTTCGCCCTTCAAAACGATTTTCGCTCCGGTCACTGCGGCGTTCGCTTCTCCGTTCCGTATGATCATTAAAGCGATCACGACGTTCGCGTTTTCCACCAAAATCACTGCGTCCACCTCCGCCTCCGCGGCGATTTCCACCGTCGTTTTTAGAAATTTCTACATTTATTTTTCGGCCCTCTAATTGGAAATTGGCAAAAATATCCATAACCTTTTCCGCATGTTCGCCATCAGTATTAAAGAATGAAAATCCTTCTTTAACATCGACTTTAAATACATCGTCACGACCCAATTCAAGTGCTTCGCGCAAGAAATCTTTCAACTTCATCCAATCAAAATCATCGCGTGATCCGATATTAATAAAATACCGAACAGCGTCACCCGCTTTAATTGCTCCACTAGAACTACGTTCGTTATTGCTTCGTTCACCCGAAAGGTCTTTTTTCTTTTTATAATAATTCAAGAAACGATTAAATTCTACCGAAACCATTTTGCGAATTAGATCTTCTTTGCTCAACCCTTCAAACACTTGGTTGATTGCCGGTAAATAGTTGTCGATTTCGTGATCAATTTCGGTATCATTTATTTTATTGGCTAAGTGCAATAATTGAATTTCACAAATTTCCATCCCACCTGGAATTGTTTTTTCTTCAAACTTTTGTTTGATGATTTTTTCAATGCTATGGATTTTACGGATTTCAGATTTGGTAATAATGACAATAGAAGTTCCTAATTTTCCAGCACGACCGGTTCGTCCCGATCGGTGATTATAGGTTTCAATTTCATCGGGTAATTGATAATTGATTACGTGCGTGACGTTGTCTACATCAATTCCACGTGCGGCAACATCGGTTGCAACCAACATTTGAATTTGACGACCACGGAACGACTTCATTACGGCATCCCGTTGCGCTTGTGAAAGATCGCCGTGCAAAGCTGCAGCATTGTAGCCATCTTCAATTAATTTTTCAGCAACCGCTTGTGTATCACGTTTGGTGCGACAGAAAATTACTGAAAAAATATCCGGGTTAGCATCGGCCAATCGTTTAAGTGCTTCATAACGATCACGAGCATTAACTACATAAAATTCGTGCGATACAGTAGCTGTTCCAGCATTTTTTGCTCCAACCGTAATTTCTTCAGGATCAAACATGAATTTTTTCGCTATACGGGCCACTTCGGCAGGCATAGTAGCAGAAAATAACCAAGTTGACTTATCATCGGGAGTATCGGAAAGAATGGAGCAAATATCATCATAAAAACCCATGTTCAACATTTCATCCGCTTCATCCAAAATACAGTAGGCGATGTTTTTAATATTTACAAAGCCACGGTTAATCATATCTTGCATACGCCCTGGAGTCGCAACAATAATCTGCGCACCGCGTTTTACCTCACGGGCTTGTTCAGTTATGCTCGCTCCACCATATACAGCAACTACATTGAGTCCTTTGATATATTTGGAATATTGCTTTAATTCGTTAGTGATTTGCAAACAAAGTTCGCGGGTTGGGGACAAAATCAATGCCTGCGTAGTGCGGTCATCAACATCTATTTTTTGTATTAACGGAAAACCAAAAGCTGCAGTTTTTCCGGTTCCGGTTTGGGCCAAAGCCACAAGGTCAGTCTCCTGTTCCAAAAGCACAGGAATCGCTTTTTCTTGAATCTCTGATGGAGTTTCAAATCCCATATCGCCAATTGCTTGTAAAAGCGAGGCGTTAAGGCCTAATTGTTCAAATTTATTCATTAGATCGTATTAATTCGGGTGCAAAGGTAGGCTTAATAATTGGATATAGCTAATTATTAAGTGATTAGTGCATGGGGTTTACAGTCTATTTCGCTTGATAATCAGAAAATTAAACAAATGTTAAATATGATAATGGTAGGGATTTCTGATTTAAATTACAGACTTAGGTAAAGGAAAGTAGATTGTTTACTAGAGTCGCAGTGTTTTTCTTATTTAACTAATAAAAATGCAATTAGTAATTGTACTGCTTTTCCACGGTGACTAAGAGCTGCTTTTGAAGCTGCATCCATTTCAGCAAAAGTTAAATTTTGCCCATTGGGAACAAAAATAGGGTCATATCCAAAGCCATGTGCTCCTCTTTTTTCGCGTAGTATTTCTCCACTTGCAATTCCTGTAAACTGATGGGATTCGCCCTTTAAATTTAACGCGATAACGGTTTTAAATTGTGCTTTACGTGTAGTTTTTTCTTCTAATTCATATAAAAGTTTGTCCATGTTGTCATCCGCATTCTTTTGATCACCAGCATAACGAGCAGAATAAACTCCCGGCGCACCGTTTAATGCTTCAACTTCTAAACCCGTATCATCAGCAAAACAAGGTAATCCGTAATGATGCGTTATGTAATCGGCTTTCATTTGGGCATTTCCCTCTATTGTATCGGCGGTTTCTGGGAGGTCGATTGTGCAACCAATATCTTGAAGTCCTACTAATTCGATAGATTGCGGGATCATTGCACGTATTTCAGCGATTTTATGTAGGTTGTTGGAAGCAAAAACGATTTTCATATGTATTTTTTTGCAAATCTAAGTAATCGCTTTGAATCTATTGGATTTGGGTTTTAAATCTACAGAGAATAGGCCTGAACGTGTCTTTTTCATAATAAAATTCAAACATTTTATTAAAAGGATGCTCGATTGTTTTACTCCTTTGTTTATCGTTAAAAAGTGCCGCTTTTGTTGTTAATATAATCGTTAAATAACATTAGGATAACAAGCACCTAATCGTTACTTTTGTCCCTTTAAAATGCGTTTTTGTCATGGTAAAAGATCTATTTGAAAGAATACAACAAAACAAAGGTCCGCTAGGGCGATGGGCTTCTCAAGCTGAAGGCTACTATGTGTTTCCAAAATTAGAAGGTGAGTTGGGTCCCCGTATGCGATTTCAAGGTAAAGAAATTTTGAATTGGAGCATCAATGATTACTTGGGATTGGCCAATCATCCAGAAATTCGAAAAGTTGATGCAGAAGCCGCACAAAGTTATGGAGCTGCTTATCCAATGGGAGCTCGAATGATGAGTGGGCATACGACTTTACACGAGCAATTGCAAAATGAATTGGCTGCATTTGTTCAAAAAGAAGCTGCTTATTTATTAAACTTTGGTTACCAAGGTATGGTGTCAATTATTGATGCCTTAGTGACTAAAAATGATGTAATTGTTTATGATGTGGATTCCCATGGATGTATCATTGATGGTGTTCGTTTGCACATGGGTAAACGGTTTACGTATAAGCATAACGATGTAGAAAGTTTAGAGAAAAATTTGCAACGCGCAACCAAAATGGCAGAAGAAAATGGTGGAGGAATCTTAGTGATTACCGAAGGTGTTTTTGGAATGCGCGGTCAACAAGGCAAATTGAAAGAGATTGCGGCTTTGAAAGAAAAATATAAATTTCGTTTGTTAGTCGATGATGCACATGGTTTTGGTACTTTGGGTAAAACCGGAGCTGGTGCTGGAGAAGAGCAAGGTTGTCAAAGCAGTATAGATGTTTATTTTTCCACATTTGCTAAATCTATGGCAAGTATAGGAGCTTTTGTAGCTGCCGATCAAGATGTAATTGACTATTTGAAATACAATTTACGTTCGCAAATGTTTGCTAAATCGTTACCAATGATTATGACCGTTGGAGCTTTAAAGCGTTTGCAAATGTTACGCACAATGCCTGAATTAAAAGAGCAGTTGTGGGATAATGTCAATTATTTGCAAAACGGACTTACTTCGCGTGGATTTAATATTGGTGATACCAATACTTGTGTTACACCAGTTTATCTTGAAGGTTCGATTCCAGAGGCCATGGTTATGGTAAATGATTTGCGCGAAAACTACAATATCTTCTTATCGATTGTAGTATATCCGGTTATTCCAAAAGGTATCATCTTATTGCGAATGATTCCAACAGCTTCTCATACCAAAAACGATATTGATGAAACGTTGGCTGCTTTTGAAGCGATACGTGAAAAATTAGAAAATGGAACCTATAAAACTATTGCTGAAGCAACAACTGTTGATGTTTCCTAATTGTTTTCATATCAATAATAATTCAAAAATCCACCTATTAGGTGGATTTTTTGTTTAGTATATCTATCGATTACAATGATTTTCGATAAGTTCTTCTTCGGCGAAATACTTCGGGTCTGAAGTTTTTCCAGATGTTTTGAATGGCCATGTTTTCTTCCAACTCAGGTGTGCGGATACAACTTTGTACGCCGTGCTTCGAAAACGACTTGTGAAACTCTTCAAAAACAATTGCTGTAACTCCTTTATTCTGTTGGTCGGGATCAATTCCAATTAAATAAAATAAAACTTCATTATGGCGTTTTTTTGCTTTTAAAAAGTGTAAAAAACCGAAAGGAAATAACTTCCCTTTTGCTTTTTGTAAGGCTTCCGAAAAACTAGGCATGACAATTCCAAAACAAACCATTTTACCATTTTTATCAAATATAAATTTGACATATTCAGGTTTGACTAATCCGATGTATTTTTCCTTAATAAAACTTTTTTGGACTTCATTTATAGCTACAAAAGAGGCTAACCGCGCATAACTTTTGTTAAAGAGATCAAACATTTCATCAATGTAAGGTAGAATAGCATCGGTTGTCGTAAAGTTTTTACAATAAAATCCGTATCGTTCTTTGATGTAGGTTGCTGCACGCGCGTAGGGTGCTATGTCAATATTGGAAAAACTAAATACACTTTCGAGGTATTCTTTTTCTTTACGATACCCCAATTGCTCCAAATGCTCTTTATAATAGGGATAATTGTACCATGTAATCATCGACGCAATTCGGTCAAATCCTTCTGTAACAACGCCAACTTTATCAAGATTAGAAAAGCCCATCGGACCCTCAACGTGATCCATAGTGTTTAATCGGCCGAGTTCGTATACCTTTTCCAACAGCGCTTCAGTAACCGCTATGTCATCAACAACATCCCACCATCCAAACCGAACTTTGCGTTTCCCTTGATTATTCACTTCTTCCCAGTTGATGATCGCTGCAATACGGCCTACAATTTCCCCTTCTTTTTGGGCTAAATAATAATAAGCTTCTGCATTGGCAAAAACGGGGTTTTTTGAACGGTCAAACGTGTCCAGTTCATCTTGAATTAAAGGGGGGACCCAATACGGGTTGTTTTTGTAAAGTTCAAACGGAAACTTTACAAATGCATTCATTAATTGTGGTGTATTGGCTTCTAATAGCGTGATCATAATTTAAGGATTAGCCGGGGGGACATCGTCCAAGCGTTTTTTTACAGAAGTTTTTTCTTTTTTATTGCCAAAATTATTTTTGCCCTTTTTTTTCTTTTTCTTTTCTTTTTTGGGAGCCCGAATCATATAATCTTCATAGTTCGTATCTGTGCGCCAAGAAACTCCTAAGCCAGCATAGGTGATTGCTGGAGTGTTTTTCATGTTCTGACTTACAAAAGCGTCTACTTGAAAGCTTGATCCCCATAAATAGGCAACCCCTCCAGTCATAAAAGTATCCCGGTAGTAGCCTCCGCTCAGCACTTTTCCTTCTATAAATCCAGACCAACGGTTAAATCCTTTGGTAATTGTTCCAATAAATCCAATAGTTTGATTGTTTGAACCAATTTTATCTATAAATACGTTGGTTACAATTGCCCAAGCACCTGTAAATGTATTTTGTGTAGCAAGCATTACTTTTGGACTTATCGTGCCTAAACGTTCTCCATTGTACATAAACGGATTATTTCCTAAACGAATATTGGTCCCTGCATAAATTGAAAGTGCCGGAATCATCATGTGCCAATTGAATTTATGATTGGCTTTCCAGCTGTAATAATTGGGTTTGGTTTCAAAGTTTTTGAAGGGGTCATAAATGAGGTATTTCGCTCCTAGTAGCATTCTACGAAAACCCTCACGGTGATAATTTTCAGCTTTAGAAAAATAACTGTCGTTTTGGTAACTCAACTCTAAAATTCCCTCAAATTGCTCTTTCCAAATTCCATAACGGGTAGTGAGATTGATACCATACCCCTCCGTATTGTATTTGTTCTTATCATATTTTTCTGAAACATAGTTGAAACCAGACTCAAATTGCAATACATTCAGACCAACTGCATAGGCATTCATCGATTCGCCGGGGCGGTTAGTATTGATTTCATCGGTATATTGAGCCAATGAAGAAGGGGAGTACAACGTCAAAACAGAAATCAAAAACAAAGTAAACTTCATAAGTCTAAGGTTCGCGGTTAGGTAATCCAAAAGTACACTTTTTATTATTTATTTATGATCTTTCCTTGCAAAGGAATTGGGGTTTTTAGTATTTTTGACAAAATTCAACCCAATGCAAGAAGCTAATTTTGCTAGTTTATTACGAACGCTGTTATATATTCTTATTTTTTATTACATTTTCAAATTTATAGCCCGTTTGCTATTGCCAATATTGGCCAAAAAAGTAGTTGAAAAAGCAAATCAACAAATGGAAGAAAAGTTTCGCCAACACCAACAGCAGCAGCAATCTCCTCAACAAAAACCCGAAAAGAAAAAAGAGATTGTGGGCGACTATATCGATTTTGAAGAAGTAGACTGAACTACAATCCCTTTCTTATGAACCCAAAAATGCAAGAAATACTTAAAAAAATATATCCCCATGCACTCGTTGTTTTGGGTTTTGTAATCATAGCCTTGTTTTATTTTTACCCGGTTTTACAAGGTAAAAAAATCTTCCAAAGTGATATTGTTCAGTATACAGGTATGGCCAAAGAGCAAAAGGATTTTCGGGCTACTGCAAATGCCGAACCTTATTGGACTAACAGTGCTTTTGGAGGGATGCCTACCTATCAATTGGGCGCACAATATCCAAACGATTTTATAGGTGAATTGGATTCTATGTTGCGTTTTCTTCCACGACCAGCGGATTATTTATTTTTATATTTTCTTGGTTTTTATGTTTTGCTTTTGGTTGTAAAAGCAGACCCACTTAAAGCGTTTTTTGGGGCATTAGCTTTCGGATTTTCAACCTATTTAATTGTAATTCTCGGAGTAGGTCATAATGCCAAAGCCCATGCTATTGCTTATATGCCGTTGGTTGTTGCTGGGGTTATTATGGTATTTCAACGGCAGTACATTTTTGGGGGAATCCTCACCATGTTTGCTGTTGCGCTAGAAATTAATGCCAATCACTTCCAAATGACGTACTATTTGCTCATCGTTTTAATTGGATTGGGTATTTACTATGGTATAAAAATGGTTAAAGAACAGGCGCATTCGGAATGGGTTAAAATTGCGAGCACTTTTATCTTGGCAGTTGTATTGGCTCTAGGGGCTAATGCCACGTCATTACTTGCCACACAAGAGTATGCTGCTTTTAGTACCCGTGGTAAAAGTACCTTAAAATTAGACCCCTTGGGGAAACCCAAAACCGCTACAACAACACTCGATCGCAGTTACATTACCGAATATAGTTATGGAATCGCCGAAAGTTTTAACCTGATTGCTCCGCGCTTATTTGGTGGCGGAAACGATGAGAAATTAAGTGATGATTCCAGTGTCTATAATTTTATGTTGAATTATGGTGCAAATCCAACCGAAGCACGTCAATTTACGGATGGGATGGCGCGCACCTATTGGGGAGATCAACCCATAGTAGCGGCCCCTGCCTATATTGGAGCTATTGTTTTCTTTTTATTCGTTTTGGCATTATACCATGATAAACGCCAACTTAAATGGGTGTTTTTGGGAGGAGCATTTGTTTCATTGCTGTTGTCCTGGGGTAAAAATTGTAGCGTTGTTACCGACTTTTTTATTGATTATGTGCCACTATATGATAAATTTCGTGCCGTTTCTTCAATACAGGTAATACTTGAATTGTGTGTTCCGGTTTTGGCAGTTATGGGCTTACATTCTTTTATGACTACCAATCAAGATAAACGTTGGGATAGTTTAAAGAAAACTGGAATGACCTGTTTGGTTTTGATAGGCTTACTTTTTTTAATGCAGAGTCAATTCGACTTCACGGGTCCGATGGATAGTGAAATACTTCGCAGTTTAAATCAATTTCAAGATAAACAGTTTGGGCTTGGTTTTATTGAAGCTTTGCAAAAAGATCGTATGACAATGTATGCGGCTGACTTACTTCGATCGACAATTTTTATGGCCGTTGCTTTTGTGGTTTTATGGCGTTATTCTAAAGATAAATTGGCAGTCGATACAGTTGTAATTGGAGTTGGATTATTAATGGTTGTCGACTTGTTTTGGGTAGATAAAAAATATGTAAATAGCGACGATTTTGTTTCGGCGCATCAAGTAGAGCAACCTTTTGAAATTACTCCTGTGGATGAGCAGATTCTTCAAGACTCAACCTATTACCGGGTTTTGGAGGTGGAAGGAAATATGAATAGTGCCCGAGCTTCTTTTTTCCATAAATCTATTGGTGGTTATTCTGCTGTAAAACCAAGGGCTATCCAAGAATTATTCGATTATCAAATTGCCAAAAATAACAGTGAAGTAATTGATATGTTGAATGTTAAATACATTATTCAAGTCGATGAAAAAGGCGAGCAATTCCCAACTGTTAATAAAAATGCAAATGGAAATGCTTGGTTTGTTTCAAAACTGATTGGAGTTGAAAACGATGATGCAGTAATGAAATCACTAGATAAATTATCAACTAAGGAGGCAGCAGTTTACAATAAAGCCGATTTTAAAGTAGCCCAAAGTGCATTTGTAAAAGACAGTACGGCAACTATACAATTGCTTTCGTATCAACCGAATCATTTAAAATACGCGTCCAACAACCAAAATAAAGGATTTGCTGTATTTTCTGAAATGTATTACAAAAACGGTTGGAATGCCTATATAGATGGAAAATTAACCGACTATATGAAGGTAGATTTTGCATTACGCGGAATGAATATCCCGGCAGGAAAACATCAAATCGAGTTTAAGTTTGAGCCCGAGGTAGTTAAAACCGGAAGTAGATTAAGTATGGTAAGTTTTTTACTTATGCTTGTTGTAACCGTTGTTGGAATTAATTATTCACGAAAAAAGTTGGTCAACCAATGAAACCCACCAACAAAGTACTAATTATCACGTATTACTGGCCTCCCGCCGGTGGACCTGGAGTGCAGCGTTGGTTAAAATTTGTGAAATATTTGCCCGATTTTGGCATTCAACCTATCGTTTATCTACCCGAAAATCCAACGTATCCAATTGTTGATGAAAAGTTGGTTTCCGATGTTTCTCCAGCTACGATTATTTTGAAAAAGAAAATTTGGGAGCCGTATTGGTTTGCTGGTTTTTTTTCAAAAAAAGCTACCCAAAAAATTAGTTCAGGTATTATTCCTTCTGTAAAAAAGCAAACCGTATTGCAGCGGTTTTTATTATGGGTGAGGGGTAATATATTTATTCCAGATGCTCGTTTTTTATGGGTTAATCCATCGGTTGCATTTTTAAAAAAATATATAGTTGAAAATCAAATTGAAACGATTATCACTACAGGTCCACCGCATAGTTTGCATTTAATTGGTTTGCATTTACAGCAACAAATAAAGGTGAAATGGATTGCCGATTTTCGGGATCCTTGGACAACAATAGGCTATCACAAAGCCTTGAAATTGTCGTCGTATGCTGAAAGAAAGCATCAACAACTTGAAAAACAAGTGTTGAATAGTGCCGACTTGATTTTGGTAACGAGTCCGACAACCAAAGCGGAGTTCCATGCCCTTACCTCGTCCAACCGTCCGATTACAGTAATAACCAATGGATATGACCATGAAGCGATTCCGCCTCAAACGTTAGACGACAAGTTTAGTTTAGCGCATATAGGGTCATTTTTATCCGATAGAAATCCAATCATTCTTTGGGAGTCGTTGCAAGAATTGGTTCTGGAATATCCCGAATTTGCGGCAAATTTCCAACTTAAATTAATTGGCAAAACGAGTGAAGAAGTGCTGCAGAGTATTACGCAACACGAATTAGCCCAGTATGTTGTTAATTTGGGTTATGTATCTCATGAAGAAGCATTAGCGCAACAACGAAAGACACAAGTATTGGTTTTAATTGAAATCGATTCACCCGACACCCGCAGTATTATTCCTGGTAAATTGTTTGAATATATGGTTTCGGGCCGACCAATTTTGGCAATGGGTCCACAGGGTTCTGATTTTGCTTCAATAATACAATCGACAAACACGGGAGTGTTTTTTAATTACCAAGAAAAAACAGCTTTAAAAGCCAAAATTTTAAACTGGTTTCATGATTATCAATCCGGTCAATTGAAAACCAATCCCGTTGGGTTGGAACAGTATTCTCGGAAATATTTAACCCAACAATTGGCGCACGAAATCACACAACTCTAATGGGTATTGTACAAACACAATCGATTCGCAACACACTCATCACTTTTTTCGGTTTTGGAATTGGTGCGGTCAATGCATTATTTTTTTACACCTCTTTTTTAGAAAAAGAATATTATGGTATTGTGAGTACGGTATTGTCGGGTGCCAATATTTTAATGCCGATCATGGCTTTTGGGGTTCAAAATACAATAATCCGCTTCTTTGCCCAATACGAAACTGAGGAAAAAAAAGATCAGTTTTTATCTTTTATTGTTTTGATGCCTTTGGTTCTGATAATTCCGATGGGGATTGTATTCTATGTTTATTATGATGCTATTGCGGGTATTTGGCTAGAAGAAAATCCATCTTTAGCACCTTTCTTTTGGTTAATTCCGGTAGTTGGACTGTTAATGGCGTATTTTGAAGTGTTTTACGCTTGGGTGAAAGTTCATATGCAATCGGTAATTGGTAATTTAATTAGTGAAGTTTTGGTTCGATCACTCGTAATGGTACTGTTACTTATGGTGCATTTTGATCAACTAACCAAGTCCGAATTTGTATACTGCGTAGTAGGTGCTTATCTACTGCAAACGCTGGGGATGTTTCTTTATGCTATGAAAATTAGACGACCCAAATTTCAACTTGTTATTCCAGAAAATATACGCGAAGTGGTTTACTATTCTACGTTTATTATTGTTTCGGGAGGTGTTGCTGTTATGTTAGTTGATTTTGATAAAGTGTTAATTCCAAAGTATAAAGCAATTGAAGCCAATGCCGTATATTCTGTGGCGATTTTTTTTGCTACTGTGATTGCGGTGCCCTATCGAGCGATGACTCAAATTGTCGCGCCCATTACAGCAAAATTGATGATTGAACAAAAATGGGACGAACTTAATGATCTTTATAAAAAGACTTCAATCAATCTGCAAGTAAGTGGTGGTTTTATACTGTTGTTAATTTTTGTAAATATTAATCAAATGTATGTTATCGTACCCGATGATTATTCGGCAGGTTTGTGGGTGGTGTTTATGATTGGATTTTCAAAATATTACGATGTAGTATTGGGTAATAATAATTCGATTATTGTCAATACCCATTATTACCGAACAGTATTACTATTTGGAGTAGGAACGGTGCTATTGATGATAGTATTAAATGCAGTGTTTATTCCACGTTATGGAATTAATGGGTCGGCTTTTGCAACACTTTTGACCATTATGATTTACAATACCATCAAATTTTTATTTGTGATTAAAAAGCTAAAGTTATTTCCCTTTACCTCCAAAACGATTACTTCATTCGGAATTGTTTGTCTTGGGTTTTTGGTATTTTATTTTTGGGATTTTCCATTTCATCCAATACTCAATATTACACTAAAATCGGTATTAGTGACACTGTTTTATGTAGCGTTGCATTATAAAATGAATATTTCAGCTGAGGTGAATCAAGTAATTCAAAATGTTGCTGCTAAATGTTCACTGCGTCTCTAAAATTAGAAAACCCCGACAGATCATACTATCAGGGCTTTCAAACTAACTAACCAACCAATTATTTAACGCTATTTATATTTTGGTTAACTACTTCCGTTGCGTTTTTTCTATCGGTACGGTAGTAGTAATTATTGTAATCAAATCCATAAGAATTACCACAGGGGTATCCTGCATTATGGGTGTAAGGGTTTCCTAAGTTGCTGTAGGTAAACCCCGTATGTTTTACACTTCCAACATAATCAACAATTTCGCCTAAGTGATTGTAAACTAGATGTAATCCTCCAATTTGAACTAAAGCAAATCGATTATACCGCATAAATACACTTCCAATTCGGCTTACACGATTACGACCGTCGTAATTGATAAATGTATTTCCTATCCGACGTACACGTCCGAAATAATCAAATTCAATCAAAACCCCATAATTTAAAGGACTGCTACTACGCGCTGTTTCTTTTGTGTTTGCTCTTCGGAAATAATAACTTCCATCATTAGCATCGGGACGGGTATTAAAATCAAAATCACCATTAGGGAAAACGAAAAAAGCAACACCGCGTTCGGTAAACGTAATGGGTTCATTTTGATTAAAATGATACCAATCAATTGACATATTTGTGTTAGAATTAAATGGGGTTGCATTTGCAGTGCCAAATAGTAAAACTAAACTTGTGAAAAGGGTAATTGTTTTCATAATTCAAAAATTTAATCGGTTATGCTTACTCTTACGATTTTCAGCTTCTTCGATCAGGTGTTTCTGATGCAAAGCATATTCCAATTGGTGTGCCAAATCAGCATAATTAATTGTCAATGATTTGTTAATGAATTTTAACTTGTTGATATAGTGTCTTTTCAGTTTAAAAAAGATAGTATTTACATTTCTTTTTTTTAATTATATTTGAAACCAATTTCTATTAAATTCGATTTTACATTAATGAAAAAACACCTACTACTTTTCATGTTACTTTTAGTTGCACCTTTTGCCTCAAAGGCGCAAACTTTTGTACAAGCGTATGCCGATATAGTCAATCAATGTTCCCAAAATAACATTACTTCGAGTTTGACCCAATTTGAAGCCTTAGGGGTAAAACGAAGAGGAACAGCAGCATTGCAAAACACCTTAGATTGGTTGAAAAACAAGTATTTAAGCTATGGTTACACCGCCAATCAACTTCAAGAATTTTCGTATACGTACTCGGGTTCTTCAGCGGTTTGTAAAAATTTGGTCGTGACCAAAATCGGAACAACATATCCCAATACGTTTCTGATTATTTGTGGTCATTATGATTCAATTGTGGGAACAGGCACTAATGATAATGGGAGTGGAGTGGCTGCAATATTAGAAGTAGCCCGACTTTTGAGAAATGTTCCAACCGAATATTCCATAAAATTTATCAATTTTTCTGGAGAAGAAGATGGGCTTCGTGGGAGTCAAAATTATGTTTCAACTGTCGTCAATGGAACAACACCAAAAATGAATATTCGTTTGGTATTTAATTTGGATGAAATAGGGGGTGTTGCGGGTTTAATTAATGATACAATTACTTGTGAACGCGATACTTCTACCCCAACAAGTAACAATGCAGCGTCCAATGCGTTTACTAATCAATTAATTACATGCACAGAATTGTATTCGCCTTTAAACACATTTTTATCGTATGCCTATGCTTCTGATTATATGTCGTTTCAAGCCAATAACGAAGTAATTACCGGTTTTTTTGAAACCAACGAGACAACACATAGACATACGGCTACTGATTTTTTAGTCAATATGGACCCCGTTTATAATTTTAATGTTGCCAAAGCGGCTACAGGTGCTGCGTTACATTTTGCAGTAGCAAGTACTTCCCCGCTTAATACGGTTGAGCAAAACGATAATTTGGTGACTATCTTTCCTAATCCCGCGACCGATGAATTATATTTAAATTTAGGTACTTTACCACAATCAAATTACACGTTTTCTTTATTGGATATCAACGGGAAAACGGTATTCACTCAATTCGTTGAAAATGCACCATTGGTAAAAGGATTTTCAGTGGGACATTTACAACGAGGCATGTATCTCGGTATTGTAGAATCGGAAGGAAAACGAATTACAAAGAAAATTGTTCTGGAATAATCCAGTTCTGAATTTTATCGATTATAATTTGGCTTTCAAATAATATCCTGTTAGGGAGTCGGGGTTTTTCGCAACTTCTTCAGGAGTTCCTTCGGCTAGTAATTGTCCTCCATTTTCCCCGCCTTCGGGTCCTAAATCGATTATCCAATCGGCACATTTGATTAAATCTAAATTGTGTTCGATAACAAGAATCGAATGTCCTTTTTCTAGTAGTGCATCAAAAGAGGCCAAAAGTTTTTTAATATCGTGAAAATGTAAACCCGTTGTGGGTTCGTCAAAAACAAACAATGCCTTTTCTTTTGAGGAGCCCTTTACCAAAAAAGAGGCTAATTTAATACGTTGAGCTTCACCTCCTGATAGTGTAGATGACGATTGACCCAATTGCACATACCCTAATCCAACATCTTGTAACGGTTGCAGTTTTTGCGTAATTTTTATTTGGTTGTGTTCTTTAAAAAATACAATTGCATCATCAATAGTCATTTTTAAAATAGCATCGATGTTTTTGCCGTTGAAATTCACCTCTAATATTTCTTTCTTGAAACGTTTACCGCCACATGTTTCGCAGGGTAATTCTACATCGGCCATAAAAACCATTTCCACATGTATTGTTCCATCACCTTTACACGTTTCACATCGACCGCCATCTACATTGAATGAAAAATGTTTGGGTTGATACCCCCGTATTTTCGATAGTTTTTCTTTTGCAAACAAATCCCGAATATCATCATAGGCTTTAATATACGTAACAGGATTTGAACGTGAACTTCTCCCGATCGGGTTTTGATCTACATATTCAATATGATGGATTCGGTGGTAATGCCCTTGTAACTCAGAAAACTGTCCCGCTTTCTCTCCAATGCCCTCTAATTTCTTTTGTAATGCTGGAAATAGAATTTTCTTTACTAGGGTACTTTTGCCACTTCCCGAGACTCCGGTAATTACTGTCAGGCACTCCAAAGGAAAACGGACATCTAGATTTTGAAGGTTGTTTTCGCGTGCACCCAAAATAGAAATATAAGCATTCCAATTCCGCCGTTTTTTGGGTACTTCTATTTGGAGTGAACGATTTAAGTACTGGGCAGTTAGGGAATTGTTTTTTAGGATTTCTTCAAAGGTTCCTTGTGCTACCAATTGTCCGCCGTGACTGCCTGCTTCTGGGCCGATATCAATAATCATATCCGCTTGCCGCATGATATCTTCATCATGTTCAACCACAATGACGGTATTTCCTAAGTCCCGGAGATTTTTAAGCACATCAATTAATAGTTCGGTATCTTTTGGATGTAATCCAATACTTGGTTCGTCTAAAATGTACATAGACCCCACCAAACTGCTGCCCAACGAAGTGGCTAAATTGATGCGTTGTGATTCGCCTCCCGAAAGCGAAGCGGAGTTACGGTTAAGCGTTAGATAGTCCAATCCAACATTTCTCAAAAAATGTAATCGATTTTTGATTTCGATTAATAAACGTTTTGCAACAGCAAAATCATGGTCTGAAAGGTTTAATTCGTCAAAAAAAGGCACCAATTTTCGTATAGGAAGGTCGACCAATTCAGCGATGGTTTTTCCGCCCACTTGAACATAATTGGCTTCCAAACGTAGCCGTTTACCTTTGCATTCAGGACATTTTGTTTTACCCCGATAACGGGATAAAAGTACCCGGTTTTGAATTTTATAATTTTTCTCTTCCAATTCGCGAAAAAAAGCATTGAGTCCAACAAAATAGGAATTACCCTTCCATAGCAATTCCTTCTGTGTTGCTGAAAGTTGGAAAAAAGGTTTATGAATTGGAAAATCAAATTTATATGCCGCGTTTACTAGCTGATCACGGTACCAGCTCATGCTTTCGCCCCGCCAAGGATAAATTGCATTTTCAAAAACAGACAATGCCGTATTAGGTATTACTAAATCTTCATCAATACCAATTACATTTCCATATCCTTCGCATTTAGCACAAGCGCCGTAGGGGTTGTTGAAACTAAACAAATGGATGTTAGGTTCCAAAAACGACATTCCGTCTTTTTCAAAATTGGAACTAAATTCTTTCCGTTCCGAAGTTTGCAATTCTTGAAGATAACAAATGCCTTTACCTTCAAAAAAAGCAGTTTGTACAGCATCGGCAAGTCGGTTATAAAATTCTTCTTCTTTTTTAACTACGATTCGGTCAATGATTAGAAACAGATCATTAGGTGTTAATGCGTGTGACTCTATTTCATCTAAACGAACAGTTTCATTATTAACGAGAATACGTGAAAAACCTTGTTGCAAAAGCACTTTGAGTTTGTCTTCTAAAAGTCGCCCTTCTTCAAGGTGTATTGGCGCCAATAATAACCACTTGGATTCTAAAGTTGTCAATTTGATAAAGTCGATCACATCGGATACTCGGTCTTTTCTTACTTCTTCTCCAGAAATTGGAGAAATAGTTTTACCGATACGCGCAAACAAAAGTTTGAGGTAATCATATATTTCGGTCGATGTTCCAACTGTAGAACGGGCATTGGTTGTATTTACCTTTTGTTCGATAGCAATAGCGGGAGCAATTCCCTTGATGTATTCTACTTTGGGTTTGTCTAAACGTCCTAAAAATTGCCGCGCATAAGCCGATAAACTTTCAACATAGCGTCGCTGTCCTTCTGCATACAAAGTGTCAAAGGCAAGAGAAGATTTTCCAGAGCCCGATAAACCTGTAATTACAACCAATTGATTTCGAGGTATGGCAACATCAATGTTTTTTAAATTGTGAATACCTGCACCTTTAATTAGGATGTTTTTTTTGGGTTCGAGCGTTGCAATATCGTTGGAAAGCATAGCAAAATTATAAGTTACAAATATAGAGAATTACGATCGATTTTCTTTGAGAACTTAAGGCTTTGAATTGAAGCTATTAAAGTCATTTAATAGCGTTTTCACAGTTAAATGTTAAAATTTTTAATACTATTTGGTTTTTATTAGTAAATTTTTATATATTTACAATATAAAATTATTCACACAAACCCATTTGGCCTATTGATAAAAATTACTTTTTAGAAAAAATTTTAGATTGTTAAACCCAAAACTAAAAGGTAATTTTATGGCTACTAATCACACTCCCGACGCTTTATTGGTAAAAAAGTACATTGCTGGCGATGAAAACGCTTTGGCGGTATTAATTCACAGACATCAGTCAAAAATTTATGGGTTTATTTACTCTAAATTGTCCGATCGCGATGTAGCTGATGATGTTTTTCAAGACACATTTATTAAAGTCATCAAGACTTTAAAATCCAACTCCTACAATGAAGAAGGTAAGTTTCTGCCGTGGGTGATGCGAATTGCACATAATTTGATTATTGATCATTTTCGTAAAAATAAAAAAATGCCGATGTTACGTGAAACTGAGGAGTTTTCAATTTTTTCCATTCTAAAAGATGATGATAAAAATGCTGAAAATCAAATGATTAATGAAGTGATTGAAAACGATTTACGACGCATCATTGAGGAGTTGCCTGCCGATCAAAAAGAAGTATTATTGATGCGAATTTATCAGGATTTGAGTTTTAACGAAATTGCTGAGATCACGGGTGTAAGTATTAATACGGCGCTAGGGCGTATGCGGTATGCACTTATGAATTTGCGAAAAGTTATTGACAAGAATAAAATTATTTTGACCAACTAACAATAAATGCATGCAACTTTCGTTATTGTAGTGAATAACATTTAAATTGCATGCTATGGCAAAACTTTACGCTACCACAACTCATGTTCAAAAAATGATTCCTAAAAAAGAAACCGTTCAATTTTTACTCCATTATTCCAAAGCTTTAAAGGTGGTAAAAAAAGGTTCTTTTCAGTTTGAATTCATCTCTAATTAAATTTCAATCCCGATAAGGTGCATTATCGGGATTTTTTTTGCGCTTCTTTGATTACATTTTTCCTACCTATCGTCTGGGTGATACTATCGCTTTCTATCTTCCATCCACGTGCAGGCGAATATTCTCTTCCGTACCAAATGATTTGTAAGTGTAAGTCGTTCCATAATTCTTTTGGGAAAATAGCTTTGGCATCTTTTTCAGTTTGAACTACATTTTTTCCACTGGATAAACCCCAGCGGTACATTAAACGATGAATATGGGTATCTACAGGAAATGCTGGAACACCAAAAGCCTGACTCATTACAACGCTCGCTGTTTTATGTCCAACCCCCGGTAATGCTTCCAATGCTTCAAAGCTTTGAGGAACTTCCCCTTGGTATTTTTCAATTAAGATTTGCGACAAACCATGAATGGCTTTCGATTTCATTGGGGAAAGTCCGCAAGGTTTGATTATTTCACGAATTGTTTCTATGCTTAACTTCACCATATCAAATGGATTATCGGCTTTTGAAAAAAGATGCGGTGTAGTTAAATTTACCCGTACATCAGTACATTGCGCAGACAATAAAACCGCAATTAAAAGGGTATACGGATCTTTGTGGTCAAGTGGAATTGGAATACTCGGATAAAGTCTATTTAACGTATTTATAACAAACGTTGCACGTTCTTTCTTTGTCATTTTTGTATTTTTAATATGCGAATTTAATAGAATCCCTAACAAATAAAAAATACGATGACAACATTACAAAAAGGAGATCAAGCGCCCAACTTTTCCGCAAAAGATCAAGACGGAAATGTACACACTATTGCTGATTATAAGGGTAAGAAATTAGTAGTATTCTTTTATCCAAAGGCAAATACACCAGGATGTACTGCTGAAGCATGTGATTTACGAGATAACTACGCACGTTTTGAAGCGCAAAATTATGCATTGCTCGGAGTTAGTGCAGATTCTGCAAAAGCACAATCTAGTTTTAAAAACAAATTTGATTTTCCATTTCCGCTGTTAGCCGACGAAGACAAAACTGTAATTCAAGCATTTGGAGTATGGGGTCCTAAGAAATTTATGGGTAAAGAATACGATGGAATCCATCGTACGACCTTTGTTATCAATGAAGATGGAATTATAGATCAAGTGATAACCGATGTCAAAACAAAAGCGCACGCCGCTCAAATTCTTAAATAAAAAATCCCCGAAAGGGGATTTTAAGTTTAATTTTCGTTTACTTCCAGAATTTTATTTGGATTGTAACCAAACAAATGGTGTTGTTTTATAAGTTCTGGAATGCCATCAGGTAACATGGCTTCCCATCCGGGAGTATTGTTCATAATCATTTTCAAAACTTCTCGCGAGAAAATTTTCAAATTAGCCCGATCAAAGTCTGTTACATCCACCACTTTACCATTGTAAGCAAAAAACTTATACAACTCTTTCATTCGAGGGTGTACTTTTAAGTTTTGTGAAGTGATTATCTCACCATCTATTTCCATGGGATATAGGTATACTTTTAAATCGCGGTAGAATAATTTACCAAATGCTTCCAAAATTCCTCCACTTAAATGGCGGTAGTATTTTTCGTCAAAAATATCGATCAAATTATTTACTCCCATAGCCAATCCCATTCGGGCTTTCGTATAATTGGAGAAATATTCTACTACCCGGTAATATTCTTGAAAATTAGAAATCATTACGGTTTGTCCTAACGAACATAAAAGTTCAGCACGATCCATAAAATCACGTTCGTCTATTTCTCCTTCCGAACGCAAATTGGACAACGTAATTTCAAAAACAACAAATGTATTTTCCTTATCTACTTTGTTTTCTTTGGAGAAAATTTCCAATGATTTCTTGTACATGTCCATATTTACGCGAGTCACTGGACGGAAACTCCCTCGAATAGCCAATATGTTTTTCTTGTATAAAACAGCGGCTGGTAAGATGTTTTTTCCTTCTGGACTAAACATTACTGCATCGGTCATGCCGTTTCGAACCAATTGTAAACTCATCAATCGGTTGTCAACATTAGCAAAACGTGGACCAGAAAAATTAATGGTATCAATTTCTAATTGATCTTTATCCAAATGATCGTATAGGTAACGCAATAATTTCTTGGGGTCGTTGTATTTATAAAAAGCGCCATAGATTAAGTTTACCCCAAGAATACCTAAAGTTTCCTGTTGTAAACGGGCATCATTTTCTTTAAAACGAATGTGAAGTATGATCTCGTTATACTCTTCATCGGGCTCTACTTGGTATTTAATGCCAATCCACCCGTGACCTTTAAACTGTTTGGCAAAATCAATCGTAGCTACGGTATTTGCGTAACTAAAGAACATTTTATCCGGGTGTTTATCCCGTTTTAGACGTTCTTCAATTAAGCGTACTTCATGATTTAGCATTTTTTTTAACCGACTTTCAGTAACGTAGCGACCATCATCTTCATTGCCGTAAATAGCGTCACTAAAGTCCTTGTCATAGGCCGACATTGCTTTTGCTATAGTTCCCGATGAACCGCCTGCTCGGAAAAAATGACGTACGGTTTCTTGTCCAGCCCCAATTTCAGCAAAAGTGCCGTAAATATTTTCGTTGAGGTTAATACGTAACGCTTTGTCTTTGGTCGTAGGTATTTGTTCAATAACACGATCCCCTTTTAACTTGATGTTTAATTCTTTGTTAGCCATAATATTTTAATGCTACGCAAAGTTAATAAAACGATTGCGGTAATTAATGCGAATATATCCTAATTTTGTAGAAAAATTAACGCTTCTGAACCCTTTGGGTTTTTGAAAAGTAGTAATTCCAATTTTGATGAAAGTTTATTTTTTAGGAACTGGAACTTCTCAAGGTATACCGGTCATAGGCAGTAATCACCCGGTTTGTTTGAGTAGCGATTCTCGTGACAAAAGATTGCGCGTTTCGGTGTGGATTTATGATGATTCGCATTCGGTTGTTGTTGATTGTGGTCCCGACTTTCGGCAGCAAATGTTGCAATCGGGCTGCAGTCGTATCGATGCGTTACTTTTTACCCACGAGCACGCCGATCATACGGCAGGCTTGGATGATATTCGCCCTTTTAATTTTCAATCGGGTTCCTTACCCGTATATGCGGAACAACGGGTTATTGCTAATTTGCAAAAGCGCTTTGACTATATTTTTGAAACAGAAAATCGCTATCCGGGTGCCCCTGCGGTTTCCATTAATGAAATTCAGGCAAACCATTCTTTTACTGCGGGTGCATGGGAGGTACAACCTATTCGGGTATACCATGGAAGTTTACCCGTTTTGGGTTTTCGAATAGGGGATTTTGCCTATTTGACCGATGTAAAATCGATTGAGTCGTCAGAGCTTGATAAATTAAAAGGACTAAAGGTGTTGGTGGTGAATGCTTTACGCGAAGAACCGCATGCAACACATTTCAATTTGCAGGAAGCATTAGATTTTGTAACTTTGATTCAACCGCAAAAAACCTATTTAACGCATATTAGTCACCATATGGGTTTTCATGCGGAACGCGAGAAACAATTGCCTGAAAATGTTTTTTTGGCCTATGATAACTTAGAAATTACTCTTTAATATGGCACGTCAACTTTATTTGTATTTATTAATCATTTCGATTTTATTGGGTTCTTTTACCTTTGTCTATTACAGTAATCAATTGAAATTTGAAAAAGAATCAAAGACAGCTTCCTTAAAAATGAAGTCGGATAGCATTGCAGTACTATCAAGTCAGCTCGATGAATCGAATTCATTTTCGTTATTAAAAAATGAATATGCACAAAACTATTTTGTAAATTTTGAAGTAAAGCAATTGGAGGCATCGATTCGTGAACAATTATTAGCGTTTAATGATGATCCAAAAGGTAATAGCTATACAGGGCAAGAGCAATTGGGGGAACAAAAGTTCATAATCAATAAAATGAAAGTTCTAAATCACCGTTGGATTATTGCCAATTACAGTGATGGAACCTATTGGGGCGAAGCACTTATTAAATATTTTGTCGATGAAAAAGGAAAAGCCTCTTTTCAAATGATGGATACGTTTATTTATCCCAAAGAAGAATATTAAAATACAATTCCTATGAAAAACATCCTATATGCCGTATTTGCTGCTGTACTCGTTGTATATTGTAAGCCTAATTCCGATAGCTCAGCTATGGACACTAAAAAAGCAGTAAAAGATTCCACAATTGTTGGAGCCGATCAGGATGAACATGGTTGTTTGGCTTCGGCAGGATTTACTTGGTCGAAAATGTATAAAGACTGTGTACGTATGTTTACAGGCTTACAATTGAATCCCGTAGACCAACCCCAAAGTGATGATGAAACCTTGTGTGCTTATGTTTTATTTAGTGAGGATAAAAATAGAGCAGAGGTTTTTATTCCCAATTCTGAATCAATAATTTTAACCCGAAACGCAGAGGGACAACCTTGGATTTTTAAAGATTATCAATTGGTTCCTTGGAAAGGTTATGTATTGAAAAAAGGAGAACTTAACTTGTATTCAGGTGATGGGGAGGTAGGTAATAAGTTCTCAGGAAGCTCCGATTCTGAAGCAGATTAAGCTAACTTCGTTTTTTCTAACCAATTTTTAAAGTCAAAAAAGTTTTGAGGGGCAACTCCATGTCCAACAGGATATTCTTTGTATTCGATTTGCACACCTAGTTCCTTTAAAATAGGTGCTGCTTTTCGTGCCCACTCAACAGGAACAACTTGATCTGCCGAACCGTGTGATGCGAAAATTTGCAACTCATTTAACGGGTTTTGTTCAAACTCATCTATGGCAATTTCTGGATTAAAATACCCACTCATCGCTACCAC
The DNA here is from genome assembly GCF_027484945.1 of Flavobacterium sp. GTDB lineage: Bacteria > Bacteroidota > Bacteroidia > Flavobacteriales > Flavobacteriaceae > Flavobacterium. Next base: position 47,377 of record NZ_JAIXRZ010000055.1, read on the forward strand.
GCGTTGCACTTTTTCGGGATACGATACTGCAATAGCATAGCTTAAAATACAACCTTGGCTAAATCCGATAAGCGTGACTTGTTTAGGATCGATGGGATATGATTTTATAATTTCATCAATAAATTCAGCCAATAAATCTCTCGATTGACGGGCTTGATTTAGGTCGGAAAATCTTTTTTCATCGGCATCAAAATTGATCGCATACCAAGCATAACTTCCAGTCATCAAACTATAGGGAGCACGAACAGAAATGATGTAGTAGTCCTTTGGTAATTCATCTGCAAAAGAAAATAAATCCTCTTCGTTGCTGCCATAACCATGAAGTAAAAGCAAAACGGGGTTGTATGTTTTTTTATCATAGGGTTCTCGAATCAGGTAGTGCAATTGCATCGGCTTATTTTTTTGTCAAAGATAATTGAATTTTAACCTCCGATTCGATTTTTCTCTTCTTCAACACCGGTAGTGCGACTTTGTACTTTCTTTACTTGATCATTACCAAAATTGTAGGTCAAATTAAAGCGTACTTGCCTACTATCACTACCACCACGACCGTTGATAATCACATTGGCAAACTCAGTACGTCCGGTCCATGGCGATGTGAAAAAAATATCCGAAACGGCGAGGCGTAGGGTTAATTTATCCTTCAATAATTTTTTTTGTAGAGCCATATCAAGTGATCCTAAACTCTCCGTTCGGTAGGTGCCGCCCCAAACGGATGGGGAGTTAAACCAGCCGGAAACTTCCAAATTAAATCCTTTTGGTAATTTAATATTATTTTGACCAAAGATATTTAAGGTTTCCTGTGTAATTCCTATAAATGAAGGGTCGGTTGGGATGTATTTGCTGCGGAAAGCATTCACGCTTACATAAACATTCCACCAATCGTTTACTTTAAACGGTAAGGATATCGCTAAATTTAAGGTTTCTTGATTGGCTACATTTTTTGTGGTCATCCGACTTTTATTTTGACCCACAGCTTCTGTTACTTGTGCAAAGAAGTCGGTAACATAGCTATAACTTAACGCGGTATTTAATTTGTATTGATAGGTATGAGAAAATTTTAAATTGTGTACATATTGCGGTTGTAAAAACGGATTCCCTTTACTTACCGATAATTCATCAATTTGGTATTCAAATGGATTCAAGGCATTGTAACTCGGGCGCTCAATACGACGGCTGTAGGTAATCGCCCATGAATTTTTTTCATTTTGAGTAAAAGTTATTCCACCACTTGGAAAAAAATCAGTGTAATGCCGTTTCACTCGGGTGTCATTATTTTGTTGACTACTTATTAAATTTCCGTCAGAATTGGTGTTTTCTAGACGTAATCCGATTTGAAAATTAAATTTTTTAATCATTCGGTTGTAATTCACATACAATGCATTTATATTTTCGTTGTACTTGAATCGATTACTGAGTGTACTATTGTATATGGGTTGTCCAGCTAAATAATTATAAACATCAAAGGTGTTTTCGGTTTCAACCAAAGACGACTTAAATCCGGTGCCCAATTTTCCTTTCCATAACCGTTGTTCATAATCCGATTTTAAAGAACCGATAATAATAGTAACTGGAGTATATTGGCTGTTAGTGATCGAACTTAATACAAGGGTCTCTGTGGGGTTATAATAAGCGTTGGGTAAAAACGTATTGCGATCTGAATTAAATTTTCCAAAGTCCAAATCGGTAGTTAAGGAAACACCAGTAGTATCTTGAAAACGATAGTTAAAGTTGGAATAAAGGTTATAGGTTTTGTTGTGTGCCTTATTCTGTGCAATCAAAATACTATCAATACTATTAGAGATTGCTTGACGAATTGGCGTTCGGGAGCGCCCATCGCCATACGCATTATTGAAATTGCCTGTAAAAACCAATCCAAACGTATTGCGTCTATTTTTAGTAAAATCCAATCCGATTTTTACGTTGTTTGCATTGGAAGTGTAATCCGTTTTAGTATCGGAATTGAAAACTTTCCCATTTTGTTGCCGCTCAAATTCCATAAAATTGTAGCTTTTCCCAAAACGATTACTGTAGTTAATGTAGCTATTTAACTTTTTACTGCGGTTATTTAAACTTAATGAATTAACAGTAGTCCCATAACGGCCATAATTATATCCAGCAGCTGCACTTCCATTAGTTCCATAATTTTTGTTGCGTTTTAACTTGATATTCACAATTCCAGCATTACCTGCGGCATCAAATTTTGAGGATGGTTGGGTGATAATTTCAATAGACTCAATATCGGAAGATTGTATTGTTTTAAGATAATTTGTCAAATCAGATCCGCTCAAAAACGATTGCTTACCATCGATGTAAAATAAAACGCCGCTTTTTCCCTCTACAATAACAGTATCATTGTTGTCAATCACAACCCCAGGTGCCTTACGCAACAATTCAAATCCCGTATTTCCGGTAGCGTTTATCGTATTTTCTACATTAAAAACGGTTTTGTCGGCTAAAACTTGAACCAAAGGTTTTTCTTTTTTAACGACCACCTCGTTTAATTGAACTGCACTTTCAGTGAGTACTATTGCTCCCAAATTTACAGGGGTATCGACTATTGTAATATTGGGCAGTAATTTATCTTCAAACCCTACCATGGTGATTTTTAAAGAATAGGTTCCCGAATATAAACGGTTAATCGAAAATTTGCCCTCTGAATCTGTGAGTAAAGCTTTGACCAATGTGTTTTTGTCGTTAAACAAGGCAATTGATGCTGATTGAAGGGGTGCTTTTGCAGTTCGAACTTCTCCGGTCAGGATGCCGTTTTGTGAAAAAGTAGAAAAAGAGAATCCTAAAAAGCAGAATAGAAAAATTCGAAAAAATTGGAATGGATTTTGGGTCAAATACATTGAAGAATAATTTCGTAATAAGTATACAAAATCCAATTCTGTTACAATTTTTTTAACCATTTTTGAAAAAAAGTACCCAATAAAGGAATGGGTCGATACTGTCCCATTACGGCGGTAAACATACCATAGAAATTTAATAGGGTAATAAAAATCCAAAAGGGCGCTGCTACATTTAAAGCCAGCTCAGGATTGACGTCAGCACGATTAAAATAACTACTCATCGTTAATCCCAATAGTAAAAAAGTCAAGGTCAATCCCAAACCCTGTCGAATATGAAAAGACGCAAACTGATTTTTCTTATCCGCGTTTATCGACAATGCAATAAGCGGCCCTAAAATCAAAATATAACTTAAAATGGCCAACGACTTGCCTTCTTTGATTGTTTTTTCATCCATGATATTAGGCTTTGAAATAGGAATTGTTATGGTATATACCCAAAACTTTCCCTTTTAATTTTTGTCCTAAAAATGCTGCATTTTTTGATTTTGAACGAATATGGTGTTGGTCAAAAGTCCATTCTTCCTCAGGAGAAAAAGCGGTCAAATTAGCGTGTTCACCTACTTCAATTGTTGCGTTGGTTTGTCCAAAAAGCGTGCGTCCAGCCGTTAATTTTTCAATAATACATTCCAATGGCAACACGGTCATCAAAGCGCCAAATGCCGATTCTAATCCAAGGGTTCCGTTTTGTGCTAAATCAAATTCCAATTTTTTATGTTCGATATCAACCGGATGGTGGTCGCTTGTAATACAATCAATAGTATGGTCTAAAACGCCCGCAATTAAAGCAAGACGATCGGTTTCAGCGCGTAGGGGCGGACTTACTTTTAGGTTGCTATCAAAGTTTTCTAGCAGCGAATCATTGAGTACCAGATGGTGTGCCGCAACACTACATGTAACCTGTAATCCTTTGGCTTTAGCTTCTCGAATTAGTGCTACGGATTGTGCCGTTGAAATCGTTGGGATATGCAAACGACCATTGGTATAGGCTAGTAAAAATAAGTTGCGCGCTACAATAAGTTCTTCTGCCAAGTTGGGAATCCCTTTTAATCCTAATCGTGTAGAAGATACTCCCTCGTTTACCACACCATTTCCTTTGATGGAATCATCTTGACAAAATGCCATGACAATTCCATTAAAATCGCATGCGTATTGCAGTGCTATCTTCATTAAATTGGGATTGCTCATGTTTTTTTTATAATCCCCAAAAGCAATTGCTCCAGCTGTATGCATTTCATACAATTCGGCTAAGGCCTTGCCTTCACTTCCTATGGTTAACGCACCAATTGGATGAACTGATGTGGGTAAACCCATCGCTTTTTGTCGAATCAATTGGATAACTGCTTGATTATCGGCAACAGGATAGGTGTGGGGTTGGACCATAACTTCGGTAAAACCACTAGCTGCAGCAGTTCGTAAACCATTGGCAATCGTTTCTGCCTCTTCATATCCAGGTTCGCACAAAACTACCGATGTGTCCCACCACCCGGGTGAAAGATGAAGGTCATTGTATTCAATACATTGGGCGTGTTCTGGAATGGGAAGATTTGCACCTATTGCTGTAATAATGCCGTCTTTTAAAAGTACATCGACAACTTGCCCGTGGTGGCTGCCTTTCGGATCGATGATTTTTGCAGATTTAAAAATTGTTGTCATAGTTGTGTTGGTTGTTATTTTACCCATTTTTGAATTGCTACTTCAAGCAGTATAAATAGTAAGGAAGCGATTAAAAACCATTTCCAAATCGGGGTGTCGTTGCGATCGGCTTGCAAAGTATCAAATAAACGGTCGGCAGAGTCAATTTCTTTATGCTCATTTACAAAATCTGCAACGCGGTTATTTAAGTTACTTTCTGTTCGGGCATAATTAAAACTCAAATTTTCCATAAATTGTCCTTTGCGATCAATTTGAAAATTACCCGCTGTATTCGGATGATCATTAAAAGTCAATTTTACTTTTTGATTCATAATTTGTTGAACGGGAATAAAGGATTCCTTTCCATTAGTAACCGAAACGATTTCATCTTTGCCCAACATACTGTTGGTGATAAAGGGTTTGTTATCCCCAATGATTAAGGCATTGATTCCTGTTTTTTGAGCACTTAAAGCCATGGTGTAAAAGGTAGGAACAATGAGGTAAGGCGAATTACAGAAGTTACTATTATCGCTATTAATTGGCGCTGCAAAAAAATAAATTTGGGCAATACCATTAGTGGTTGCGCTCAAAAATGAACGCTGGTCGTTGTATTCCAAAACAGAAGGAAGTGCCGATTGAATTGTATAACTTCCTTTGGTTTTTGGGTATTGGAAATTATTCGTTTCTTTTTCGAATACTGTTCGATACAAGGGATGCTTAAAGTTAATTTTTGAAATTAATTGTTCTTCCATTTTCCAATTTCCATACGAATAATCACCACCTAATGCTTTAGTTAATGCATTCAATGCTGTTCGATTCGAATTTGCTCCAGGAATTAAAACTACATTTCCGCCCTTGGCTACAAATGCTTTTAATGTAGTTTGTAGTGCCGACGGTATATCTTGAAGTTCATTTACAATTATTGCATCCTGTTTTTCAATTGCATTATAATCTAAATTGCGGAGTTCATAATGGGAGTAATTGAATTCTTCTGGGGTGTATATTTTTTTCAAAAAGGCAGATGCACTACTTGGACCAATTGAAATGACATTATTTTTTTGCGGTTGTGACAGACTAAAGTAATAGGTGTTGTCATATTCCAATGCATTGTCGTTTAATGTAACGTACCCATGAAAATCTTCTTTTGGCAAATTAAATTTTAATTGTTGTTTGGGTTGTTTAAAATTGACTAATGTTTTTGCAACTAATTTACCTTTGTTATAAATCGCCAACGGGATATCTTTAAAATCGTTACCATAAGCGGTAACAGCAACTCCAATTTCATAAAACTGATCTAAGGTTTGATGCATATATACGCTATCAATGGCAACATTATTTGTTTTTTCCGCTTCGGGAATAATAAAATATAGATTTTCGTTGGGTTGTGGTTCTCCAAAAGCATTGGCACCAAGTCCTACACCATCGGAAATGACCACAATATCTTTTTTAAACGCAGTTGGGTGCGCTTTGATTTTTGCCAGTACTCGTTCAGGTTGAAAAGGAGTGGCACTATACGATAAGTTTTGTAATTCTTTTTGTACTGATTTTATATCGGTATTCCAAAAGTTATCCGTACAAGTGATTAAAGAAAAATTTGAGTTTTCTGGGGCATTTTCCAATAAATCTTGTACAGCCCGTTTGAGCAATTCTCCTTTTTTACCTTTCGCTTGCATAGAAAACGAATTGTCTAAAACAATATATAATTCGTTGGTAGCATTTTTATGATCTTTAGCTTCAAAGTAAGGCTGGGTAAATGCCAAAATCAAAAAGGCCAATAAAAGCAATCGGGTAAATAATAGAAGGTATTTTTTTAACTTCGAACTTTTGCGAGTTTGGACGACCAATTCACTCAAAAATCGAACATTAGTGAAGTATTCGGTTTTAAAGCGACGCAATTGAAATAAATGCACCAAAATCGGTAGCAGCAACAGGAATAAAAAGTAGAGAACTTCCGGATGTTTGAAATGCATTTCAGTGACGTTAGTTTGTGCTTCAAAAATAATAAATTTAACCTATTTTCGAAGGGTTTTATCGTCAGAATTTGACTTACTCCCGTTTGCGTTTCTCGTTCCGTTTTCGTTCGACTGCGCGATTGCGAGGAGCTGATTTTCTTGGAGTTCGCTTCCCAGGGCCACCCAAATTCACTTTTTTGTTTTTATCTTTTTTCTCTTGAAAGGCAGTCCCACCTATAAGTTTTGGACGTTTCAATAGAAATTTTACTTTCTTTTTGTCTTTTTCAAATTCCAATAATCGATTGACAACTTCAACTGTTTCGGGAAAGGATAGCATTTGAATTTCTTGCTCCATAAGCATTTCTGCTTCAAGCTGAATTTCTTCTTCGCTAGGGCTAATAAAACTAAGGGCAACACCCGTTTTGTCTGCGCGTCCTGTTCGTCCAATGCGGTGAATGTATTGCTCGGGTATCGCAGTAAATTCAAAGTTGATGACATGCGTAATGTCGGAAATATCCAAACCTCGAGCCATCACATCGGTCGTGATAATTCCGCGCAGCCCTCCCTCTTGAAAAGAGGCCATAGTATTCAAACGATAGTTTTGGGATTTATTGGAGTGAATTACTCCAAATTGCTCAGGAAAATCCGATTCTATAGCGGTAGCGATTAAATCGACTGTTTTTTTATTATTGGCAAATACCAATACCCGTTTCATGGTAGTGTCTTCGTGAAGCAAATGCTTCAATACGTTTATTTTAGTAAGAAAGTTGGGGACTAAATAAGCGAATTGTTTAATTTTTTCTAATGGTGTCCCCGAAGGCGCTAAACTTACTTCTTCTGGAAAGTCAAAATATTCGTCAAGCATTTCGTCAACTTCATCGGTCATCGTTGCTGAGAAAAGGATGTTTTGACGCTTAGTGCGCAACATACTTAAGATTGCGGTTACTTGTGTTCGGAAACCCAAGTTTAAAATCTCGTCAAACTCGTCGATAATTAATTTTTGAAGCGTATCAAAACGAATTACACTATCTAAGGCCAAGTCCATTATTCGGCCGGGAGTACCTACGAGAATGTCAACGCCTTCATAAATCTTTTTTTTCTGCGTATTTATATTTACTCCTCCATACACCCCGAGCGTTCGCACTGACATGTATTGGGTAAGTTGTGAAACCACATCGGCAATCTGAACCACTAGCTCACGCGTAGGGGCTAAAATGATTACCCGTGGCGTTTCTGAATCCATAAATTTCCATTGCTTTAAGACGGGTAATAAATAGGCAAGTGTTTTTCCTGTTCCGGTTTGAGCAATTCCCATAACGTCACGACCCGAAAGAATTACCGAATATGCGCGTTGCTGAATAGGGGTAGGTTGCGTAAGGCCCATGTCATCCAACGCTTTTTGTAATGATTTTGGAAATTGAAACGATTCGAATGTGGTCATGAACTAGGATTTGATGCAAAGGTATTAAAAAAGTGTTGGGTTGTCTTTAAAACAATCCAATACGAAATCAAGTAAGGGTAAAATTGTAGCGGTATTCCATTGGTGCGCTCGAACTGAAATACCTCAATAGCACTTTTTTAGTGCTTCTGTTCTTTATTAAAATAGACCAAGTAATAATACATTTGGCGCTCTTCATCCCAACCTTTTTCGACAAATTTTTCAGCACTATCGGGATTAACAAAGTCCAACTTGATTTGAATATTGGTATCCAAATTAATCACATTTTTAATTGTACGACGTGCATCCGAAACGGCAGCATTAGCAATAGGGAAGGAGGTCACATCTTCAATACTGTATTTTTCACCTCGATCGGCTTTATAGCTTTTGAACTCTGGAATCAAGTCTGGGTTGTCGATCACTTCGTTTAAAAACTTGGATTCTTCAAAGGTGTCGTTCTTTGCAAAATGGTTAACCGCTCGGTTCATAAACAATACTTCTTCTTTTTTGTCTTCTGCGGGAAATACCACTTCTTTGGCAAACTCTTGACAAAACTTCAAATACTTTTTGGTCATAAAGTTCTCGTCTTGGAATGCATCTACCGACAAGAATTGCTCCAACCAGTAACGGGCATCATAACGATTACTATCGACAGTCAAAATTTTGTAACCTTCTTCTTTTTTATAATTGAAAATCAAACAACCTTTATCCAACTTGTTTAAATTGATTCCTTCTTGTAAAATCATTTCTAAATTGGATCCACGTTCTTCAAATTGTAAAAAGTCATTTTTCAGCTCACTTTTAAACACACCCAATGCATCTACTGTTTGATTGTCGATCGCAATATTGGTTAAATAGGCAACAAATACTTCCCCGTTTTTGATGTGTGGATGATTGGATTGTTCAAACAAGTGGTGGGTGATTTTCTTAGAAACTTCATGAACACTACTTGGATTTGTAAATACTTCCGAAGCTAAGTTGAACATTTCATTGTATTCCAAGTCGACATCATGTGCAAATTGGAAGTAATTTTCTTCTTTTTCTCGAAACGGACGAAAAAAATACTCTTTAATCAAAGGTACAATTTCATCGGTTAAACTATACGAAGACTCCGATAAGAACAGATTTTCGTTACGACTTTTGTTTCCGACTCTATGTATAGATAGGGAATCAATATGGGTGTTGAATAAATTTAGCATTGGAAATTGTTTTTAATGGTAGATAGAAGTTTGAATTAATTGTGATTTAGCAACTTAGAATTTTCAAATTGACACATTAGTTCCAATTCTCTTCAAATCCATAATCTTCAAAATGATCGTCTTCGCCAAATTGGTCTAAGTCATCTTCGTCCAAATCATCTTCAAACTCATTGTAGGATTCATAATCACCTTCGGCTTCAAACTGTTTTTCAATGGCTTCAGCGGGCATTTCACCATGAGCGAAAAGTAAATCGGGGTATGTGGCACCCGAAACGGGTTCTTCAATTGCTGCTAGTTCAACCAAAAACGTCCACATATTAATAAAATCGTAAACATAAATAATTTTGGTTTGCTCTTGGTGGAGGATTTCGTGCAAACGGTAATCGGCCATAGTGCGCGATTCTCCGGGACTATCCCCGGTATCAAACATTGGAATTTCATCTTCTTGATTCCATGTGTCATCACAGGTGTAGAAAGAGGCAACTTCCATTCCGTCAAAGCCAAAAGCATTAACCAAAGCATTGTGTAAATCTTCTAATGTATCGTTATCATCGATTGCAATATCTCTGAAAATATCTTCTTCAGCGTCGAGTATGGCTCTGAATTTATAAATCATAACGTAGGTGTTTTTTGAGTTTTCAAAGATAAATTTTTATTTTAGAATCTGCCTCCCGAAAATTTTAAATGTTGATAAGATTTTTATCCTTCAGCCCTTCAGAATTTTGTTCAAACGAGGGAAACTAACTATTTTTATACCTTAAAATTGCACCCTATGAAAATCGTGATTTCACCAGCCAAATCATTAAATTTTGAACGTTTAGTTCCTACAACTCAATACACCGAATTTGCTTTTGCGAACAAGGCAGAAGCTATCGATCGCGTTTTAAAAAAGAAAAAACCAAAAGATTTAATTGAATTAATGGCTATTTCAGAAAAGTTGGCCGAACTCAATTGGCAACGCAATCAGGAGCGGGAAGTGACTGCAATTACCTCTGAAAATGGGCGTCAAGCGGTTTTTGCATTTGATGGGGAAGTTTATCTTGGGTTGGATGCGTATACTTTATCAGCAACTCAATTGGCTAAAGCGCAAGATTCGCTTCGAATCCTTTCCGGTTTGTATGGTTTGATAAAACCCTTAGATTTAATTCAGCCCTATCGTTTGGAGATGGGAACGGCGATGCCTGTCGGTGCATCAAAAAACTTATATGCATTTTGGAAAGATACCCTTACTGCTTTTCTAAATACAGAATTACAAAATGAACCATTTTTAGTAAACTTGGCAAGCACGGAGTATTTTAGTGCGTTAGACACCAAAAAACTAAACGTTCCTGTGCTAACACCCGAGTTTAAAGAGTATAAAGACGGTAACCTAAAAATGATTAGTTTTTTTGCCAAAAAGGCGCGGGGATTAATGGTGCGTTATATTTTGGATAATGAGGTGCAAACGGTAGACGAATTAAAGGGGTTTAATTATGAGGGCTATGCGTTTGATGCTAATTTAAGTTCAGGCAATAAATTGGTTTTTACCCGATAATAAAAATAGCTTTCCCAAAAATTATATACCGTAACGTATTTTCCTTTTTGATTCTAGTGTAGTATTGGGATAGCGTTTTTTAAGAAAAAAACAACTATAGATAATTTCTATTGTAAATATCTATCTAATTTAATACCAGAATTATAAATTAAATTATTTCAAGTGATTATTTAAAATAATAATGGTTAAGCCAATTTTGAATAATTGTTTTGCCGTGGGGTGTTAAAATACTTTCTGGATGGTATTGGACACCATGGATTGCATATTTTTCATGGTGCAAAGACATGATTTCACCTTCAGGAGTTTGGGCAGAAATTTGTAAGCAATTGGGAAAATTTTGCCTGCTGACCATCCATGAATGATAACGCCCTACGACGATTTGTTGGGGCAGATTTTGATATAAAACAGCAGATGTATCGGTGATCAAGATTTCAGTAGCTTCCCCGTGGTGGACTTGGTTGAGGTTGTATAATTGACCTCCAAATGCTTCACCAATGGCTTGCATGCCTAAGCAGATACCGAGAATTTTTTTGCTAGCAGCGTACGATTGAATAAGCGGAAGAAGTATGCCGGCTTCACGTGGTAACCCCGGGCCGGGTGATAAAACGATACATTCAAATGCATCAACCTGATCCAAATCGATTTCATCATTGCGATAAACCATTACAGATGCCCCTAAAGCTTCGAGGTAGTGTACAAGGTTGTATGTAAAACTATCGTAATTGTCGAGAAGTAATATCGGTTTCATCGGTTCAAATATAACTAGAAAAATAAAAGCCCCGGAATTTGTCCGAGGCTTTATTTGAAGTGCTAATTTAAATTAGAACTGCATAGAAACCGTTAGTTCAAATTCGTCGTTAATTGCTTTATTTCCAAGATTATCAAAGAAACTGCCCGAGCCGTATTTGATACCGTATTTTGTTCGATCAATTGCGAATTTTGTTGAAGCCAAGTTGCCTTTAACATTCATGTCAAATGTTACAGGAGCCGTAATATCTTTAATAGTTAAGTCGGCTGAAACTGTAAATACACCGTTTCCTTTATCCACTACTTTTTTGAATACCAATTTTGATGTAGGGAATTTATCGGTACCAAAGAAGTCATCTGCCTTCAAGTGTCCGTTTAGATTATCTCTAGATTCTCCCTGTAAATCAGTTGTTGTTATTGATGTCATATCCACAACAAAAGAACCGCCAGTTAATTTTTTTCCTTTGAAAATTAAAGTGCCTCCTTTAAAATTTACGGTTCCATTATGTTGTCCGGTCATCTTTTTGCCCAACCATTCGATTTTACTTTTGGTAACCTCAATTTTTTTGTTTTGAGCAGTTGCAAGGGTTGAAATAGCGACAAATAGCGCAAGAGCAATTGGTTTTAAATTTTTCATTTTTTTTGATTTTAGGTTAAAATTATAAAGATTCAAATAAGTTCGATTCACTTTTACGCACTTTTGCATAATGTTGGGTAGTGTCGTCTGGATGTCGGTACCCGATAGCACATACTAAGGCAGCATTTAAGTTTCGTTCGTTTAAACCCAAAATTTCGTTGTATAACTTGGGTTCAAAGCCTTCCATAGGTGTAGTATCTATTTTTAATTCCGCTGCAGCATTCATTAAGTTACTCAAGGCAATATACGTTTGCTTTGCTGTCCAAACATTGCGCACTTCTAAAGGTATTTTCTGGATTGATGCTTTCATAAAATCAGCATATCCTTGTACATTTTCCATTGAGATTCCACGTGTTTGAATAAGGTTTTCAAAATAGGCATCAATTTGAGCATCTCCCAGATTGAGTTCATTGGCAAAAACAACGAGATGAGAAGCCTCTACAATTTGTGACTGACCCCAAGAAGCCGGTTGTAATTGTGCCCGTAATTCAGGATTTTCTACAAAAATGACTTTGTAAGGCTGTAATCCGTATGAAGAAGCCGACAAGGAAATGGCTTCTTTAAGTACTGCCAAATCTGCCGCACTAATTTTCCGTGTAGGATCGTATTTTTTGGTCGCATAACGCCATTGAGCGTTTTCAATAAATGAATTCATAAGCGGTTATTGGGTGTTTATGGTTCTAAATTTCTCTAATAATTCGATTAAAACTTTTTGTTCATCTTCGGATAGGTTTTTAACAAATAATTCCTCATTTGCGGCCACTAAGGGGTCTAACTCCTCCAAGAGTGCTCGTCCTTTGGCGGTAATCACGATTTCTATTTTTCTTCGGTTTTCCGGACATACATTGCGCGTAACCAGACTTTTAGCCAACAATTTGTCAATCAAACGCGTGGTATTGCTGTTTTTGGTGATCATTCGTTCTTGAATCATCGACATATTGGCCGGATTTCCTTTTTGTCCACGTAAAATGCGCAACACATTAAA
>NZ_JAIXRZ010000034.1 GCF_027484945.1 Flavobacterium sp.
CAGTAATGTCTTGAAAAAATTGTTGCCGTTTGGTTAATGTAAAGTGTTCAGAGATCGCTGTAGGAATTTCCCATGCAATCGCATGTATTTGATCAAAAACCGATTGATATTCTGGTACTTGCAATGCTTTAGGGTACTGCATTAAAGCAACTTCTTGTATGGACACTGGATATGCTTCAACACCAACATAGTAAATCGACTGATTGCGTTTAGTATGCTCTAACCATGTGATAAAAGCGTTGAGCGCAGTACCAAATCCTATTTCTAAGATCGAAATACTCGATTGGTCAAAAAGTGAAAGTCCGTTATCTACAAAAACATGATAGGCTTCTTGTAGGGCACCATGTTTGGAGTGATAACTTTCATTCCAATCCGGCAAAAAAATGGTATTTGAACCATCACCGGTTTGTAAAATTTCACGTTTCACTACTTAATGTATAATTTTTTTATCCGCACTAGAGGACCGCCACATTTTTGTTGATGGCATTGAACACAGGCATCAATACCCGCGTTAAAATGAACTTTAGCATTCTTTGGATCACTATATATTTTTTGTTGTGCTGCTATAAACGCTTTTGCCTGCGATTTAAAAAATGCATCATTATCCTCAGGATCAGTCATTGTAGCTGAATAAATTTTCAAAAAATGCGCTGGAAAACTCCCTACAGTATCTCCTTTAATAATCCGTTCACGTAAGCGTTTATTGTCAACATACATTTGCTCCATCAAGGAGGCCATTTCAGACATTTGATACATCTCAAAGCCTTCATCAGGAGCACTCGTTTTGGACTGTTTACAGGTTTCGTTAGATTTGACTTCTTTGCTAGACGGTGCCTCTTTCTTTTGGCAAGCCACTAAAAAAAGAAGTAAATACAGGGAGAAAACATGCTTCATTGTTATTTCTTTAGATAGACTCCTGTTGCTGTGAAAGCATAGGTAACTTCAGGTTTTTTGATTTTTGCGATTTCCTCTTTCGACTTTCCTCCATCTTTTGCATAATGTTTCAATTCATCTACCGAAACGACCTCAACAAAAGCTTTCCCTTTTATCACAGCCTCTGCATTATCCGCATTTAAAGGAACAAAAAAACCGTAATCTTGAAAACGTACAAACGATTCTTCTGAATTTCCTAAACTTAAGCGCATCCAGCAACCTTTCTTTTTACAAACGGAATTGATTTTTGATTTAAAAATGACGGTTAGGGTATCCCCTTTTTTTAACCCTTTATACTTTTTCAACATTTGTTTTTCATTCAATACCTTTTTCATTTCGAATGGAGCACCGAAAAGCTTGTAGTCGTCAGCATTATAAGCTACTTTTATTTTTTGTGCAGCGTTTTGTTTTTCTTGCGCCATAATGGAAAAACCCAAAACCAAAGAGGCCACTATCCCTACTATTGCTATTTTTTTCATACGATTTAAATTGAAATTTTTACAAAGTTATACTCTTAAATAAAAGGAATACGATTTTGAGCTTATTTTTTTAATTTTTTATAAAATCTAGCACTGCAATGTTTTTATTTCAAAACTAGTATCCTATTCTTTTTTTTTAGTAGTTTAGCCAAAAAACATAAATACAATATTATACCCTACTTCATCCCTTTTAGGATTTAGGGACTATTAGATTATAATGAATACAGAAAAGACTCCGGAAATTGATATTGTTAACGTATCAAACTCTAAAATTACTTCGGTTGATTTTGAAAATCTTACGTTTGGAAATGTCTTTACCGACCATATGTTGGTTTGCGATTTTAAAGAGGGCCAATGGCAAAAACCCATCATAAAACCTTACGAACCCTTTTTAATTGACCCATCGGCAAAAGTTTTTCATTATGGGCAAGCCATTTTTGAAGGAATGAAAGCCTACCGCGATACTACTAATCACGTTTGGTTATTTCGTCCCGACCAGAATATGGATCGTTTCAACAAATCGGCTACGCGTTTAGCAATGCCAGAAATTACTGAAGAAATCTTTATCGGAGGGCTTAAACAATTGGTGGCTCTGGATCAAGAGTGGGTAAAAAGTGGAAAAGGAAACTCCTTGTATATCCGTCCGTTTATGATAGCTATCGGTTCGGGGGTTATTGCACAACCTTCAACACAATACCGTTTTATGATTATTTTATCACCTGCTAAATCCTATTATTCGGGCGAAGTTAAAGTAATCATTGCTGAACATTATAGCCGTGCTGCCAATGGAGGTATTGGTGCTGCAAAAGCTGCTGGGAATTATTCAGCGCAGTTCTACCCCACACAATTGGCCAATGCACAAGGATTTCAACAAATCATTTGGACCGATGATGCAACCCACACCAAACTTGAGGAAGCGGGAACCATGAATATCTTTTTCAGAATTAACGACACCTTAATTACGGCTCCTACGAGTGAACGAATTTTAGATGGAGTAACGCGAAAATCACTTTTAGAAATTGCACGCAACGAAGGTATAACTGTTGATGTGCGTCCTCTAACGGTAGACGAACTAGTGAATGCAGCTCAAGATGGAAGTTTAAAAGAAATGTTTGGCGCCGGAACTGCCGCTGTTGTGAGTCCGATTAAAGGGTTTCAATACCGCGAAAATTATTACGAACTCACGCCTCAAGAGCAACCCATGGCGCTTTTTTTGAAAGAAAAATTAACCAACATTCAACACAAACTTGAAGAGGACCCTTTTGGTTGGACAATTAAAATTTAATATCGTTTTTTTTATTTCGGTGTACAATTGGTGATTTACTGTGTTTCTTTAGCAGAAAGAACATCATATTTCCTCAATGATGTATTGTCGCATTAAATTGTACTTTGTCAAATAATCCTAGTGGTTAAACCAACTGTTAACCATTTGCTGTTCTGTTGCCACCGCATTTCGGTGGGTAAAATCGTTTTTCTTTGGATTATAGCTATAGTCTGCTGCCCATTCATGATGATTTTTAGCCAATTCAATAATACTTTGGCACACATATTCAATTTCAGCGGTTGTTGTGGTTGGGTGAATCGACATGCGAATCCAACCAGGCTTTTGAGTAAGATCACCCTGATCGATTGAACACGTCAACTGTTGCGAAGTTGCCTGGTCAACATGAAGTAAATAATGACCGTATGTCCCTGCACAGCTGCACCCACCTCTCGTTTGTATTCCAAAACGATCGTTTAGGATTTTTACCCCTAAATTATAATGCAAATCGGTAATGTAAAAAGAAATAACCCCTAAGCGATCTTGGTGTTGCCCTGCTAAAAGTATAATATTTTCAATGGGAGTCAATTGTTCAAATACATAATCAACCAACTCGTGTTCGCGCTTCAAAATATTTCGTACACCCATTTCTTCTTTTAATTGAATGGCCAAAGCAGTTTTAATCACTTGTAAAAAACCTGGTGTTCCTCCGTCTTCTCGGTCTTCGATATCGTCAATGTATTTATGTTCACCCCATGGATTGGTCCAACTCACGGTTCCACCTCCTGGACAGTCGGGTACATTATTTTTGTATAAATTTTTATTAAAAAGTAATACACCAGAAGTGCCTGGCCCACCCAAGAATTTATGCGGTGAGAAGAAAATGGCATCCAAATAGGCTTCGGGATCGGCAGGATGCATATCGATCTGTACATACGGACCCGAACAAGCAAAATCTACAAAACACAAGCCCTGATTTTGGTGCATAATTTTAGCTACTTCATGATAGGGGGTTTGAATTCCTGTCACATTCGAACACGAGGTAATCGAAGCAATTTTAAAACTGCGGTCCTTGTATTTTGCAACTAGCTGCTTGAATTGCTCCAAACAAAATAAACCGTCTTCATTTGCTGGAATAACTACTACATCGGCAATAGTCTCAATCCAAGAAGTTTGGTTGGAGTGGTGTTCCATGTGCGATACAAAAACTACCGGTTTTAAATTTGTAGGCAAATTGAGGTACTCCTTTAAATTTTCAGGAACTTTTAATCCTAAAATGCGTTGAAATTTATTAACCACACCGGTCATACCGGTACCTGTATTGATTAACACATCATTTTCATTAGCATTCACATGGCGCTTAATAATCTGTTTTGCCTCGTGATAAGCCAATGTCATTGCCGTACCCGATACTGTTGTCTCTGTGTGGGTATTGGCTACAAAAGGACCAAATATATTCGTTAATTTTTCCTCTATAGGTCGGTACAAACGGCCACTAGCTGTCCAATCCGTATATATCATGGGTTTAACTCCATAAGGCGTTTCAAATTGCTGATCAATGCCAATTATGCCGTTACGAAACGTCTCAAAATACTGTTCCAATTCGGTTTTCAATGCCGTGGTAATCATAGGGTCAGAGGTTTGTACGGCAAAGATAATTGAAATCGCTAAGGAAACAATAAACCTTTACACAATTGACTCATTGACTCTTCTGCCTGCCGGCAAGCAGCTTATCGCTTTGTTGCCTCGATTAAAATTTCTTACCTTTACACAATGCAAAAGCTATGCTTTACACCCCGTTTTCAAACAGCACTAACGCCCGATTCGGTAACCAGCAATACTATTCGTCAGGTTACAAAAGCACACTATTCTGCAGTAGTACCCCGAATTCCAAGCAATCCCTACAGTATCCATATTGTAACTGAAGTGGCGCTACTTTTAGGTTTGAACAACATCGATTGCCAATCTGCAGCTTTTATCAATTATTTTTCGGGGAAAAAAGTCTATCCTACTACGCAACCGTTTGCCATGAATTATGCCGGACATCAGTTTGGAAATTGGGCTGGGCAGCTTGGTGATGGCCGAGCAATCGTTTTGGGTGAAGTGCAGTACTACAACCAAATTTGGACACTGCAACTTAAAGGCGCGGGCCAAACACCCTATTCTCGAAAAGGTGATGGACTAGCGGTTTTACGTTCGTCTATACGGGAGCATCTTTGCAGTGAGGCAATGCATCATTTGGGAATCCCTACTTCGCGTTCGTTATCCCTTATCGGAACAGGCGATGAAGTCTTGCGCGATATCTTATACAATGGTAATCCCGACTATGAAAAAGGGGCAGTGATTTGTAGAGTAGCTCCAACCTTTATCCGTTTTGGCAGTTTTGAAGTCCACGCCGCTCGACAAGAACACGAGCAGCTAAAGCAATTGGCCGATTTTGTAATTCGAGAATACCATCCTGAAATTACAAGTGAAGGACCCGGAAAATACACTGCTTTTTTTCAAGCCATTTGTTCAAAAACACTTCATTTAATGGTTGAATGGCAACGCGTCGGATTTGTGCATGGTGTAATGAATACCGACAATATGTCGATTCATGGCATAACGATTGACTATGGACCCTATGGATGGTTAGAAGATTTTAATCGCAATTGGACCCCCAATACCACCGACAGTCAGCACCACCGCTATGCCTATGGTAATCAACCCGATGTGGCCCTTTGGAACCTCATTCAATTAGCGAATGCCTTGTACCCTTTAATTGGAGCTGTCGAACCCTTGGAAGCGATTTTAAATGCCTACGGTTGTCAGTTTGATGCGGCCTTTTTGCAAATGAACCGCAATAAGCTCGGACTCGAATTTGAATTGAATTCCGATGAAGGACTTATTCGAGAGGTGATGACGCTTTTGGAACGTATCGAAACCGACTATACCCTATTCTTTCGCTTGTTAGCAAACGTAAAAAAATCGGATAGTCCCGAAGCCGCTTTAGCGAAACTAGAGGACGCTTTTTACACCCCTAGTCAATGTTCAGGTGCAGTGGAAATCGCTTGGTTGGATGGGATGCAAAAGTACCTTCAGCGTTTGGCAAAAGAAGCCCGTCCTGATAGCGAGCGAGTAGCAGCTATGAATCGTGTTAACCCCAAATATGTTTTGCGCAATTATATGGCACAGTTGGCTATTGATGCCGCCAATCAAGACGATTTTAGTTTGATCGCTGAATTATATGAGATGCTCAAACATCCGTACGACGAACAACCCGAACACGAAAAATGGTTTGCCAAACGCCCGGATTGGGCGCGGACTAAAGTAGGTTGCTCCATGTTGTCTTGTAGTTCGTAAAAAATAAATTTATAGGTTTTATTATTAGTATAAATAGCCATTCAAACCCTAAACAAAAACCTAACCTATTGAAAATAAATCACTTTTTAGCACTCCGTTCCAATTATTCGCCCTACCTTTGCCACGATTGGTTCTCTGCCAATGCTCGTTCTGAATTTTAAAATTTGTTTTAAGTACCTCTTTTTTCTCTTCAGTTTTGGCGTTTCAGTACTGCCTTTTTTAATTTAAAACAATTTTAGTATTATGAACATTTATGTTTCCAATCTGAGTTATAACACCTCAGAATCTGAATTAAACCAAGCATTTAGCGCTTATGGTGAAGTAACTTCTACAAAAATCATCACCGATCGTGAAACCGGTCGTCCGCGTGGTTTTGCCTTTGTAGAAATGGCTCAAAAAGAAGAAGGTATTCGTGCCATCTCAAATTTAAACAACAGTGAATTGAATGGTTTTACCATTTCAGTTGCAGAAGCACGTCCGCGTGAAGACCGTAACTCGAATTCTCGTAATTCATTCAACAGCCACAAACGATACTAAATACAACTGGTTTGTATTTGTTTCACTCGTAAAAGAGTGCTGATTAGTTTTTTAAATAAGGCGTAAATCGAACAAAAAGCGACTACGCCTTGTTATTTCTTCCAATTCGTCTCCCTTTCTACTATTCAAATCGAATACACACGGTTAGGTATCCCTAATCCTTAATTCGTATTCCTATGCATTTTCAACAATTTTCATTACTTCCTTCGCTGCAACAAGCGATAAGCGAAGCTGGATTTACAACCCCCTCCCCTATACAAGAAAAAGCAATCCCGCAAATTCTAAAGGGACATGATCTCATTGGTTGTGCACAAACCGGTACGGGTAAAACCGCTGCCTTTGTACTCCCTATTTTACAGCATCTTGCGCAACAAAAACCCAAACTAATGGGCGCTGTTCGTGTGTTAGTTCTTACTCCCACTAGGGAATTGGCAACACAAGTAGAACAAACCTTTCAAACTTTGGGCAAACATACTCCCTTTCGTTCTCAAGTGATTTTTGGAGGCGTGTCTGAAGTAAATCAAATTCGCGAACTCAAACAGCGACCTGAAATTTTGGTTGCTACCCCAGGACGCCTTCTCGATTTGGTGCGCCAACAAAAAATCAATCTTCAAACCATTGAAGTTTTGGTATTAGACGAAGCTGATCGCATGCTCGATATGGGGTTTATCCACGACATGAAAGCCGTATTGCGCTTTATACCTCAACAACGGCAAACTTTATTCTTCACAGCTACCTTACCCGAATCAATTCAAAAACTTCTTCCGTTGTTTTTAAAGCAACCCGTACAGGTCGATGCCAACCCGGTTTCATCTATAAAGGCCGCAATTGAACAATCGGTATATGTAGTCGATCCACTGGAAAAAATAACGTTGTTACTTCAGGTACTTAGCAAGCATAACGGAAATCAATGTTTATTGTTTACGCGTACTAAACACGGTGCAAACAAACTCGTTCAAAAACTCGAGAAGCAAGGTGTTACTGCTGCAGCTATTCATGGAAATAAATCCCAATCGGCGCGGCAAAAAGCACTTGCTGATTTTAAATCACATACCATACAAGTAATGGTAGCAACAGATATTGCGGCACGTGGAATCGATATCAAAGAGTTACCCTTGGTCATCAATTTTGATTTACCCAATGAAGTAGAAACCTATGTTCACCGCATTGGTCGAACCGGTCGTGCCGGACAAACGGGACAGGCGATTAGCTTTTGCACCCAAAACGAACAACCCTTATGGCGCCAAATTGTAAAACAAAATGGACGACCTATCACTGAAATAGTTCACTAAAATCGATTGAATAGTTATGCCTGATTCGTTTTCTAAAAAACAAAGTATTAAAAACAAAGCCCTCAAACAAAAAGAAAAAGACAAGAAAAAAGCCGACCGTAAATTAAATAATAATAAGGGAAAAGGATTTGAAAGTATGCTAGTCTATGTGGATGAAAATGGCCACTTTACCACTACGAAACCCGAACCCAAGTCGGAACTTCCTATAGCTCGAAATACTGCTCGCTTTGTCAAAAAAGAACACTAACACTTACTCCCAATAGTTGACTATTGGGAGTTTTTTTCTATTTATTTATCGTGATTGTTGCACCATTTTTACAACGTATTCTAACTCTGGATCGCGCGCTTTGACGCGATCTTCGATCGTAGGAAGAATTGTTATATCGGGGAAAACACCTCGACCCTCACGCTCGGATTGCGCTATAGTTTGCACATTCATGAGTCCGAGACGAACACTAATTTTGGAATAGGGTAAGCGAACAACAGGCATAATACCTGCCACCGTACCATTAAAAGCGCCACCCGTTTCTTCTCCAACAAAATAGGTGTTTGGACGGTTTTTTAACGCTACAGACTCAATACAAGCCGCAGAAAAACTTCCTCCGTTTATTAATACAAAGAGCTTCCCTAGATAAGCATTAGTCGCAGGCTTAATCGTTCGACTACCAACCAATTTGTATTGGTAGCCACCCTCGGGACGTTTGGTTGTTCGAAAATAACTAAATCCCATATAAAAGGGATAGCCCGCTAAAAAAAACGGATATCCTATTGGGGACAACTTGGGTAATACCCCTAGTTTCCAAAGGCTCGTTTTGGAAGTAACTTCCGAAGGTCGCAACAGGATTGTTTCTTTATCAATAAAATGACGGTATAAATTCACCGCATCACCAATACGGCCCCCAGGATTATCTCGTAAATCTAAAACCAATACCGCTAAATTCATTTTTTTTATAGAATCAAAAAGAAGGGAATAAGCCTTATGGTGCTTGCTTCCTGAAAAATTTTTGATCCGTAAAACGTATAGAGAAGAATCCAATACACTTTTTTTCAATGCTACGGAAAACTCCTTAGTCGTTGGATCCCAATCAAAAATACGGCGTTCTTTTCGGGTAAAACGAGGTTCTTTTTTAGGTGTTTTCGAAAGGGAATCAAGCGGCTTTAAAGTATCCTTGGGTTGTGTTTTAGTCATTTTTTGGGTTGACTTTATCGTATTTTTTTTAATGGGTTTTGCTTTGCGTTTGATCCATTCGGAATAAAGCGAATCCTTTTGTTTGAAAACCATTTGCAAGCTATCTTGAAGGCCTAACTCACCGGTATAATAGATTGACAAACGTTTTCCGAATCCACGTCGAATATACGTTTCATTAAATCCATCCGAAGTTAAAGTTGGACGAAATTTAGTATACAATGCTTGCGGGGTAATTCCATTTATAGAAACAATTTCGGCACCAGGTTTTAGATACTTTTTATCCGAACGGTGTTTCAAAACAATCATTTTATGATTGATCCACTCAGTTGTAAATTGCGTGAGTGGGCCCTCACCTCTGTTTTTAAAATGTTTACGTTGTGCTTTGGTCGCTAAGGGTTGGGGTAACCCAGTAGTCATGTGTCCTTGACGAACCGAAGCAATCACGGGAGCAATCACAAAATAAAATTCTTTAGTGGTCATCGGTCGATTAACGACCTTTCGGATACTATCAAATTTAAACGCCAGTTGTTCTTTTGAAATATAGCCGTATAAATTGGGATATAACCGGTGTAATTTTCGCTCGATAAATTGGATGTCTTTTTGCAATTTCACAACAGGAATGGGTGTGACTAATCGTTGGTTATACCGGTTAACTGAAGTACATGAAATTACTCCTGTAGCAAGCAACAGCAATATAATGCGAACCATTAATTTATTGATCATGAGCAAAATTTTGGCAATAATACTCATTTCAAATGAAAGGTTCAAAAGTTGCATCCTACGTTTTTTTTCATTTCAAAAACACTGTACTTTTACCTCATGCAATTTGACAAACATGCTTTCATTTATTTTATAGCATTTCTCTGTGCAGAAATTGCTATTACTTTATGGGTAAGCGACACCTTTATACGTCCTTATTTAGGCGATGTATTGGTTATTTTTTTGCTCTTTTATTTTGTGAAAAGTGGGGTAAATAAACCTACAGCAGTTGTAGCAACTGCCTGTTTACTTTTTGCATTGATCATTGAATTTTTGCAATCTATCGATTGTATTTCCCTATTGGGTTTGGAACACAACGCGATTGCGCGCGCCGTATTGGGCACTTCCTTCGCTTGGGCAGATATCGGTTGCTATTTTATAGGATTTCTTTTCCTTTTCCCAATAGAATATTGGCGTACAACAAAAAACCACTCCAAATGAAGTGGTTTTTTTGATGTTTTTAGCATATTTAGATTCCGGCTACTGATTTTAATTCGTTTACAAAACGTGTAGCTAGCGCATCAGCTTCAGCTTGAGTAGGTGCTTCGGTGTAAATACGAATGATCGGCTCTGTATTGGATTTCCGTAAATGAACCCATTCGGTAGGAAAATCAATTTTTACTCCATCAAGGGTTGAAATATCCGCCGAAGCATAGTTTTTTGCAATGGTTGCCATTACGCCATCAACATCAATTTGAGGAGTAAGTTCGATTTTATTTTTACTCATAAAATACTGGGGATAGCTCGCGCGCAAATCGGCTACGGTAGTATCCAGTTGGGCCAAATGGGTTAAAAACAAGGCTACACCTACGAGCGAATCGCGACCGTAATGGAGTTCCGGGTAAATAATTCCTCCATTACCTTCACCACCAATAACGGCTTGGGTTGCTTTCATTTTTTCAACTACATTGACTTCTCCAACAGCACTCGCCTCATATGAACCGTTGTGCTTAACGGTAATATCTCGGAGCGCGCGGGAGGAACTCATATTCGAAACGGTATTTCCGGGTGTTTTACTTAAAACATAATCGGCTACGGCAACAAGCGTATATTCCTCACCAAACATTTCACCGTCGTTGGAGATAAATGCCAGGCGGTCTACGTCGGGGTCAACTACAATACCAAAATCGGCTTGTTCTTCTAGTACTAATTTACAGATATCGCCTAAATGCTCTTTCAAAGGTTCGGGATTATGCGGAAAATGACCATCGGGTGTGCAATACAATTTGACTACCTCAACCCCCATTTGTTCTAATAATTTGGGGATGATAATTCCTCCAGAAGAATTAACACCATCGACCACTACTTTAAATTTTCGTTTCGCTACTGCCGCTGCATCAACCAACGGTAAATTTAGTACTTCATCAATGTGAATATCCATATAGGCATCATTTTGAATCACTTCGCCCAAATTATCTACGGTTGAAAAATCAAAAGCTTCGTTGGCAGCAATCGCTAAAATTTTGGCACCATCGGCCCCGCTTAAAAATTCACCTTTGGCATTCAATAATTTCAAGGCATTCCATTGTTTTGGGTTGTGCGATGCAGTTAAAATAATTCCACCATCGGCTTGCTCTAGAGGAACAGCCACTTCAACAGTAGGGGTAGTTGATAGTCCAAGATCAATTACATCAATACCCAAACCAATAAGGGTATTTACCACAAGGTTGTGAATCATCGGACCCGAAATTCGGGCATCACGACCAATAACTACTTTCAATTTATCTTTAGTTCCCTGTTCTTTTAAGAAAGTTCCATAAGCCGAAGCAAATTTTACAGCGTCTAGGGGAGTGAGGTTATCGCCTACTTTGCCTCCAATAGTTCCTCGAATTCCAGAAATAGATTTTATTAAAGTCATATGATTTAACAATTAAATTAAAGTGCTTGCAAAGATAATTTTTCTCTTATGAATTTTCATTTTTATTCGCATTTATCTCCATTTTAGTCTCACAAAAATTAGTTACCCTAACAGAAAGCGTTAAACAATTTGTAAAATTTTTACATTTTGTCGAGTTTTTATACATTTCAACGATTAACTAGGCCTTATCAAAAGAATGGAGGTTAGATTTGTATTGTAAAACTCACAAGCCCCAAACTGAGTCCTTATGAACCGAACACTCATCATCTTTCACCGTGATCACACGGCGTATGCTTTAGAGCATATTTTTATCCCTTTACTTTTATTGGCAGTAATCGGTTTAGTATTTTTCATTTTGTATTACCGCTTATCCGATGATAAACAGGATAAAACAAAAGTTAAAGAAAAGCAATTCGTTGAACTTTTTTTAATTCGTTATTTTTTTGAAGGACTAAATACTGAGGAACGAAAAGCTGAACTGGACTATTTTAAAAATAATGAGGTTCGAAAAAATCCAAAAACGATAAAACTTTTAATTGAACATTTGATTCATATTAAAAAAAATATTTTGGAAACTCCAAATGATTTAGTCCAAGAAATAGTTGAAGCTTTTGACTTATACAATACCTTTAATCGGCAAATCAAGTTTGGAAATAATTACCAAAAAATCATCGCCATTCAGCATTCACAGACACTTCACAATCATTTAGCACTTCCCTATTTAAAACCGCTTTTAAAGTCAAAACAATTTGAAATTAGATCTAATGTGTTAAAAGCAATGGTTGTGGCCTCTAATTTTGATACCACTATAATTGCAAATTATCCCGAACCTTTGAAAGAAGTAGAATTGCTTATGTTGGCTGAGTTATACCAAAATCGTAGGGAATCGGTTAGAACTGAATTTAACACTTGGTTGGACTCGCAAAACGAAAACTTAATACAATTGTGTTTGATGGTCGCCATCAATTTAAACGTGGCTATTGATAACCGGAAGTTGCAATTATTGATTTTACACGAAAACAAAAAGATTGCCTCACAAGCGTTGACCTTATTACTAGCGCAATTTAAAGAGGATTTGAAAATTTCTGACGTTTCATCTTCAGCAGGAGCATCAAAAGCAATCGCTCATTTAGTGCTTAATTAATCACCGTATATCTTGGAAACCCTTGTAAAACAGATTGAAGTCGGTTTGGCTATTTATGCGCTAATTTATTTAGCATTATACCTTATTCAAGCCCTGTTATCGATTGCTGCAATCAACAAGTATTTTCTCTACAATGATTTTTTTCATAAAAGTATTTTAATTCGCTCCAATAACTCTCGGGGGATTTCGATTATTGCACCGGCTTACAATGAGGGAAAAACCATTGTATCCAATATTCTATCCTTACTTTCACAAGAATATCCCAAATATGAAATTGTTATTGTCAACGATGGAAGTTCTGACAATACCATGGAACAGCTGATTGAAAAATTTGAATTGATAAAAATTGATCATGAAACCAATTCAGATATTCCTACCGCTGCAATTTTTGGGTATTACCGATCTAAAAATCCAATTTATTATAAATTACTCGTTGTCGACAAAGCCAATATTCGAAGTAAATCGGATGCCTTAAATGCGGGAATAAATGCTTCAAAATATGATTTAATTGTTTGTGTTGATGTTGATTGTATTTTGCGAAACGATTCACTCGCCACATTGGTAAAACCTTTTTTAAAGGAGCCCGATAAGGTTATCGCCACTGGAGCTGCAATTCGCCTTTCCAATTCGAGTGAATTTAAACATGGAACCATAGTCACTTCCAAATACCCTAAAAACTGGCTCGCTCGATTTCAGGAGTTGGAGTATATTCGTTCTTTTCGATATGGTCGTATGGCTTTAAGTAAACTTAATGGTTTACTCTTAGTCTCGGGAGCTCTTGGAATGTTTGACAAAAAAAGAGTGATTGAAGTCGGAGGCTATCACATTGGGTTCTTAGGTGAGGATTTGGAGTTAATTACCCGAATACGTAAACACCTGCACGAAAAGAAAACAAAATTTAAAATTGTCTACCTCCCAGAGTCGTTATGTTGGACCGAAGGGCCAACTGACATAAAAACGTTCATTAATCAACGGGTTCGATGGGCACGAGGGTTGGCTCAAAATTTATACCACCACCGGGATATGTTTTTTAACCCTAAATACGGCAGAACGGGATTGTTGGCGTTTCCCTACTTCTTGCTTTTTGAATTTGCATTGCCCATTATAGAGCTATTAGGATTATTGGTTATTCTCGCCGATTTATTCTTTTTTGGTTTGGATGTTTACTTTTTGTTTTTGGTGAGTTTGACTACGTATTTGGTCTTCACTACATTTACCTTAATTTCGATTTATATCGATCAATTGATCTATAAGCAATTTCAAGGCATTAAAGACATGGTTTCTATAATTGCAATGGTTTTAATAGAGCCCTTTATTTATCACCCACTATTAATTTATTCCTGTTTAAAAGGCTACTACAATTTTTTCTTAAATAAAGAAAAAAAATGGGGAGTCATGGAACGAACCGGATTTACTGAAAGTACCCTATGATGAAAATAGCATCCACCTTCCTTGTTAGCTTATTTTGTTGTTCGATTTGGGCGCAAAAAAAAATAAACTCCGATAGTTTACTTTTGGTGACCAATAAAACCATAAACGAGGTTAAAGATTATACAAAAGCACTCGAACTAGCGCGTTTAGGGAAAAAAATAGCACCCAACTACTTGGATTTTCATATTGCTTTGGGACGTACACACCGTTTTTTAAATCAAAAAGATAGTGCGGCCTATTATTTCAACTATGTTATTGCTAAAAATCCACGCTACAGAGAAGCCTTTTTATACCAAACGCAATTATGTTTGGAACAGCAAGATACGGCTTGTGCTCGAGTTACCTTACACAAAGGATTGGAACTCCACCCCAATGCCATAGAACTGGAGAAACTAAAAATTCGATATCTCGCAACCCAAGCCGATGAAGCGAAAACCTTAGCTTATTTGGAACAATTAAGTGCTAAATATCCTAATGATGCGCGATTAAAAGAACAGGTTTTAGAATTGAAACTCGTTTCTAATTCCAACCGTATTAGCGTATCCTACAATTATACCGGCTTTAATCGACCCGGTGTTGGACCCTGGAATTATACAAGTTTGAGTTTTGTTCGGCAACGACCCGGCTTTAGCTTAATTGGTCGCTACAGTTATGCCAATCGGGTTTCGTATGGACAAACCAAAAATTCGGGTTCGTTATTTGAAGTAGATGCCTTTGTACGGTTACTTCCATTTAGTTATTCGTATTTTAATATTGGTACCGGCAATGAGAATTTTTTTCCCAAACTACGACTCAGTTATTCAGGTTTTATTAACTGGAATGGGGGTTGGGAAAGCGAATTGGGGATGCGTTACAACCAATCAATCAATAACGAAAGCTACAACGGAATTGCAGGACTTAGCAAATACATCGGAAATGGTTTTCTAAATTTACGGTCGTTTTTCCGTTTCAATCAAAAACCATATCCTTCCTTTTCGGTTAATTATCGGAATTATGGCCCCAATCGATTTAATTTTTGGGGAGCCAGCATCGGGTATGGAACTTCTCCTGATGAACGAGAAGTATTGCCTCAGTTTGCACAGCGCGTCACGTTAAAATCGTATCGGTTTGGACTTTCCTACAGTAAAGTGTTTTTCAAGCAATGGATTATGAGTGCCTCTACTTCAATTAACCGCCAAGAGTACTTTGAAAACAAATTTCAAAACGAACTTAATCTATCATTACAACTACAATATCAACTATAAACACACCCCATACGACGATGAAATCCTTATACTTAAAAGTTAACCGTAGAAATATACTCACCTTTCTTTATCTGGGTTTATGTTGGGTTTTTCCACTTGGCCTATTGAGTTTAACCGTTGGACCAAACCGCTGGATGGCCGATTGGGCGAGTGCCCATAATTGGAGTGAAGAGGCACAAAGTGGTGCACAAAAAGGGGTAATTGTTTTATTTTTATTGGTAGTATTGTATTTAACCACCAAAACAACCCAATACCTAACCAGTACGTATAGCCCACTTACGCCATTTAAAAAAGCAATTTGGGCTGTATTAAGTGTTGCCTTTGTAGTTGCTGTATATATATTTAGTTTTCAACCCGAAATACTCACAACCATAAACACAACCACATCGGTGGATAAAAGTAATAGTGCAGAATATCATTTTGGTCCCTATCCCGATGCCGATAAATTAAGGGAATTAAAAAACGAAGGATACGATGGCGTTATATCGTTATTGCATGAATTGGTTGTTCCTGCAGAACCTATTTTAATGAATAAAGAACAAATTAATGCCAAAAATGCAGGCATACAATTAATTGCAATCCCAATGTTACCTTGGGTTTCCAAAAATGATTCTACAGTTACCGTTATTCGTAAAATGGCCCATGAATTAAAAGGCAAATACTACGTGCATTGCTATTTAGGAAAGGATCGGGCCAATGTATTTAAAAACATCATTCGTAAAGAAACGGGACATAAAGTAAAAGGGGTTGCCAACTCAGAACGGAGTTTGGACAATAAAAAACAATTTGAACGCGGTCCAATTTATAAATTAGAAAACGAAGTATTCCTTACCCCCTGCCCCACCGATGAGGAAATGTTAGCCTATCTTTTAAATGGTAAAATAAACAGTATTGTTTCTTTATTAAATCCAAAGGATAAGGGTGATGCAAAACTTTTAGAAACCGAGAGATTAGCGATGGAACGTTATGGTCAATTTTTTGTCAACCATCCAATTCATCGTGACATGTCGGATAGCGAAATTATGAAGCAAATAAAAACCATTAAAACCTACCGTAAACCTATGGTTGTTCATGCTTTTTTCTCTGATAATTCTACTGCAAATCGTTTCCGAGAATTGTATCAAAAAGTAGGGAAATCCAACTAAACAAGACTCAAAACCGTTTAGATTGCTTTTTAAACTGTAGGTTATTTTTGATTTTTTTATAAAAATAGTTGGCTTTTCACCTTAAAAACTCTTCTATTATAGTCGATAAAAATCAAAAAAAATCGCCCTTTTTCTTTCAATTAAGCAATATGTTTTGTTTATCGATTTTTTAGTGCATATAGCGATATTATTTTGAGTTACCTACAGGTACTTTTTACTTTTGTATCAACTTACCCCAAGTTACTAACCCCCAACAATTGTTGGCATATGCAACCTACTATGAAAAAAATATTGATTATCGAAGACGATAAAATGATCAAAACGATTTTGCAATTCATGCTGAATCGTGAAGGTTACCAAACCGATTTTGCTATCGATGGAAAGGAAGGAATGGAAAAATTAAATTCTTTCAATCCCGATGCTGTGATCACCGATGTAATGCTTCCGTACCTTTCGGGAATTGAAATTGTTTCCCTAAGCAAAAAATTAAATCCAAATCGTCCTGTATTTGTAGTTTCTTCGCTTGGTAATGAATCGGTAACCATAGAAAAGGCTATCGAACAAGGAGCTAATGAAATTCTTTCCAAACCTTTTAATCCCGAAGACATTCTGGAAAAACTTCGCTTAGCCTTTTTAGCAGAAGCAGTGTGACTATGCAAACCCAAGTAATTAAAATGGATCGAAACAATTACCACACCTATTTATTTGTAGGCCTTTGTTGGTTAATTCCGATAGCATTACTATCAATGACCATTGGGCCAATTCAGTGGATTGTTCATTGGGCCGATACCTTTCATTGGAATGCAAACTATCGCATGTATAGTTTTTTCGTTTCAATTTTTATTTTAACACTTCTAATCGTTTTTCTCACACGAATAACGAGTCGGTTTTTAATGAATGTTGAACATTTTAATGCCTCATTACACAAGGGTGTTTGGCTCTTCCTTACATTGAGTTGTATCGCTTCTTTGGGTTGGATTCTAATTAATCCTGAACTTTTCACGGCTATTGGTCAAACAATTGCTTCTACGATTCTTTAAAAAGGAACTCAATTTTTAATTATCGGTTATTTTTTGCTAAATTTACAACGTATGGTATCACCCTCTTTAATTGAGGACTATAATTCGTTTAAAACAATAACAATGCGCGCGTTAATTGCAACATTTTTTCAAGACGTAATCGCTTTCAGTATAGTGGAAAACATCGTTTTACCAATTCTGGCAGGTTTGTCTGTACTTTATATTGGTATGCAATTTTTTCAAAAAAACAATTCCGAAAAATTGGTTTCTTATTCCCCTTCTTTTCAAGAAACAATTGCAACGTTTCTTCAATCTTTTTTTTCGAATACTTGGGATACTATTGAAACAGAAATTGAATTGGACTATTTTAAAACTAAAGTATTAAAGGGTAATCCTGAAAATTTACGCGAATTTACAGCCAAACTTTTTGTAGCCAATTCACCCTACTGCTTACCAGGAAACCGAACTAAATTAGCGCTTTTAATGCATAAGTTGGAATTAAACGCATTCTTAAATCGCACAATTGCATCGGGAACTCTAGCACAAAAAGTGGAGGCCATTCAATTTGCTGTAATAGCCAACAGTCAAGAGGCACTCCCGTTTTTAGAAACCGAACTAAACCATCAATCAAACGAAGTGCGTTTTCAATCAATTAAGGCAATACTTCTTCTTAATGGGCTACAACCTACCCTTTTCAATGCGTTTTCAATACCGCTAAGTGATGCGGAATATGCGCAATTAGTAAAGCTATATACCGGTAAAACACAAAACCTCCTAGAAAATATTGGCAATTGGTTAATCGATGCTACGCCACAACTTGTAAAATTCTGTCTTTTATTGGCTAAGGAATTTCAAATTCCGCTTGATACTCGAACATTACAAGGATTAGGCTTTCATCAAGATAAAAAAATAGCCGCTATGGCTATTGAATTACTGGATAATTATATACTAGAAAACCAAGCTTCTAAGAATTTACAACAACTGCGTAAAGAAGCACTATTGCAACATAAAACCAAGACAACTTCCGCCAATTCAAATATTGAGTAACGTCTTATTGTTTGCGACAATCAAAAACATTACAAAATTTGATTTAAAAAGTTACTATCTTTACCCATCGATCGTACTTTTTCATGAATTTTTTGGCACACATTTATCTTTCCGGGGAGCATGATTTGCTAAAAATCGGCAATTTTATGGCGGATAGTGTACGTGGAAAACAGTACCAAACTTTTCCATTAGAAATTCAAAAAGGAATTCTATTGCATCGTTTTATCGATAGTTTTACCGATGCGCATCCGTTGTACCGGCAAAGCAAACACCGATTACACGCAAAGTACGGACACTATTCGGGTGTCATCATGGATATTTTTTACGATCATTTTTTGGCGAAAAATTGGAGTCGTTACTCGGCCACCTCACTCGAAGAATATGCCGCCGATTTCTATGCCTTACTCAAAGAAAAACACAGTTGGCTTACTGAAAAAACACAGCACATGGTGCCCTATATGATCGCACGGAACTGGTTGGTGTGTTATTCCTCGTTGGAAGGTTTAGAGAAAATTTTATTTCAAATGGATCGTCGCACCCAACAACGCGCACAAATGCATGATGCCATGATCGAGTTGAAGCAGTTTTACACCGAATTTGAAAATGAATTCTTTGTTTTTTTCGACGAATTAGAACTGGCTTGTCGGGAAAAAAAAGCGAACTTAAATCAACAATTTACCCATGCCTCCGATTGACGAATTGGTGCATCTTTTTAAACAGCACCAAAAGACTGAAAACGCTGTCCCGATGAAAGCGTACATGAAAGACAATTTTGAATTCTTAGGTATTAAAGCCACCCAGCGCAGGGACTTGTTTAACACTTGGTATGCCCAAAACAAGAAATCTATTCAAGATAATTTCCGCGCCTATACTTTAGTGCTTTTTGTGCAACCCTACCGAGAATTCCATTATTGTGGCATGGAGCTTTTCTATAAAGCGGTGAAAAAAAAGTACTTACCCGAAGATATACACCTCATTGAACATTTGATTATAACCCATTCCTGGTGGGATAGTGTCGATTTTATAGCCAAATATCTCTTGGG
The DNA here is from genome assembly GCF_027484945.1 of Flavobacterium sp. Lineage (GTDB taxonomy): Bacteria > Bacteroidota > Bacteroidia > Flavobacteriales > Flavobacteriaceae > Flavobacterium. The sequence continues at coordinate 19,724 of NZ_JAIXRZ010000034.1, forward strand.
CGGGTATTTAAAACAATTTCCCGAAACTATTCCATCAGTCATTGAACGGTTTTCTGCTGCTCCTTCTCTTTGGTTGAATCGCAGCGGCATCCTTTTTCAATTGGGATATAAAGCCCAAACCGATTTTGACTTGCTAAAAGCGGAATGCTACAATCATAAAGATTCTAAAGAGTTCTTTATCCAAAAAGCGATTGGTTGGGCACTGCGTGATTACAATCGCTTCAATCCAAATGGCGTGCGTGATTTTGTAGAAAATACCGATTTAAAACCCTTAAGCAAACGCGAAGCCTTACGAAACTTACCGTAACTTCATCGCGCCCAAACGATATTGGTAAGTTTGTTGGTAATGGGTACCAAATTGTTGGGGTTGTAATGCGAAATATACGACTTGTGCTATGGTATAATTCCATTTACTTTCGTTTTGAACACATCCAATCGTGTAGCTACACATCCAACTGCGGTAGGTGACCGTATTGTGTTTTACACTTTCCGATACTGTAAGTTGGATAGGAGTCGTTTGTGCTAATTTTTGGAGTAAAGTAGCAATAGTAATAAGCGTTGGCGTAGGAGAAGTAAGATCCACTACCAACGCATCATCATTAATAAACAAGGCCAAACAAGCGGTTTCAATTTCTTTTCGCAACGATGCCTCAAGACTAGGTTGCGTAAGCTGCTGCAAGTAAAAAAACAATTCTTGAATTTTTAAATCCGAATTTTCTTGGTACGCTTGCAAAACAGGTGCCGCAAAAACCTGTTTCAACGATTGTTCGTTGGTGGTTTTCATGGATTCTGTAGCGGCCTGACTCCACACCGAAGCACACCATAGAAAAACAATACATACAATCGCGTTGCGCATGCTTATTCTTGTTTGATACGGATTGCTTTGAGCCTTCCGTCGGGTTCATTTTTTATATCCACAATCTCCCACCGTTTCAATACAGGTGTGGGAATGGTTAACTTTTGTACAAATTGGGCTTTATTGTAAAACTCGGCACCGAGACCGTCTTTCAACATCACTATCACTTCCAACTCTTCCGAAAGAATTTGCTTCAATTGTGTCTTTCGTTTTTGCCAATCGGTAATATCAGCTTTCAAAAAGGCTTTCACCATCATGGCGTAATCATCGGGTTGCAAGGCTACTACAGGTGGCGTTTGAACTGAAGAACTCGGTGGAATTTGCACGATGGTATCTTTATAAAACGGACTTTTCACTAAGACAGTTAAGGGGTTTTCTCGAACTTTGTCCTCAAACTGTTGCTGAGTCATCGGTTTGACCGCAGTAGTATTTGTCGCATCATAGACTTGAACTTCCGAACTGTCCACGGTTTCTTTGGTGTATTGATTTTGCAATTTCACGGAAGGTATGTTTGCCTCTTTTTCTTTTGTCCAAAGAAAATACGTTACAATCAACAACAACAACAACACTCCAATCCCTATCAGCCAAGCATACCCGCGTTTTGAACGAGAAACAACTACCGAAGAAGCAACGGTATGTTGTGCAGTGTCAGGTTCAAAAATAAACTCATCCCAACTCGACACACCTACAAATCGACACAATACATGCAGCATGTTTTTTCGGGGCAACTTGGTATTCGTTTCTGGTTTTAAATGGGTATAAATCCATTTCTCACTCACCGTTTCTTTACATTCCTTTTCCAATAAAGCAATAAGATTCAAAATGTCTTGAGAAGAAAACGATTTCCAGTCCCCTTGAAAATACGGATAATCCTGACGGTAGCGCTCGAGCACTCGTCGTTTTAATTCCTGAAAATGTTGCATTTCATTCATGCCGTGGTTCAAAGGTAGGAGGACAATGAAAATCTCTGTGGTAAATTCACTGTAAATTCACTGTAAAAATAACCAAATAACTTTACAGTAAAGAGAAAGTCGATTTACCAAAGGTTGGAAATTCTGCCATATACTTTTGCTTCATCAAATTTTAAAAACTCCATTTGTATGAAAACAAAAGTAATTTTAGCAACAACTGTATTTACCACTTTGTGGGCAACGGCACAACATTCAGGTAATGCCAATTATTCTGAAGCTTCGGGCAATGCCAACTACGAACTTCAAAAAGGAAATGTCAATTACGGTAATAATTCGTATTCGGTCAATCGGGTCAATACGCTACAAACTACCTCGAGTACTGAAAACGAGATGGTAATCGTAATTAAAGGAATTTATAACGAAAAAGCGACCACACAAGTAGCCACCTTTAGTGTATTACAATTGGGAAAATCGGCCGAAGAAGCCACCAATTTAATGGATGAACGCATCAACAATGTCATCAAAGAATTGGATACTTACAGTAAAGATATTGTGGTAATGACCGATATGATTTCGTTTGTACCAACGTATGAATATGCGGTGGAGAAAAAAATCTTCAACCCCAAAACCTACAATGAAAAACCTTCGGGCTTTGAGTTGAAAAAGAACCTTATCATTCGCTTTCGTTCCAGTCGCGATATGGATAAAATTATTTCTACTTGTGGAAAAAATGAAATTTATGACTTGGCCAAAGTAGATTATGTCACGGTCAATTTTGATCAAATTCGCGCCCAAATGCAACGCAAAGCCTTGGAACAATTCAAAGAAATGACGGCCAATTATTCGCTATTGATGAACATGGACTTAAGTAAAAAAGAGAAAATCCTGCAAGAGGGCTTCAACGTGTCGTATCCGATGGAGAGTTACCGCAAATACACTGCTTATGCCCAAGCATCCGCCAATTTTGACCCCAAAAGCTCGGTAAACGATATCAAGAAAAACAGCACCGAATACTACAATCCCGCGCTGATGAAAGACCACAGTTTTGTGATCAACGGTGATGTAGCCGAACCTTCTATTCAGGCCTTTTACGATCTGACCGTTCGCATCAAACTCAAAGAAGACCAACTACCGAAAAACACCATTATTCGCAACAACCGCTATTACATTGTGACGCCAGCGGGCGATATTAAATTATTAAATTTATAGGAAGTAATGAAGAACGTATTTTTTGTATACATTCTTTTCTCAATCCAAAGTTGGAGCCAAGCATCAGGGTCAAGCGATTTTTCCTTTACCCTTTTGTTTGACTGGAAATTTCCAGTAGAAAATATCAAGTTGTATGTTTATGAGAAAAATGGAAATTACCTCGAAAATGTCCTTTGTATTACGGATAAAGAAACGAATTCTATCACCCTAATAGGCGGAAATCATTATATCGTAGGCGCTAAATTTCCAACCCTGGTGTGCGTTTATCAAGGCCTGGTGTATCGAAAGGATACGATTTTAGAAAAAAACACGCTATTTTACCTAATCACCAACGGAATGGAATCACTTACGCTCGAAGAACCTTTATTTTTTTCAGAAAAAAACAATGTTCTTGAAGTTAAAAGAAGACGAAAAGGAGAATCATTTCAAACAGAAATCCTTAAACATAAAGATTTGCAATTTCTCCCGATGCCCAGTGTTGACATTACAAATGAAATGTTGCGATTAAACTAATCAAAAGGGGGCTTCGGTTCCCTTTTTTGTTGGATTGAAAAACCTTACCTTTGTGACTCACTGATTGTATTATGCCCACCCGAAA
>NZ_JAIXRZ010000025.1 GCF_027484945.1 Flavobacterium sp.
GGCGGATTTGGGCCTTATATCCCCGTAGAATATGGCGGGGCTGGTTTGGATCAAATTTCCTACGGTTTAATCATGCAAGAAATTGAACGTGGAGACTCGGGTGTTCGATCGACCTCATCGGTACAATCTTCATTAGTAATGTACCCGATTTGGAAATATGGCAATGAAGAACAGCGAATGAAATACCTTCCGAAATTAGCCACTGGTGAAATGATGGGTTGTTTTGGATTGACAGAGCCTGACTTTGGATCAAATCCTGGCGGAATGGTAACCAACTTCAAAGATATGGGCGATCATTATTTGTTGAATGGTGCCAAAATGTGGATATCCAATGCTCCTTTTGCAGATATTGCTGTCGTTTGGGCAAAAAATGAAGAAGGTCGTATTCACGGTTTAATTGTAGAGCGTGGTATGGAAGGATTTTCCACTCCAGAAACGCACAACAAATGGTCGTTGCGCGCTTCGGCAACAGGCGAATTAATTTTTGACAATGTAAAAGTTCCAAAAGAAAACCTATTACCCAACAAATCGGGATTGGGTGCGCCGCTGGGTTGTTTGGACTCCGCGCGCTATGGAATTGCTTGGGGTGCTATTGGTGCAGCTATGGATTGTTATGATACTGCATTACGGTATGCAAAAGAACGTGTGCAATTCGATAAACCAATTGGTGCTACCCAATTGCAACAAAAAAAATTAGCTGAAATGATTACCGAAATTACCAAAGCACAGTTATTAACTTGGCGTTTGGGAGTATTACGTAACGAAGGGAGAGCAACAACGGCGCAAATTTCGATGGCAAAACGCAACAATGTTGATATGGCTATTAATATTGCACGCGAAGCACGTCAGATTTTAGGAGGTATGGGTATTACGGGAGAGTATTCTATTATGCGTCACAGTATGAATTTAGAATCGGTGATTACCTATGAAGGAACCCACGATATTCACTTGTTGATTACAGGTATGGACATTACCGGTTTTTCGGCATTCAAATAACAAACAAATGCTTCAATAAAAAAATGCTTCACACTTGGTGAAGCATTTTTAGTTTTAGGCCTACTGCTTTTTTAATTTGGATTTAACGCTTGATCAATTCTTGCGATTAAATCAGTGATATGGAATTTACTTAAACGATCCGTAGTTGTGGTATTGGCGACCTTTAATTGACTTTTTAACTCAATTAAGTGACCCCGAGCAATCGAGGGCAAATCGGTATCTACCATTACAATTTTTCTTCCGTTAAAATTGGCCACGGCATTATTATCTAAATTGATGGCATCAATCAATTTTGAAACAAAAGCTTTTTGTAAATTTCTTCTGTATACATCAATAGGTGCATTTGCTTTTAATTCGGAGAAAATTCCATTTTGCAAATCACTCAACAATTCATCTACGGAGTAATTCTCTTTACCTAAAGATGCGGTTTCCATTAAACGAGCCATTCGGTCAAAGGATAACAGACTGGAGAGGGTTCCGACTTGAATTCCTCGAATGAGTTCAACGCCTTTATCGGGATAAATTTTTGCCAAGATATTCTGATCTAACAACCAAGTAGGTGTTTTAAATAATTGCTTATTCAAAAAGGCTACAGCTTCATTTTGAATACTTGAGGGTACCGTTTCGTATTCGTTTCCTTGCATATCATAGGTCTTTGGCGTTTCATATATTCCTCCAACATTTTTCGTAACATGCCCCATATACCTTCTAAATTGACCCACCAAAGCATTATACATATCTTCTAATTCTGAATAATCTTCGCCTTTTTCTTTACTCCATTCGATTAGGTTTGGTAAAATTATTTTTAAATTTTTTATACCATATTCAGAGGCTTTCATGGCATTATCTCCTAAATCTTCGGTTTGATAACGCGGGTCGTAGGGACTACTTTCAGTACCAAACCAAAGTCTACGATTTTTGTAGGCTTCTTTGGTCATTTCATTGAGTAATGCTTTTTCTTCGTCTTCTGATTTTGCATCATGAAAATAGGAATACCCCCATTTGATGGCCCATTTATCATAATCGCCAATTCTTGGAAATAAATCGGTTACCCCATCGCCAGGTTGCGCTACATAATTAAATCGGGCATAATCCATAATGGATGACGTATGACCGTTCTTCTTTTGAAACCCTGGATCTCTCAACATTTCAACGGGTGTAGCATTACTAGCTCCCATATTATGACGTAAGCCCAACGTATGACCCACTTCATGAGCCGCTACAAAACGAATTAATTCGCCCATTAATTTATCGTCAAACTTTTTGTTTCTTGCTTTGGGATCCACAGCGGCAGTTTGAATCAAATACCAATCGCGCAGCAGACTCATAATATTATGATACCAGCCTATATGACTTTCCATAATCTCTCCTGTTCTAGGGTCATGAACATTAGGACCATAGGCATTCTGAATTTCGGCAGCAAAATAGCGCAACACCGAGAAACGCGCATCCTCTAAACTCATGGTCGGATCATTTTCGGGCCAATATTCTCCGCGAATTGCGTTTTTCCACCCTGCACCTTCAAAGGCTACTTGCCAATCATCAATACCTTGCTTGATGAATGATTTCCACTTATCGGGTGTTGCCGGGTCTATATAGTATACAATTGGTTTTAAAGGCTCTATTAACTCCCCTCTTTTTTGTTTTTGAGCATCTTCTTCATTTTTGGGTTCTAATCGCCATCGCACAGCAAAAATATCGGTATCTGCTTTATGTGAATCTTCTTCAAATACTTCATAGCGATTGGCAAAATATCCTACTCTTTTATCAAAAGAACGTTTCCGCATAGGCTTTTCGGGCAACAAAATAAAGGATGTATTCAACTCCATAGTTACCACGCCCGCCTCTAAACCTGCCGGTAAATCAATACCTATTTTTGGCGCGGGTGATCTTGAAATTTGAGGCGCCACTGTACTAAATGTTTTTGTGGTTCTAATTTCAGTATTGATAGGAAAACTTTTTACAAATTGAATAAACGATTTATCTTTTTGAAAAGCTTGGATACTTAACAACTGCTTTTTGACAGGATCCAAAGAGAAGGTTTGAATATCAGCCTCGAAAGTAGAGGTCATATCAATAACACTTGCTATATTTTCTTTACCCGCTTCGTCTTTTTTATAAGCTAATATGTCATAAATCCCAATAATTGGATCGGCATTAGAATTTTTTACCGATTTTGTAATCGGCTTATCTTCTTCAGTCGACATAATCACATAGGTAATTGAACGCAAAATAATCGTATTGTTTAACCCTTTTTCAAAACGAACTACCTGTCGATTTACTTCTTCACCTCCAAAAATTCCACCTCCTGCTGGAGTTTTGGAATATCGTGTGGTCGTCATAATTTCTTTACCAATTAATGCATTCGAAATTTCAAATAAGTATTTATCCGACACTTTATGCACATCTATTAATCCTTTTTGTGTGATTGCTGTAGAGTCGATAACTTTTTTGTAGGGCTTTGGTTCTTTCTTAGCCTCAGGCTTTTTAGCTTCTTGTGCTACAGGAGGGCTCTGTTTGTCTTTTTTTTGTGCGTAAGATTCTACATTGAAAAAAAGTAAAAACAATAAAAATACGTTGATAGATTTGTTACTCATCATTTTAATTTTTTGTGGTTTTTAAAAATACAATTAAGATCTAATACTAGGGTGTTTTTTAAAAAAATTAACATCCTATTGAATTGATACAACCAAATGCTATTCATTTGTGTTTTAGAAAAGGCTCATTTAATTGATTAAAAAAAATCTTTAAAAAAATCAAACAATAAATAAAATTGATTTAAAATGCTTCCTTTATTTGGGTAGCATTTTTACTTTTGTGAAAAAATTACGCTATGAATATCCGAGAAATCAACCGCTCGATTCAACCCTTAAAAGATCAGTTGTTACAACATTCTCTTTATGAGAAAGTTAGAACAATTGATGACTTGCACTGCTTCTTAGAAAATCATGTTTATGCTGTATGGGACTTTATGTCTTTACTAAAAGCGTTGCAACAAAAATTAACCTGTACAACAACGCCTTGGTTGCCTATTGGAAATCCAGAAATCCGCTATTTAATTAATGAGATTGTCGTAGCAGAAGAAACCGATTTGGCATTAGATGGTCGGCGAATGAGTCATTATGAAATGTATTTGGACGCCATGATACAATGTGGCGCAAATGTACTGCCCGTTCAACAATTTCTTACCGCTATTCAAAAAACACAAAATATTTTTGTTTCAATTAACCACGCAGATGTTCACCCTAACGTGCGCGCTTTTTTAGATTTTACATTCCGTATTATTGAAGAAGGAAAACCGCATCAAATTGCAGCTGCTTTTACTTTTGGAAGAGAAGATTTGATTCCCAATATGTTTACGGAAATTTTAAAGCGTTTTCAACAAAACTTCCCAGAAACTGATTTATCGAATCTCATCTATTATTTTGAAAGGCATATTGCTTTAGATGGCGATGAACACGGACCAATGGCAATGCAAATGATTACCGAATTGTGCGAAGATGATACCAGTAAATGGAATGAAGTTCTGGAAGTTTCGCAACAAGCTTTGGAAAAACGAATTGGTTTATGGAATGCTATTGAAGCGCAACTCATTCAAAAAGCCGAACTTGTTTAGCCCATTTAGATGGGCCACCCCACTTTCAATTGCTAGAATTTCGTGAATACACGTATTTTATTGATTGAAGTCATTTGCTAATCGGACTACTCATTTCCGAAGCTTTAAAAAATTAATCGATGAAATCTATTCGCCTTTTGATTGTATGGATTGTTGCGTGTCTTGGCGGAAGCTGTACTTCTGATCAAAACGCGATGACTTCAGTTGTTGACAATCGAATAATCAAAATTTTAGCGTTGGGCGATAGTTATACCAAAGGGGAATCGGTTTGTAGCTCCTGTAACTTTCCAACTCAATTACAGGATAGTATCAATTTACGTCGAAAAAACCAACGCACTTCATTGAAAATAGTGGCGCAAACCGGTTGGACGACAACACAATTACAAAACGCAATCAGTCAAGGAACGCTAAGCAACAATTATGACTTGGTCACTTTACTGATCGGAGTAAATAATCAATACCAAAACACACCGTTTTCAGTATACCAAACGGAATTTCCTAACTTAGTACAAACGGCCATTCAAAAAGCAAACGGAGACAAATCAAAAGTAATTGTAGTGTCGATTCCCGACTATGCCTATACCCCATTTGGAAATGGCAATCCCGCTATTAGTACAGCATTACAAACTTACAATCAGTTTGCCGCTGATTATTGTTCACAACAACAAATTAGTTATATATACATCACCGATATTACACAATTGGGCTTACAGCAACCGAATTTATTAGCAAATGATGGCTTGCATCCTTCAACTATGGCCTATACCCAATTTGTAACGCGTATCCTACCGATAGCCTTAGAAAAATTAGGGATTTCAAATTAGGATTAAGCAAAGGGGGCCAATTCAATAGCCAAACCGTCGATTTCGGTCGTTAAGTGAATCTGACAACCCAAACGGCTATTATCCTTTACATTATAGGCTTCCCAAAGCATGGCTTCTTCATCGGGAGTTTTCTCGGGCAATTCTATATCGTTGAGCACATAACATTGACACGAAGCACACATGGCCATTCCGCCGCAAACACCAATAGTTCCTTCAGGCGCTAATTCATAGGCGCGCACCAATTCCATGATGTTCATGTTCATATCGGTGGGTGCTTGAACCTCATGGGTTATCCCATCGCGATCGGTAATGGAAATAGTAATATCGGTTGCCATACTTTAATCAATTGCTTTCACCACTGCTTTTTCGGCTTCTTTACGGGTTCCGTCAAAACCATCTACCCCTGAAACGGTGGTATACTTTAGCACATAGCGTTTTCCTGGATTTAAACGATTGTAAACGCTTTGACACATCAACGTGGCTTCGTGAAAACCGCACAGAATTAATTTTAATTTGCCGGGGTAGGTATTCACATCCCCAATCGCATAGATACCATCAATATTCGTTTGGTAATCCAAAGCATTATTGACTTTTATGGCATTTTTTTCGATTTCCAAACCCCAATTGGCGATAGCGCCCAACTTCGGTGTTAGACCAAACAAGGGGATAAAAAAATCGGTGTCAAGGGATTGTTGTACACCATTGATGTCTAATGTTAACCGTTCGACATGACCGTTTCCTTCGATTGCTATAATTTCGGCGGGAGTAATCAAGTTGATTTTGCCCATTTTTTTTAATTCTTGTACTTTTTCTACAGAATCCAAAGCACCTCGGAATTCATTTCTACGGTGTACTAAAGTCACCTCAGAAGCTACGTTAGATAGAAAGATACTCCAATCGAGAGCAGAATCACCTCCACCCGCAATCACAATACGTTTATCGCGGAACAATTCTGGATCTTTCACAAAATACTCTACTCCTTTTTCTTCGTAATCGGCGATGTTTTCAATCAAGGGTTTGCGAGGCTCGAAAGTTCCCAATCCGCCAGCAATTGCAATGGCCTTGGCTTGGTGTTTTGTGCCTTTGTTGGTGGTTACAATAAACGTTCCGTCTTCCAATTTATCAATGGTTTCTGCCGTTTCGCCTAAAGTAAAACCCGGTTGAAACTGTTTGATTTGTTCCATCAAATTATGAACCAATTCACCCGCCATAACCTCAGGATAACCGGGGATATCAAAAATTGGTTTTTTAGGATAGAGCTCGGCTAACTGTCCGCCCGGTTGCGGCAATGCATCAATTAAGTGGCATTTTAATTGCAAAAGTCCCGCTTCAAAAACAGCAAAGAGTCCGGTGGGTCCGGCCCCAATTATTAAAATATCGGTTGTAATCATTTTTCGTTATTGTGTTTATAAGTCGGACCCAAAATTCGTCCAACTTCCAGAATCATTTGATGATAATTGTCACGTCTGGCGAAGACTGCGCGAGGGATTGCGGCATTGTTTGAGCGCGCCCTTTTGGACGCGAGTGCCAAAAGCCCGACCCCGATGGTTGCAAATGATAAACACCTATCTAATCCATCGTGGGGCGCGCCCAAATATGTTTTATTGAATATTTTCAACCGTTTCAATTTGTGGAGCATAGCGTTTAATTGTAGTTTCTACTCCTGCTTTGAGCGTCATTTGATTCACACTACAACCGATGCATGCCCCTTCAAAACGCACTTTCACGTGTTTGTCTTCCTCAATAGCAACCAGTTTGATATCACCACCATCTGAATTTAAAAAAGGGCGAATCTCTTCTAGCGCTTTTTCAATATTTTCAATTAATTGATCCTGACTCATGTCCTCATTATATTAATAAACCGAAGGGCAGCAACAACTGCTCCAACGACGCATTGTTTAGTTTTTTTTCACGGCTGAACATCCCGCCATTGTGGTAATTTTGATCGCTTCAGTAGGCGGTAAATGTTCGTTGCGATTGACCACTTCGCGCACCACATTACGTGCAACTTCTTCGTATATTTTTTCCAATGGTGAAGCCGTTTGTAAGGCTGCAGGACGACCAAAATCGCCAGCTTCTCGAATACTTTGCACCAACGGAACTTCTCCCAAGAACGGCACTTGTAAGTCGGAAGCTAAGTTTTTAGCGCCCTCTTTTCCGAAGATATAGTATTTGTTGTTTGGCAATTCTTCGGGGGTGAAATAGGCCATATTTTCAATAATTCCTAGTACTGGAACATTGATTGATTCCGATTGAAACATAGCGACACCTTTGCGGGCATCGGCTAATGCGACTTGTTGGGGAGTACTCACGACCACAGCCCCTGTAATTGGTAGCGATTGCATAATCGAAAGGTGAATATCACCTGTTCCAGGAGGCAAATCGATGAGCATAAAATCCAACTCGCCCCAAGCAGCATCAAAAATCATCTGATTCAAGGCCTTGGCGGCCATCGGACCACGCCAGATTACCGCCTGACTTGGCGAAGTAAAGAATCCAATAGATAACAGTTTGATTTCATAGCTTTCAATGGGCTTCATTTTTGATTTTCCCTCCACTTCGACTGAGATAGGTTTTTCCGTTTCTACATCAAACATGATGGGCATGGAAGGACCATAAATATCGGCATCCAACACTCCAACTTTAAAACCCATTTTGGCTAAAGTTACCGCTAAATTGGCGGTTGTAGTTGATTTTCCAACACCGCCTTTACCCGATGCTACAGCAATAATAGTGCGTATACCCGGAATCGGTTGGCCTTTAATTTCATTCTTTTCAGGAGCTTCTACTTTAATGTTTACCTTCACTGTAGCGTCTGGCGAAAACTGTTCGTGAATTAATTTACGAATGTCGTCTTCCGCGCGTTTTTTAATGTGCATTGCAGGTGTGGTTAAAACCAGGTCAATTACTACCTCATCACCAAAGGTCATCACATTTTTCACGGCACCACTTTCTACCATATTTTTACCCTCTCCAGCAATCGATATCGACTCGAGTGCTTTGAGGATTTCTTTACGATCTAATTTCATTTTTATTAAGACTGATTTTAGATTGCAAAGATACAAGGAATTAGAGAGAAACGACCGTTAAAAAATTGAAAATATTTAGCATTAAACAGGCAATAGCAAACGATTGTGCGGTTGATTTTTGGAGCATAATGCCTTTGCGTTAATCCAAGACACACCCGTTCTTTGTTGCAATCTGCCAGCGGTCGGATCAGTCGCCACGCACCGTCAGGATTTTCACTGCGACCGGGGCTAACATTCGCGTAATCTTCACCAAAAACTTTTACTTTTTAATAAAATTAGAATTACGGTTACGCAACATAATTGGTTGAATTTTGTAAAAAATAAAACTAGTTTGAAAAAGCGCAAAGTCGATGTAGTGGTGCTCTCCGATATTCATTTGGGCACGTATGGTTGTCATGCCACAGCCGTTTTAGAATACTTAAACACTATTAAACCCAATACGTTAATCTTGAATGGCGATATCATTGACATTTGGCAATTCCGAAAATCGTATTTCCCTACAGCACACCAAAAAGTCCTCAAAAAGATTATTTCACTTAGTACTAAAGGAACGCGTGTATATTATTTAACAGGCAATCACGATGAAGCATTGCGCAAGTTTACCGATGTTCATTTAGGAAATTTTTCTTTATTAAATAAACTCACACTTACGTTAGATGGCAAAAAAGCGTGGATTTTTCATGGCGATGTATTTGATGCTTCAATAATCCATGCAAAGTGGTTGGCTAAATTAGGTGGTTGGGGTTATGATTTGATGATCCTCTTCAATCGATTAATTAATTGGGGACTGAAAAAAATGGGGAAAGAGCCCTATTCGCTTTCCAAAAAAATTAAATCGAGTGTAAAAAGTGCGGTAAAATTTATTGCCGATTTTGAAACTATCTGTGCCGAAATTGCCATTGAGAATCAATACGATTATGTGATATGCGGACATATTCATGAGCCCAAAATAGAAACCGTGACTACAAAAAAAGGATCGACCCTTTACCTTAACTCAGGCGATTGGATAGAAAATCTAACGGCTTTGGAATACCACCACAAACGTTGGCGTATTTACCACCACAAAACCGAACATGTTCCTCAAGAAAATTTGGAAGATGAAAGCCATTTTGAATATGAAAACCAATTGATCGTACAATTCATGGACCTTATTCGGAGCTGATTTCAGGTTGCCAAAAATGATTTTTGAAATCAATAATTTGATCGTTTTCCACTTGAATTCCTTCACTCTCGAGCAACTGTTGCATTAGATTAGTCCCCTCAAAATGGTGTTTCCCCGAGAGTAATCCCATTCGGTTTACAACGCGATGAGCAGGTACATCTTCCAGATGATGGCTTGCATTCATCGCCCAGCCGACCATACGTGCAGAACGTGCAGCGCCAAGCGCTTTTGCAATAGCCCCATAGGAAGTAACTTTTCCTTCAGGTATTTGACGAACAAGCGCATAAACACGCTCAAAAAAATGATTGTTATTTGGATCTTTAGCCATCTTGTTTTAGTATATTCCAAAAAGTGAGTAAGGCCACCAGAGCGGTAATTGACCCAATCATTCGGTTCATATTTTTAATGAAGAAATCGGTTTTCGATTGCAAGTGATGGATAAAAATCATATATCCGTTAAAGACCAAAAACGACCCGGTGATTACTCCTAACACTAAACTGATTTCTTGAGCAAGTTGAAAATCAAAATAACCCGAGGAAGCCAAGTTTACGCTAACAAAGACATAATAGGGAATTGGCAATACATTTAATCCCGAAATTAACATACCCAAAAAGAAGCGACTGCGTTTACTTTTGAGTTCGATTCGACGGTTATTTAAATCGGGCTTTTTTGCAAAAAAGAAAAAATAAAAGGTCAGTAGCACAAACACGATAAATCCAATGGCACGTAAGGTTGTCACTACTTCATTATGCAAACTGATATAACGCGCAAATAAAAGAGACACATAGGTTTGAACCGCAATGACCATAAGGGCTCCCAACGTAAATACCATAGCGCGCTTCAATCCATCGGTTAAACGCACTTTGGCGACGGTCATATTGATTAGCCCTGGAGGTAAAACACCTACAAGAGCGGCTACCAATCCCGCAAAAAATGGGACAATCAAAGTCATGTATTCACGTTAGTTTGAAAACGAATTGATTTTGAAACGAATATACGTAATCGCTTTATTAATTTGCAAATACTGCTGCTCGTAAAACGTTTTTATTTCGGTTACTTCACTTGGAGCGCCTAAATTGTGGTAAATATTATGATTCGCATACACAATTTCATATCCCAATCCGTGGAGTAATCCTAAGGTGTAGCCGTGCATGAATTCGCTATCGGTTTTTAAATTTACAAAGCCTTCGTTTTTCAAAATCTTTTTATACCGATTTAAAAATTCGACATTAGTCATCCGGTGTTTGGTTCGCTTGTATTTGATTTGAGGATCGGGAAAGGTAATCCAAATTTCATCCACTTCGTTTTCGTCAAAAATGAACGTAATCAATTCAATTTGCGTACGCACAAAGGCAACGTTGGGCATACCCGATTCTACAGCTGTTTTCGCACCGCGCCAAAAACGCGCCCCTTTGATATCAATCCCGATGTAATTCACATTGGGATTGCGTTGGGCTAATCCAACTGTATACTCACCTTTACCACAACCCAACTCAATAATGATCGGATTATCGTTGTTAAAAAATTGGCGCCATTTTCCTCGAAAAGGAAATCGTCCTTCGACAACCTCTTCACGGGTTGGTTGAATTACGTTGTTAAAATTGGCGTTTTCGTTAAATCGTTTCCGTTTGTTTTTGCTTCCCACGTGATTTCTTAATGTTTTGACAAAATTAAAGAAAAGTACGGCATTACAAATTCTTTTACTTTTGTATTATGGAACACCCAAAAAATATACTAGTAGCTCCTTTAAATTGGGGCCTTGGACATGCAACACGGTGTATACCTATTATCCGTCAACTTCAAAACGAAGGTTTTACACCTATTATCGCAAGTGACGGGGCAGCTTTGCAACTGTTAAAAAGAGAATTTCCTGAGCTCCAATGCTTGGAACTCCCCTCCTACCATATTGAATATGCGAAGAACCCGAAGAATTTTAAATGGAAGTTGATAAAAAACAGTCCGAAAACAATAAAATCCATCCGAGAAGAAAAAAAAATCATCAACCAATGGATTACTGATTTTCAGTTGAAGGGAATTATCTCAGACAACCGCTTGGGCGCGAACAGTAAACAAGTACCATCGGTTATCATCACCCATCAACTAACCGTTTTTTCTGGAAAAACAACATGGATCTCGAGTTATTTGCATCGTTTATTTATCAAAAAATTTGATGAGTGTTGGGTGCCCGATTGGGAAGGTGTTGTAAATCTTAGCGGAGAGCTTGGCCATCCCAAAATGAGAATAAAAAATACCCGCTATATCGGGCCTTTAAGTCGTTTAGAAAAAATAGACATCCCCCAGGAATACGATTTTACGGTTTTACTCTCGGGTCCCGAGCCGCAAAGAAGTTTGCTGGAAGAAAAAATTCGTCAAGAAATGCAGTCGTATGAAGGAAAAATTTTCTTAATCCGTGGCGTAATTGAAGACCAACCCATTCGATATGAACCTCCATTTACAATTGTCAATTACCTTACCAGTCAAGCGATTGCAAATGCGATTGCAAGCTGTAAAATGGTGATTTGTCGTTCGGGATATACTACTATTATGGATTTGGCGCGCTTGGAGAAAAAAGCGGTTTTTATTCCTACACCTGGCCAATATGAACAAGTCTACTTAGCAAAGTATTTTCATAAAAAAGGAATGGTTTTAATGTGCAATCAGAAAGATTTATCTATCAAAAAATTAAAATCGGCTTTCTTTTATCAAGGTTTACCTGTTTCAATAACCCAACAATTTCCTAAAAATTTATTCGCACTTTTCCAGCGTAAATGAAAATTCAGAACCGATTCCAAATTCACTCTCGACGTAAATTTTTTCATCGTGTCGCTCGATAATATGTTTTACAATTGATAAACCTAGACCTGAACCGCCTTCACTTCGCGCACCACTCTTATCTACTCTATAAAAGCGTTCAAAAATTCTTGTTATATTCTGGGGCTCAATACCCTCACCATTATCGCGAACACGAACAATAATTTTGTTATTAATCAAATCTTCTATGGTAACTTCAGTGGTCCCATTTTCTTTGCCATACTTTATCGAATTCATAATCAAGTTAATCAATACTTGACGTATTTTTTCTTTGTCGGCCTTTACTTTGATGGTTTTACTGTATTTACGATCAAACATTAGAATAATATTCTTCTTGTCGGCTTGCATCTCCAACATATCAAAAACGTTCTGTGTTAAATTCACAATATTAAATTCGGAATAGTCCAATGAAAGTTCTCCCATTTCTAATTTGGCAATCATATCCAAATCCTCGACGATATATACCAAACGTTCAACTCCTTTTTGTGCTCTTTCCAGGTACGTTTGTCTTTGTTCTCTAACTTTAACTCCATCAATTAAGGTGTCAATATAGCCTTGAACAGTAAATAATGGGGTTTTTAATTCATGCGATACATTTCCCATGAATTCGCGACGGTATTCTTCGCGTTCTTTTAAATTTTCTAACTCAATTTTTTTAATTGCTGCATATTTTTTTACTTCACGCTCTAGGGTTGCCATATCGGTTGTAATGGATTTACTTCTAAGTGAAGCAGAGTCCAACAAAGAAATTTCATTATATATTTTTTTTACCCGTTGGTAAATAAATCGTTCGGAACGGTATTGAATCACTAATACAGAAAAGATAAAGATTCCTAATGAAAAAAGAAATGTAAGCTCCCAATAAAAATGAGAGAAAAACAATTGTATTATCGACAAAAGAGCGGTTGAGAACAAGGCAATGTACAGGGCTGAAACAACGGCAAAGGTGTATGTCTTTTTAATTTTAAAGCCCATGAACTAATTCTATTGTTGGAGTTATAAATACAAAAATTAAAGCTCAAACTTGTAGCCAACCCCTTTAATGGTTTTAAACAAATCTTCACCAATTTTTTCACGAAGTTTGCGAATATGCACATCGATGGTTCGACCACCTACAATAACTTCATTACCCCAGACTTTATCAAGAATTTCTTCCCGTTTGAAAACTTTTCCAGGTTTAGAAGCTAACAAATAAAACAATTCAAATTCTTTTCGAGGTAAAATAATTTCAATACCTTCCTGAATAATTTTGTATTCTTCGCGGTTAATCTCGATGTCACCCACTGTAATATTTTCGTTCACTACAGAATCTTCATTCAAGCGTCGTAATAACGCTTTAACTCTACTAACGAGTAATTTCGGCTTTATGGGCTTGGCAATATAATCATCGGCTCCGGCATCAAAACCAGCAACTTGAGAGTAATCTTCATTACGAGCCGTTAAAAAGGCAATGATAACATTTGATAGTTCGGGAATTTTACGAATATTTTCACAAGCTTCCATACCGTCCATTTCAGGCATCATGACATCCATGATAATTAAGTGGGGCCGTTCTTTCTTGGCCATTACAATGGCATCTCTACCGTTGGAGGCAGTAACAATTCGATACCCCTCTTGTGCCAAATTATACCCTACAATTTCTAGGATATCTTGCTCATCATCAACTAACAAGATTTTAATGTCTTTTTTCTTCATAACGTAAGGATACGCAATTTTATTTAATGTAAATATACTACTAAAAAGATGTTTTCTGGAAATCGAATTTGATTTAACAATAATTTAATCTTTAAAGTTTTAAATTATGCTTTCCAGAAAATAATTATCAGGATTGTCAACCAAAATTTAAAGAGGAATATCAGTTGAAATGAAAAAATATTGAAAATATATTTCTTAGATTCTAAAAATTAATCCATTGCACTTGTAAATTAATTCGATTGAAAGTATTTTTTTATTTATTGGCATTGTATTTGAAATAAATAAATTATATTTGCTTAATTCTTTGTAGACTCATGACAAAAAACTACATATATATTGTTTTATTTTTCTTAGTTCTTGCCACTGCTTCTGTAGCTGCTCAAGAAGTTAAGCCGAACTTGAAGGAGAGCAACTCCATCGAGGGTCTGAGTTTTTACCCTAATCCTGTTACGGGTGGTAAATTATACATAACCACGCGCAACAATGACGATAAAAACATCACGATATACGATGTGTTAGGTAAAAAAGTATTTCAAACGCTATTGTCTTCACGTGAATTAAACATTGCTACTTTACAGCCTGGTGTTTATTTTATCAAAATTGAAGAAGGTGACGCTAGTGCCACTAGAAAACTTATTGTCAGATAGTTGAAACATCTGATTTCATCTTTTTTTAACGTACTCTTCAATTAAATCTAAAAATAGTGCGTATCTTTGTATGCTTAATTTAAATTTTCAACAATGAAAAAAATTTACTTATTAGTTATTGGATTACTATCTTTTTTATCTTTTGGACAGACCATTTTTTCTGAAAGTTTTGGCACAACTGCTCCAACTGCATCACCTTTTCCTGCAGTTTCAGCTTACACAGGGTATCAAAATGCTGCGCCAATAGTTTTCTCAGGAACGAGTTCTGTTCGTACTTCGGGAACCTTATCTAATTATGTAGGTGCTTCGGGCTCTTCTCATGTATATATGGGAGTTACCGCAAGTGTTGGTCAAGTATTTCAAATTGACGGAATCAATACATCTGCCTTTCAAAGTGCTAATTTAGTGTTGAGTTTTGGCTATTTAAAAAATGGTAGTGCTAACCCACAATTAGTAGTTGAAGTAAGTACAAATGGCACAACTTGGACACCTATTACCTTTACAGATAATACAAATACAAGTTGGAATTTAGTTACCATTACTCCTGGATCTATACCTGCATCTTCAACATTATCTATTCGTTTCACGAATCCTTCAACGACTTCAGGTCAGATTCGATTAGACGATGTTAAATTAGTTAATGCTTCTGGTGGTATTTGCCCATTAACATTATCCAATCCAGTTGTTGCATGTTTAACATCTACTTCCAATATTGACAATTATACCGTAACAATACCTTACACAGGTGGTGGCACAACAACGTATGCTATTTCTACTTCTGGAGCTATTAGTGGTGATAATCCTTCTACGGTTGCTGCAGGTAACATTGTGGTAACTTTTACCGAAGGAAATAGTTATTCAATTACTGTTACAAGTACGGCATGTAATTTCCCTATTACCGGAACTAGTCCTGACTTTTGTATAGAAACAAATGCTTTACCGGTTAGCGAGCCTTTTAATTACACTCAGGGAACGGCTTTAAATACTTCACAAAAATGGAAAAACACTTCGACTGGTGCTGATGAAATCTTAGCTGTTACCGGCAATTTAACCTATCCTGGCATCAATTCTACAGGAAATTCTGTTGCTTTTGCAGGAACAGGAAGTGATACCTTATTACCATTCACCGATACAACTTCTGGCGAATTATTTACATCTTTCTTAGTAAGTGTAACCGATTTAACCGGAATTTCAACTACAGGTCAAACTTATTTTGCTGTATTATCAAACGCAAGTAATACGTTTTCGGTTGCACGTATTTATTTCAAAACAGACGGAACTACTTTCCAATATGGTTTGAGCCCAACAATTACAACTACAGATATTGTTTGGTCTAGTTCAACTTATTCCGTTGGAACTACACAATATTTAGTATTACGATATGATTTCACAAACAATCTATTGGGATTGTATGTAAACCCAACTATTGGAGGAACAGGCGCTCCAGCTGTAGTGGTTTCACCTGCAACTGCATTAACCAGTTTAGCTAATTTTATTTTACGTCAAGATTCACCATCAGCAACGCCTGCAATGAAAATTGACGAGTTATCAATAACTACAACGCCTAACTTTACCTTAAGTAATTCAAGTAACACAATTAATGGATTATCAATTTATCCAAACCCTGTGAAAAACGGATTGTTTTACATCAATACAGAAGCAAATACAACAAAATCGGTTCGTATATTCGATATGATTGGCAAAGAAGTATTGACTACTTCTAAAACTGATGCTGTCAATGTAAGTGGATTAAACAAAGGGTTGTATGTAGTTCAAATTACTGAAAACGGCAACACTGCGGTTCAAAAATTAATTATTGAATAATTACAATACATATTTCGATCAAGCCCCGGCAATTTGTCGGGGCTTTTTTATTTTGTATTTTTGATCCATGGAACCGCACGATGTTTTTACAATAGCCAACTCCAAGCAATTTGAAAAAATGGCGCTGAAGGTCTTCCGGTATCAATACGAAAACAATGCTGTGTATCGTGAATTTTGTGACTTATTATCCATTGAGAAAACTGCAGTTAAATCGATAAAAGCTATCCCTTTTTTGCCTATTCAATTTTTCAAAAGCAGAAAAGTGGTTGCTACTTCGGACCCCATTCAGATAACTTTTACTAGCAGTGGTACTACAGGAGCAATGACTAGTCGGCACCATGTAACCGATGTAAATCTATACACCCAAAGTTTCCGAGCCGCATTTTCTAATTTTTATGGAAATATTGAAGATTATGCTGTGCTTGCTGTACTACCATCGTATTTGGAGCGTGAGGGGTCTTCACTTATTTATATGGTTGAAGATTTAATCGAAAAGTCACAAAATGAGCATAGCGGTTTCTATCTGAATAATTATGATGAACTAATCCAAAAACTTAAAATGTTGGATGCTTCTGGTCAAAATGTTTTGTTGCTTGGGGTAACCTATGCGCTTTTAGACCTTATCGAAAAAGAAATATTTCCCTTAAACAACACAATTGTCATGGAAACGGGTGGAATGAAAGGAAAACGAAAAGAAATGATTCGGGAGGAACTACACGCTACCCTTTGTGCTGGTTTTGGAGTCCCTACCATCCACTCTGAATATGGGATGACCGAATTACTCTCGCAGGCCTATTCTTTCGGCGAAGGTATTTTTGAATGTCCCAATTGGATGCAAATCTTGATTCGGGATCCCGAAGATCCATTACACTATCTTGCCGATGGTAAAAACGGGGGCATCAATGTAATCGATCTTGCCAATTACAATTCTTGTTCCTTCATTGCTACTCAAGATTTAGGCAGAAAATATGCGAACAACTCCTTTGAAGTACTCGGCCGCTTTGATCACTCGGATATACGCGGGTGTAATCTGATGGTCATTTAACTCTCCCCTACTTTAACTAATTGTTAAGAAAACAGAACTTCTTGTTATATGGGAAAAATATAAACTCGATTTGATTATTTTTGTAACTATTTTACAATTCAATAATAAAATTTAATTTTACTTTAAATCGAATAATTTAATGAAAAGAGCGTGTCTATTATTGATTGTATTTATTATTTCGTCCTGTACAACGCAAAAAGACATTATTTACTTCAACAATATCAATACTAACGTAACGGATGTTACTAAAGTCTCTAGCACTAAGATTGCCAAAAATGATATCCTAAATGTACAAATCACTTCAACTTCGGCTGAAATTGCAAAATCATATAACTTGGATGGATCACAAATCTCTAATGGTTATTTAGTTAATAATGACGGGTTTATTACTATCCCCATTTTAGGAAAAATCAATACCGTTGATTTAAGTTGCTCTGAATTAGAACAGGTTATTACACAATTATTAATCAATGGAGGTCATTTATATAACCCTATCGTTAGTGTTCGTTTATTAAATTCAAAATTCACCGTTTTAGGCGAAGTTAATAAACCGGGCACATACAACTATCAAGAAGAAAACATATCATTATTACAGGCCTTAGGTTATGCGGGAGATTTAACTATAAATGGAGTTCGGAATAAAGTTTATTTAATCCGTGATGACGGAGGAACATTAAAATACCACAATTTAGATTTGACCACCAAAGACTGGTTTTCTAGCGAATATTACTATATCAAACCAAATGATATTATTTATGTACTTCCCAATGATGCCAAAGTAAAAACGGGCGGATATATAAAAAGCTTAGGCAATTTATTAACAATAGCCTCAGTTAGTGTTTCTACAATTTTAGCAATCATCTTATTATCTAGATAAATGGAGGGTAGTGAAATACAATTCAATTTTAAAGAAGAACTTTTCAAATATCTTTATTTTTGGAAATGGATTTTGCTCTCATGTATTCTTTTTGTCACCTCTACCTACCTTTATTTAAGATATGTTAGCGATGTTTATTCAACGCAAGCTAAAATCCAAATACTAGACCAATCGAATAACACGTTCAAATTACCCTCTAATTCTTTCAATATTTTTGGAGAAAACGATAAAGATTTAGAAAATGAAATTGAACTTTTCAAATCAACTCGAATATTTAATAAAGTCATTGACAGTCTTGAATTGCAGACAGAAATTTATTCAAATGGTAAAATAAAGTCAATTGAATTATGGGACACCGCCCCATTTAAAATTGTTTGGGGAGTAGAAAAAAACGAGTTAAAAGATAAAAGCTTCACCTTTGAAATCAGCCTAAAAGAGAACGGCTATACCGTCAATAATGATTCAAAAGTATATCCTTTAAATACAACTAACTTTAATTACAGCATTCCATTTTCTGTACTTTCTAGAAATGTTGCGAGTTCAAAAAAACAAAAAGATTTTATTGTGGTATTAAAAGCAAAAAATCAAGTGTTGAATGAACTTACGAATAATTTAACGATTACTAAACAAGGAAATCAGAGTAATATATTAAAACTCGTATTAAAAGGCGGAAACACTGCAAAAATTAATGCGATCCTTGCGGCTTTAATTTCGACTTTTGATAATGACGGAGTAAATGATAGACAGCTTGTATTTGAGAAAACTATAGAATTTGTTGATTCAAGGTTTCATTTTTTATTTTCAGAATTGGATTCTATTGAGAATCAAAAAGCACAATACAAAAAATCCCAAGGGCTGTCATTTCTTGAAGCAGATGCTGGTGTTTTGATGCAAAAAAGCTACACTTCTGGTAATGAAATTGAAAAAATTGACACTCAACTAGCCTTAACCGACTTAATGTTTGGAGCCTTACAATCCAATAAAGAATTTGAACTCCTACCGGTCAATTTAGGCATCACAAATAATGAAATAAATGTTCTGAGTAATAAGTATAATGATATTATTATTAATAGAAATAAATTTATTTCAGAAGGTGGTGGAAAATCAAATCCATTAGTAGCGACTCTAACTCAACAGATTAATCCAGTAAAAAATAATTTAAAAGCCACGATTGTAGGCTATAAAAACACTTTAAATTATCAAAAAAACGAATTGATTAAAATCAATGGACAAAGTTTAAAAAACTACAATCGAATTCCCGATAATGAAAAATCATTACGCGCAATTGAACGTCAACAAAATATCAAAGAATCGCTATACATTTTATTACTTCAAAAAAGAGAGGAAGCAGCCGTTAATCTAGCCATAACTAATCCAACTATAAAACTAATTGAATACCCCAATTATAATAAAACTCCAATATTTCCTGATCGAACATTATTCCTCTCCATCGCATTTTTAATCGGTTTGATTTTACCGATTATTATCATCTATTTTTACTTTGTTTCGAATGATAAAATACAGTCTAAAACCGATGTAGAAACTCGGATAAAAATACCGATTATCGGAGAAATTCCATTTGTACAAGAAACTGAAAATAAATTGATACGGGCATTTGACCGGTCGGTGTTATCTGAATCTTTTAGAATGCTTCGAACAAATTTATTGTTTTTACAGAGTGCAAATAAAAAAATTAAAGACCAAGTAATATTTGTTACGTCTTCAATCAAAGGTGAAGGGAAAACCTTTGTATCCTTGAATTTAGCCATTACTTTAGCTTCCACCAATAAAAAAGTCATTTTATTAGGAGCAGATTTACGAAATCCCCAACTTCATACAATGCTTAATTACAATAGAGCTGGGAAAAAAGGAATTTCCGATTATATTTTCGATGAAGCTATAACGCTAGAAGATATTATCACATCAAAAGAAGACAATCAGCATTATAAATTGGATTTTGATGTTATTTTTTCTGGGACAATACCACCCAACCCAGCTGAATTACTTGCTAGCCCGCGCTTTAAAGAAATAATTGACACCTTAAAAGAAAAGTATGATTATGTGATTGTAGATACAGCACCTACATTATTAGTAACCGATACTACTATGATTTCAAATATAGCAGAGACAATACTATTTGTGACTCGTGCAAACTTTACTGAAAAGAAACTTATCAAACATATAGAAGAATTTCACCATATCAACAACAATTCATCACAATTTGGATTGATAATTAATAATGTTGGTCAAAATAAAATCTATTCATCCAATTATACTTATTCCTATAATTATGGATATGGGTATGGATATGAAAAAGATTATACGCGAAAATTATCTCTGAAGCACCAATTATTCCGTTGGTTACGAAACAAGAAAAACAACTAAAAATTTAATTGTACTTAATTAATTTCTTGGTCGCTATAAATTTACCATCTGAAAAACGTATAAAATAGATTCCATTTTGTAATGAAGAAGTTGGAATCATTTTATTTTCAATCGTATTGGACTGAATTATCTTTCCGTTAAGGTCTATTATTTCATAATCCGTAGGCATAAATTCTGCACCTTCAATAAATAAAAAATCCTTACATGGATTAGGAAAAATACTTATGGGAAGCGCATCAAATGGTAAAGCACTTAAAGCCTGTATTATCGAATCAAATTGAGCTGTAGCTCCTATCGTGGAAGGCGCAACATACGCATTAGCTACCATTGAAATTTGTGTTCCTATTGGCAAATTTTGAAGTGATTTTATCTTAAAAATAAAGGTGATTTTCTGATTAACGGCTAAATTAATGTTCCTGAAAAATAATTCTATACTCGAGTTACTCATACGACTTGTAACTGCATAATTGGAATAAACAGGCCAAAATGTCCCGATTTCATAGTCACTATTTGCAATTGGAATTTGAATTGTTAATTGATTGAGAGGTTGTCCACTAGAATTTGTATACGTCACTGCATAATAGTGATATGCTTGTAAATTAGCAATGCTGATTGTATCACCTTGCAAACCTAACACCTCTAAGGGCAACAAATTCGAACCATTGTGAATCAATGTAAATGTATTATCATTGGGAAAAATATCCGTTGCGGCAGAAGGTGTTACTGTTCCCGTAAAAGACAATCCATTTGATGGTAGCCCACCGTTATGTTGAAAAGTGACTTGGATGTATCTGAATTCTCCTGACTTACAATTTTGAAAATTCCATGACAAAATACCGGGAGCGGCTCCATTTACTGCAATACTAGAATTGACAAATGAAAGATAATTAGAAGCAAAAGTCAATTCAATAATTCCGTTTGCATTAGTATTTCCATTATTCTTAATAACTAAACCAATCGTAAGCGAATTTGATGTACTCGTTACCGGGAAAACAACAAGTTCAAGATCATTACTGTTTGTTTGATGTCCAAAACAAAAGGAATTAACAAAAGGATTGTTAGCAGGAAAATCTACAGTTAAAATGGATGGACTATAATTAAAGTCATTCACATTTTGGATTTCAGGAACAACTAAATAATAATTAGGAGGTAATTGCTCAATAAAAATACCACTATCATTACTAAAATAAATCGTTTCTGAATTTGAATCAGAAACCCTTAATTTTATGTAAGGAAACGAGCTATCAGTTGTATCGCATTGGGTATTATTATTTGAATCAACTCGATTATTTATAGTTAATGTACTATAATTTTGAGGAGATTGGCAAAAATCATTTAAAATGCAATTTTGAACATTATAAAATGATAGTAAAAATTGAAGTAAATTACTTTCAGAATAGTCGCAACATATGTAGGCTAAAGTTCCATTATTTGAAAAGTTAATCAAATTCTCAATACTTCCATTTTTAATATTCAACTGTGTTAAAAAATTGTTTTGAATTTCAATAGTAGTAATCGAAGCGTTTGAAGAACAATCTAAACTTGTAATTTGATTATGATGGGCTATTAATGTAAATAATGATCCGTTGTTGGATAAATTTAAAGATTGAATGTTGTTAGTACTGCAATTTAAATTTAACAAATTAGGAAAATCATTTGTATTCATTTCAATTAACTGGTTATTGGAACAGTCTAAATTTTGAATTGCGCTAAGTCCAAAAAAACTAACATTCGTCAAAACATTATGCTGAAAATTTAGCACGTTGAGATTATTCAAATTTTGTAAAACCAATTGATTTAGATTATTATAAGAACAATCTAACAATACCAATTGATTTAGATTGATTAATGACAATAAGCTAAGTGAATTATGATCTATACGTAAGTTAATTAATTGCCCATTTGCACTACAATTAATAGCACTAATGTTGTTGTAAGAACAATCAAAAAATTTAAGTTCAACCAAATTGATTAAATCAAGTTGCGACAATTGATTATTATTACAATTGAAGGTTACTAATTGAACTGCTGCGGTTAAATTATTTATGGCAGTTAAATTATTATTACTGCAATTTAATTGGATTAAACTAGCGCACGAATTAAGATTAATTGTAGTAATTGAATTAAAAGAACAATCTAAAACTTCTAAAAGAGTTGCATTGGATAAGTTTAAAAATTGAATAGCATTGTTGGAGCAATTCAAAATAGTTAATTGGGAATTTGAACTAATATTCAAATTCTGTAAATTGTTATTACTACAATTTAAACCTATAAGATTGGTGAAATTACTTATTTCATTAATATTATTAATACCAGCTTCTTGAATATTTAAATTACCTATGGCAAGTGCCTCCGAAACTTCAATTTGGCTATTATTATTGCTATCGATAGCAACATAGTCTCCATTTAAATTTTGTGCAATAAAATTACCCGAATTGGCTTGTAATAAGCGCTGCTTAAAAACTTGATCGTTAAAATTTATCGTTTGCGCATAAAAAGGGAAACCAAGGAACAAAAACAGTAGGTTTAAATAAGTCTTCATGATTGTAAAGAGTTACGATTTTTTGTATTTAAATAGTAATAATGCCATAGTAAAAAGAAAATTATCGCAGGTAAAAACATGTTTCGCATACGCAACATAATCCCTAAATTTCCTAATGACTGCGATAATACAATTGACCCCGCCAAAAAAAATAATAAAGAAAATTTAATTGATAAAGGAGCCGCTTTTATACTTGAAAAATAGTTAAATCGAAAACCGACTAGAAACAAGATGAGTAAAAATACATTTTCTATAGCGGCTAAAAGCGTTGGAAAGCTAGTTACATCAAATGGTAACGGTCGAAACAAAAAAGTAAATACTTTTAGTAAAAAAGGATAATTACTAATATCAATCGCTGTTGAATTATTAGCACTACCTAGTTTGGCAGCTTTAATAGATGTGTAATTAGTAAAACTATCAATAGAAGCCTCTTCTAATTTTACAAATTCCATGACTTTGGGAAATAAAAGAAAAAATAAAATTCCCATTATACTAAACAAGGCCACTTTTTGATAAAAAGACGTTTTTTTTGAAAAATAAATTGCACCTGTTAATGAAATAATAATAAACAAACTAATGTGTGGCCTAACCAAGTAAGAAATCAGTAGTCCAATAGCAAACAAATACCACTTCGCTTTAAAATCTAATAACGATCGAGCAATCAAGCCAAGTGCTAAAAATAACAATGTATCTTTTCCAACAGCGCAGCTCCAAAAATGTAAGTTGGGAAGGAAAAACAACAATGGAAATAAATGAATTGTGTTAAACTTTGGATTTTTAGGTATTAATTGAATACAGGTGATGTAAAAATTACTCATACCTATAAACCCCAAAAAAGTATAGAGCATAGTTCCAGTAAAGTAACTTAAACCTAAAATTTTAGCTGGAAAATAATTGATCGCATAAATAAACAATGTTCCTTTTTGCTGTGTCAAACAGTAATAAAACGTCTCGCGTTCAAGTAGTGCTGCTTGACTCCAGTACCCAATAGAATCACCAAAAACAAAAAAGTAATAATAAAATCCAAATAATAAATGAAAAAAATAAATAAAGAGAAGGTTCGTGTAATTTACCTTACTCAGTCTTTTTTTTAGACGAAATAAATAAAAATAACTAGCAAGTGTAATAAACAGTATACCTAATAAATCCATATTCGTTTAAGATAATTGG
Source organism: Flavobacterium sp. (assembly GCF_027484945.1). Classification (GTDB taxonomy): domain Bacteria; phylum Bacteroidota; class Bacteroidia; order Flavobacteriales; family Flavobacteriaceae; genus Flavobacterium. Next base: position 24,625 of record NZ_JAIXRZ010000025.1, read on the forward strand.
AAACGCTCTTTTCAAAAATATTATAGTAAAACCAACTAGTTAAAATTACAAAGAATAAAATCAAAAATACTAAGAATAGAAATGAAAGTTCGGTTTGTACCTTAGGATAAAATCGAACAATGAGCATTTGTAATGGATTGTGAATTAAATAAATCGAGTATGAAATTGTTCCTAAAAATAAAAATGACTCTCTGGGTTTTACATTTATATCCAAGCACAACCAAATCAATACGCTACTGAAAAGTGTAAAAATGAAATTAGATAAAAACGAAATTTCATAATAGGCATTCCAAATTATCAACGTAAATCCAAAAAACAATACTATTGCTAAAGGTAACAATAAATTTATAGACACCTTTACCCCTCTATAGTATAGATTTGTAAGTAAGCAACCCATTACAAACTCTAGATTGTAGGGTGATAAAATAATTGGGTAAATGGAGGATTCAATGGAGGGTTGCAAAAAATAATTAATCAATATACACGTGGTCCATATTAAAATAATTTCTTTCCAAATTTTTGGAAAAATAAATACTGTAGAAAAAATTAAATAAAACAACATTTCATGACTAAGCGTCCAAGCTACCGACAATGCTGGTTTTCCTAATGGAATAAGGGTGATTGAAGTTAAAAAGTCAATTTCCTTATCTGAATTTGAAAAACTAGAAAAAAGGGAATACATCAAAAACAATCCTATACTGATGGGTAAAAAAGGAGTATAAATACGAATTAACCTCAATTTTAAAAACCTCTTAAATCCTGTAAAACCGTTATATTTATTCTGAGCATAGGAATATGAAATAATAAATCCAGAAAGTACAAAAAAGAAATCAACACCGTATTTACCAATATGACAAATAAATTTTAAATATGAATTGGAAAAATGATGATAATATTCAATCGAAATAAGTGCATGATGAATAACAACAAAAATTGCTGCAACGCCCCGAAAAATCTCTAATACAGGAAGACGATTATGGGTTGCCATATTGATTTACTTTTAAAATATCCAACAAAATATTAAAATTATGATCAATAGTATATTGCTTTTCTACTTCTTTTCGACCATTTGCTCCCATTGTTAGTCGCAACTCTTTTTGAGTAATTAATTGTTCCAAATAAAATTGCCATTCATTCATGTCATTGGCTAAATATCCATTTTTTTGATGCAAAATAACCTCGCAATTTTTTCCAACAGGAGAGGCGACTACGGGTATTCCTAAAGCCATGTATTGAATAATCTTATAGGCACATTTCCCTTGTTCCCATGGTGTATTCAATAAAGGCATAATTCCAATATCCATTTGATTTAAAAAATCAATTTCACTTTTTTCAGACCATTTTTTAGAAATGATTTCATCTAAATCATTTGGTTTATCCGCCCATTCAGCCCCAACAATATGCCATTCAATAGCATGTTTTTGATTTAAAATACGAATACAGTTTTCAAGTACTTTAAAGTATTTAAAGGTAGTTGGACTACCAATCCAACCAATCACAATTTTACGTCCTGTATCTGAAGTATTCTTGGGTTGAATTATATAACGATTTAAATCAATTACCGTAGGTAAAATAATTATTTGTTGAGCCCCAGCTTGCTGTGCATAATTTTTTAAATATTGATTACCAACAATAACAACACCGCTATAGCGCATAACTTTAGCAATCTTATTACCTAAAAACTTTTTCACGACTGTATTAGAATGACAATCATAATTATGAAAAATGGCATCATCGTAATCTACGATGTATCGTATTTTCAAAACCGATAAAAGTTGTTCAAAAAATGCTGGAAAATAGGGAAATAACTCTTTTTCAATAATTACTTTATCATATTTAAAAACCATTACTAATTGAAAAAATCTGCGAACATACAAATACAAAATTTTAAAAAATGCGTTTGATTTTTTTTGGTATAATTTTTCTAAATAAGCATCATCAAAAAAGGGATAGTACGTTACATCTATTGCGTTTAAATGGTACTTTTGTTCAAATTGATAACTTCGGAGCCTGCTACTTGCTCCTAAACGCGAATACTTCGTAAAATAAATTACCTTCATGATAACTTATTAAAAGTTTTAATATATTGATTAGCACATTTCTCTAATGAAAAATTTTTTACAGCAAATGCACGAATTTTATTTTGATCAAACTCCTTAGCTTGAAATAGGAATTCATTGACTAAGTGCATTGACTTTGTTGAAAAATGATTAAACACAAAACAACCTGGAGCTTCTTTCAATAAATCCTCAGTATCGCCTATACCTTTAGATGTAATAACGGGCAAACCCATTAATAAATACTCCGCCAATTTAATCGGAAAAACACCTCGCATACTATAACGAGGAATTCGCAAAGAAAAAGCAATATCTGCAGCAGATAAATACATTGGTACTTCATCAAAAAGTACTTTCTTTATTAGTACAAATTCTTTTTTGTTTTCAGGAATTATTCGCTCTGCATAAGCTACGTTAGTAGTCAAAATTAAAAATTTTCCTTTTTTTTGATGTTCCCGATAGCGACTGAAAATTTCGATCATTTCTTCCAAACAATACTGTGGCCCCAGAGAACCGCAGTACACAAAAACGATTTCATCTGAATCAATACTTAACCGTTCACGAATAATTTCTCTCGATTGTTTATCGGGCTTAAAAAAATCAACATCTCTACCATTAATCACTCTTGAAAATTTTTCAAATGATTTCCCCCCAATAGTTTCAGTATGAATATGAATCGATTTCTTTGAACGAGTTATCACTAAATCAGCTTTTGCGAGCATGAGATCTTCTTGCTTCTTTAAATAGCGATAGTGATAACTATTCATTTTAAGTTGTGCAAAATCAATTCGCTCCTCTAACGGTAATCCATCAGCATCAAAAATCAATTTAAAGCCATTCATTCGTAATTTATTGACCAATAAAGCAGGCATTATACTTCTTGGCATTACTATTGCTATTGAATGCTCTAAAATATACTTTTCAATAAATTTTCTCCCTTTGAATAAGGAATAAATACTACCAATGGTATTGGTTGGCTTTTTTATGACTTTTAAATGATGGTATTTTATATCCATCGAAGTGGCTGTTGCTTTAACTTTACTTATCTTGTTTGGATCACTCCAAGAAAATTGAATAACGTGGAAACGGTAGTCACTATTTAATTGAATCGTATTGAAAATAGGTAAAAAGAGCCCCTCCATATAATTGGTTTCTGCTCCATCCCAACTGATAAATAAAATTTGTTTCATTATAAATTATACAGCTATTTTGCTTGCATGACTTTGTATCACAGTATATCGATTCTTTAGCTTTAAAAATCTTTTTTCAAAAAAATGATACGAACAATAGGCAACTAGTATTAATAATGCTAAAGATAAAGCGTAAATCAATACATATTTAATTACTAAATTATCTATTTCAATTGAATTGATAAGTAATGAAGTGATATAAATGACAAGAGGATTATATACATACAACCCAAATGAAATTTTCCCTAAAAAATCAAAACTTTGTTTCTCTAAATTGACAATTGGATTACTTTTTTTTATTTGATTAATAATTATTCCTAAAGTAATCACAGCAACAATTTCATGATCCAATAATGAAGCTATGTGGAATTGATTGAATAAAATTAATAGTAAAAACATCCAACAAAAGACCTCTACCAAAGGATTCGTAAAATAGGTAATTATTTTGTTATAATTATATTTGACCAAAAATGCCCCTAAACCACCAATTACTAAACAACCCAAACGTGTGTAGTGGAAAAAAGTAATCACTCCATTAGGTGCATGCGTAATTTTTAGTATTAATTTAAAAAAAATAAAAAATAGAGGAAATAAAAGTGCAAATACAAAAATGGACTTTAATTTTCTAACTAAAACAGGCCAAAACAAATAAAACTGTTCCTCAACTCCCAATGACCAATAATGTCCAATCATATAGGTTAAATTATGATTTCCAGGATAAATATTGATGGTATCTTTAAATGAATTCCTAAAATTTGGAATCATAAATACAAAAAACAAAATACTCCAATTTAATTGTAAAGGATCATTAAAAACAACTACTATTATGAGGTATAAAAAATACAACGGCCAAATACGCAATATTCTTCGCCAATAGAATTTTTTTAATGCAATTGTACCTGTTTTCTCCTTTTCTTCTAAAAGCAAATACGTTATTAAAAATCCACTTAACGTAAAAAATATTGTTACTCCAAAATTGGCTAAATCCAATAAGGGCAACTTGGGTAAGAAAAAATAATCCAAACGATTATTTATATGACTTATCACTACTGCCAATGCCGCAATCGCTCGAATACCATTTAATCCTTTGAAATACAATCCCTTTTCCATCCTCTAGATGATAAAATTGTAGTGAATTCCTTGCACTAAAACTGCAAATGTTGGGTCAATAAAAAGAGGTTTCAAAGAAAGTTCCGCCGACAATATTGTAACTAATTTACGTTCACCTATTCTGTCAGCATTATCAATAAATATTGTGCAAGATGATGCAGTACGCCCCTCTAAAATTGCCGCATTGCTAACCCTACTATTCAGCTTATGGCGTTCCCATGCTGCCGGACCATCTATGACTACACAATCAAATTTTTTTGCTGGTGGTAGCTGTTCTTTTATACTTGCAGGATTGTATTCAAAAGAATTTTCGATAGATTCAGACTTAGTTGTTGGTGCATGAATAAATTTTACAAAATCATTTAGCCCTTCTTCATCTACTATTTTTTGCAACAAATTTATCCAACCTAAATCTTCCTCAATTGAAGTAATTTTTGTTTTTAATTTATTTTTTTTTATTAATCGAGCGACAATAATCGTTGATAATCCGGAACCAAATTCTAGATACTCTTCGCGTTTATTTACGACAATATCATTACAAACACAGGCTAGTGATCGAAATTTTAGACTTGAGGTTGTAAAAGGTAAATATGTACCATCATGGTATAATGAGTGCAACAAAAAAGAGGGGATATCTTCGTTTCTGTAGTTAAAAAACTTTCCTAAAACCTTTGAAATATAGGATTTCATTTTTCTTGCAAAAATAAAATGAAAACTTATCTACAGCAGTATTATTTAATAATGATAATGATTTATTAACCCAAATTTTTCATTAAACTTAAATACAAATTGGCAACATCACTAGAATAGGATTTCTCAGAATATTTTTGTGTAGCTTTTAAAAACCCTGCCGATCCAAATTCACTTCTTAAAACACTATCCCCATACAACTCAATTATTAAATGAGCAATTGCGTTCAAATTATATTCTTTAATTATATATCCTTGTTTTCCATCTTCAATAATATAAGGAATACCTCCTACATCTGTAGCAATCACGGGTAATTTATGCAACATTGCTTCGGCTAAGACTAACCCAAATGATTCCGTAGACGATAATAACATAAACAAGTCCATGATTTCATAATAGGGTTGCACATTATTTTGATAATCTGTAAATAAAACAATATCATCTACCGCCAGTTCTTTGGCTAATTCTTTATAATACGATAATTGTCGGCCACCTCCAACTAGTAAAAACTTGACGGGTAGTCCTTGCTTTTTTAAAATTGCGGCTATTCGAATACCATCTGAAAATCGTTTAACATGGTCATCATGCATTCTCCCAACGCTACCTATCACGAAATCCGTTGGTTGTATTTTTAATTTTAATTTTAATGCCGCTTTTTGATGGGCATCAAAATATATTGGATTGGCAACACCATTATTGATTAATAGGGATTTTTTTTCAGATACTTTCAAAGTACTTCGAAGATAATGTAAGGTTGCTGGTGATACAGCAATTACTTTATCCGATAAAAATGAAAAACAACGCATTAATAAATTAGCTTTCCAACTTCTTTTTATTGGAGCCGAAGTTTCTTCAATTAATATAATGGGGACACCACAAAGAAAACCATTGATCGCAGCCAATGTAACTCCTTCAAATACAGCGCCATGTACAATATGGGGCTTGTATTTTTTGATCATTTGTTGTACTTTTAAATGCCTATTCAAATGAAAAGGAGATTTCATTTTTCCTACCGAAATAACTTCAATTCCGAGGGCATCAAATTCGTTTATAAAATCTCCATAAGCATGCGTACACAAGATTTTTTGTTCAAACTTTGTAGGATCTAAATTTTTACAAAGCAAAAGTCTTCGACGTTCCACACCTCCTGAACCTATAGTCTCAACAATATGTAGAATACGAATTAGTTCCATGAAGTATATAGTTCTTCTAAATTTAAAACATATTCTGCCTCCGTAAACCCATTTTGAACCGTAAGTCTTCCTGCTGCTCCAATTTTTTGGCGCTCTTCTAAATTTAAATCAAAATAGGCATCAATTTTTGCAACCAACTCATTTTCATCTAGCGGATTAAATAACCATCCGTTGACTCCTTCCTCAATAAACTCAGGAACTCCTCCAACATTGGTACATAAACAAGGAATTCCTTGTTGCATTGCTTCCAAAACAGCAATTCCAAATCCTTCTGATTTAGAAGGCAATACAAACAAATCGCCTTGTGCTAAATAAGCCTCTGGATTTGGAACAAAACCGGTTATGGTAACTTGTTCCTCTAACTGTAAATTTTTTATTACGTTTTCTAAATTATTTCGCTCACGTCCGTCACCTACAAGAATTAATTTCAGATTTTTATGTTTTGTTTTTGTTATTGCCAGAAGGAGTATTTTCTGATTTTTAACGGTTTCCAAACGTCCTACGCAAATAATTGTAGTTCCTGATAATGTTGAATTATAAAACGGCTTAGATGCAACTGGGTTGTATATAACGATTCCTTTCTTTTCCTGGATTTCGCCAATTTTAATCAAATACTCTTTAACTGCAGCAGATACACAAATGACACTTTGGGTGTAGCGGTAAATTAGTCGCATTAATAATTGGGTTTTTTTGGAGTGTTTAGGAATTCCTATTTCTTCAGCAATTATAATTTTTACACCCGCTAATTTCGCTGCCAGAACGCCATAAAAATTAGCTTCTACAGCTGCTGTGTGAACTACATCGGGTTTAATTTTTTTAAACCATCGATACACTTTCCATAATGTTGGAAAATGAAATAATTTAAAATTTAAATTCAATAGCTCAACCGTAAATCCCCTATTCATTAACTCTGTGGAGGTAAATCCTCCATAACCTAAAGCAGCAAAAATATATTCATGTTGTAATTTTGACTTATCCTCTGTAAATGATAAATACTTCCGCTCTTGGCCACCAAAATCCAGTAATGTAGTTAATCTAACTATTTTCATAATTAAATTTTTGAAATAAAGTTCGCGACTTAACAATAAGCTGTGTTATAAATTTTCGTTCGAAAAAATAAAGCGAAGAAAAATAAGCGAGGAATCCAATAGCTATTTTGAGCACGAAATCTATAACTAATCCAAAATAAATAGTTTGATTTAAGATACAAACACAAACTACCATAATTATTACTGCCAACACAATATTCTTTAACACTGCAAAAACATCGACTAACTTAATTGCTAGTACAGAAATTGCTGTTGTATATACCGGATAAAATAGCAAAATGTTTGCAATTAAATAACTCCAAGCTACCCCCAGTATTCCAAAATTAACACCTATAATAAACGAGAGAATAAGTACAAAATTCACCATAATTGAAATCCTAAAGGCAATTTTAGTTTTTCCTAAAGCATAGTAAATTATTCCATTTAAAGTCACAATAGATTGAATAGCCCCTACAATACAGAGAAGCGATAAAACTGGGATCATTTCCCGCCACTCTTGACCTAAAAAAAGAAGTACGAATTCTTTAGAAATAAGTGCCAACCCAATAAGTAAAGGAAAAGTTATTAATGCAATGTATTTAATTAACTTTAAATAATTTAAGGCTAAAAGTGGAATATCGTTTTGCCGTTGGGAAAATGCCGGAAAAAATACTTTAGCAATTACCGTAGATAAATTTTTCACTGGTAATAACATTAATGAATAGGCACGTGTATAAATTCCTAATTGAACAGTACCCAAGCACTTACCAATAATAAAATTGTCAAAATTTCTAGACCAATAATTTAGGGCATTATCCCCAAAAGCATGGATGCCATAACCCCATATTGTTTGAAGCGCTGGTTTATTAAATCGTAAATTAGGACGCCAATTTGCTGTAGACCAAATCACAATTACGTTTATGAAGCTATTGGTTAAATACATTCCTACAACAGCCCAAACACCATACCCTTTTAGCGCCATGGTAATTGCAACGGCATACCCAAAAAATAATGAAATCCAATTGATTATTGCTTTTCGTTTAAAATTTAATTCTTTAATTAATAAACTAAATTGGACTACACATAATGCGTTTAAGATAAGGGTAAGACTACTCACTTTTACAACTAAACCTAAAATAGGTTGATTAAAAAATAGAGCGAGCCAGTTGGAAGCAAAATAAAACAAAAAGTACAGTCCAATTGCAAAAAAACAATTTAACCAAAACACAGATGAATAGTGCGTTGCATTAAGTTTTTGATTGTGAATTATGGCTGAACCAAAACCCATATCAATAAACAATTGCGCAAAATTAGTAAACATCAAAACTATTCCCGTAATTCCAAAAGTTGCTGGGCCCAAAAGACGTGCGATATATAAACCAAAAAGCATATTGGCTAATTGTACAATAACTTGGTCTGAAAATGTCCAAAATAAACTTTTCGTTACTTGCTTTCGTAAGCTCATAATTCCTGAAATGTTTGGTGCCAACGAGCAATAATTGCTGCATTATTAAAATTCTCTTTGACTTTATTTACATTTGAAGCCGTCGATTTAGCGATAACTGGATTGGTAAATAATTCAATAAGTTCATCGATTGTTTGTAACTCCAAATAATCAAGATTGGCGTTTTTAAACGTTTTATAATTTAGCCATGAACCTGTTATTACTTGAGTATTTGCATAAAGCATTTCCAAAACACTACCACTTAATGCGTCGGAAATAGGAACGTGAATAAAAATATCCGTTGCTAATCGCGAAAGCGCTAGTTCTTTTTTATTGTAAAAATGTTGATTAATATAATATGTTGTATTTGAAGCTATTAAGTGTTTTTCTAAAATTGATTTAAACGCTTCAAGTTCTTGAGGAGGGCAACCATAATTTAAATTAACTATTAAATGATAGTCTTTAGAATTATTTAGTTTCGAAAGCGTTTGGATAACTGCAATTTGTTGATTGGATTGATTTCCATTATGTCCTATAAGTATATTTTTTTTTGATGGATGAAATCCAAATTTTGATTTAAACTCTTGTATTTCCAATTCATCATTTCGATATAAATCAATATTTTCATAGGTGAACCGGTCCAATGGAAATAAATTTAAGCGTATCTTATCTTCTAAAGCCCTACCGTATTTGGCTAAAATTATTTCTTTCATTTCTGGAGTTTGACAGGTGATAATTTCAGCTCTATTCAATACTTTTTGAATAATGAAATGATTAAAATGATCGGATGTACGCAACAGATCTGAACCCCAAAATGAACAAATTATTTTTTTTTCTTTGGGTAACAAAAAAACATTCCGCACATAACTGTATTGCATAAAATGAAAATGGGCTATTGGAAAATCTTCAAAGGAATTATTTGCTTTTAAAAAAGCTTGCTCTTTTAAAAAATGAAATAAAAAATGAAATGCTTTTTTCCAATTCCCTTCAACAAAAATTAAATAGTGAAAAAAAATATACGTATACTTATTATAAAGAATTCTTAAAAAGGAATATACATAATAGCCTAAATGAGGATTAAAAACTACCTTTTGATTATCATACATCCAAGATTCATCTTTACTTTCATCATTTAAATCTTTAATGTAAGGTGCTGTAATCTGGTAATCGTTATGATGAATTTTTAATGCTGAATACAAGTAGGACAAGAAATTGTTTTGTCCCAATCCAAGCACTACTATATTTTTTGACATTTGATTTTGTTTGTATAAAATTAGCGAAAATTCAACGAATAACGAATGTAATAATTCAAAAAAAAAGGCCACCTAAAAAGGTGGCCTTTCCTATAGAATTTGAAAGTAACTTATTGTTTGATTACTTTTTTAATTATAACTTCTTTATTCGAATTTGAAATTAATTTTACAATATAAATTCCTTTCTCTAAACGACTTAAGTCTTCAGTAATTGTATTTACTCCTTCTTCTAATTGGATTGTTTTTGGTGTATTTACCATATAACCATCCATTGAGAAAATAGCCAATTCAACTGAACCTCTTAATTCATTTTCTACTGTAATCGAAATTTCTCCAAATGTTGGGTTAGGATAAACTTCTGAACGTACAATTGAAACTTCTTGAGCAGGAGTTTCTACAATGTTTGTTTCGCGTGCACAAGAAACGCTAGTTAATGTAATTGACTTCGTAGCACTTGAAATTCCACAAGCATTAGCAGCTGTAACTTTCAATAAATTAGATGTTGCAGTTGTTGGAACAGCAGAGAAATCTACTACAACTGAAGAAGTGCCTTGACCAGAAACAATAGTTGCTCCAGCAGCAGGCAACCAAGTATAAGTAGTAGCACCTGGTACAGCTGGAACTGAGAAAGTTTGAGTAGCACATCTTGTGAAAGTAGTACCTCCTGTAGCAACTCCTATTGGAGATAAAGCCGTAGATAATGTTAACGTTTTGTTAGTAGTACTTGCGCCTACACCATTAACTGCCGAAATAACAATTGTTTTAGAAGTTAAAGTAGCAAAGTCAGCTGGCATAGCAACTGTGAAGTTTAAATCACTAGTTGTTAATGATGACGTTGTGTTTGTTGTATTATTTGTAGAAGTTACAACTGAACCTGTAGGACCTGTAATTACATAGCTGTTAGCTAATGGAGATGCAGTAATTGTATAGTCGTATGATGTATTACCACAAATACCTGTAATTTGACCAGCAACCGTAGAAACAGCAGCAGGAACTGTAGCCGTAACTTTCAACAACTTAGCTGTTGAAGACGTAGCAGGACTTAAGGCCGCATTATTTGTTGTAGATGAACCAATTCCATTAACTGCTTTTACACCCAAATACATTGAAGTTGTTCCAGCAGCCACGTTTGCAAAGTTTACAACAATTTCATTCGTGTTACCACCACTGATTTGGTTAACACCAGAAGGCAGTTCCCAAGTGTATGATGAAGCAGTTGGAGAAACAGCTGCTACTAAACGTAATTGAGTAGTAGTACCGATAAATTTACTAACAATAGTTACAGCTGTAGTAGTACTTACTGCATCGTTAAATAATTTAACTGTTGTTGGAGCAGCAGGAATAGCTGCAACTAATTTTTTCAATTTTGAGTTTTTAGTAACAGTTGTGCTAGCTACTGAGAATACTGAAGTAGCATTTGTACTTGGAGCAACAGCTGGAGTATATACTTCATTATAAGATGTATAATACAAACCAGGAATTACATTTCCAGCAACTACATCGGCATTAGTAGCATTAGTAGTTACAGATGTACCTACACCATTTCTAGATTTAACTCCAAAATACAAAGCTGTTGTAGAGGAACTTGTAACACCAGAGAAATTAACTAAGATAGATGGTTTGTTAGAATATACTTTAGTTCCATATCTTGGATAACTTTGTGAAGTGATTCCTCCATAGGCAGCATTCCCCCAAATTTTTTGATCACAAGTTGATACTGTAATTTCAGTTGACTCTCCATTTACATCTACTGTGTATTTGGTGTTAGTCACAACCCAATATTTTGTACCTACAGCAGAAGGAGTTGATGCAGCACTAAAGAAAGGCTCAGCAGTATAAGTAACAGTAGTAGTTACTGGTGATGGTGTACCAGAGGGTAAAGATAAATTAACTCCTGCAGGCAATTCCCACTCATAACTTGTAGCTGTAGCAACGGTGCTTGCAACGATTGTAATTGGAGTTGTTGAACCCATATACTTAGCATAAGAAGTCAATGCTGTAGTAGGTGTAGCGCTTGCTCTGTCGTAGAAATTGATAATTGTTGGCGCAGCAGGTAATGCTTTAGTAATCAATAAAGATTTAGCCAATGTTCTACATCCGTTAGCATTTTGTGCTTGAACTTGAATAGATCCTACATTTCCTGCTCCTGGAGGAACATTGTTGTAGTTAACAACGATAGAGTTTGTACCCTGACCAGATATAATGTTTACACCATTTGGAACTGTCCAAACATAAGATAAGGTTGAATCAACAAATGAAGGGATTGAATAAGTAAACTGTGATGTAGTAGCAACATAAGGACCTACAGCAGTTGCAGAAGTTGAACCCGCTGGTCCAACACCTGTAATTGCACCTAATACTTCAGTTGGCAATGCATTAACAGTAACCGTTAAGGCAACACGAGCACTTTCAGTACCATTAGCATCAACTTGTGACACATAATATGTTTTAGTACCTACAACAGTAGTAGTAGGTGTTGGAGCTGTAGTTGCAGCAGTACCACCAGTAGCAAGAGTATACCATTTTAAAGAAACTCCAGTAGTAGTTAAAGTAGCTGTTAATGGAGATGCAACAGCACCTTTACAATAGGTAACATTAGTAACTGCTGGCGTAGAACCTGTAACAATTGTTACTAAAGGTGAAATAGAACTATCAGTAAAATCAGCACCAGAAGCTGCATTACCTGTTGGACGGTAATCCAACCCTAAATACGTATTCGTAGAACCGTATGGTGTAGCTAATAAACCTGAACTACTTGTTAAAAATGAATTCCCATTAGTAGTAAACCATGAGTTTAAGGAAGTTGGGTTAATACCACCTGTGAAAGAAGAATTAGCTGTACCTGCAATAATGTTATTTTTAAATTTCAACAAACCACTGTTTGCATTAGTAACAGTTGCAGATCCATCAATAAAAACGAAATTGTTTTTAAAGTCCATGAAAATGGAGTTGTAAATTTTAATTTGACAAGCTCTTCGTAAACGTAAAGCGCGCTCATGACCAGAAGCCAAAGAAGTTGCTGGCGATAAGGTTGCTCTTACTGCTGGACCAATCATAGTAACATTGGTAAAAATTGGAGCTGTATTATCATATGGAGAAGAAACTGTAGTACCAGCAGGGTTATTATCTACCTCAAAACCTTCAGAAGTAGAAACCGATGGGTTATCAGCTAATGCTGGATCTTTAATACCCAATACATACTGAACAGCTCCTTTGTAACCGTTATCAGCATCAAAATCATCATCCAAATTACGGAAAGCAACTAAGTGTTTACAGTTTACAGAACCACCAAACCACTCAAATGCATCGTCATTAGCATACGATACTTGAACATAGTCAATTGTTGTTCCGTTACCAACAGCACCCATTGTTAAACCATTAATCTCGTTGTTTGGTGAGAAAACGAAACCACCAAACTCAATACGAACATATTTTAAGGTTCCTGAACTATCATTGTTTACTGGTGCTGTACTACCCCCACCGTATTCAGTATTTACTGAAGCAGTAATACCTTCGATGTTGTTTACACCATTATTAATGTTAAAACCAGCTTTACCTAATAATACAATTCCACCCCAGTCACCAGGCTGTCTTCCTTCAGCTACAGTTTTAGCAGAAGTAAAAACAATCGGACTTGAAGCAGTTCCAATTGCATTCAATTTTGACCCTTTAGTAACAATCAATGCAGTACCTGAATTGGTGTATACACCTTTAACAACTACTCCAGGCTGAATTGTTAAAGTTGCATTGTTACGCACATAAATAAGTCCGGTAATGTAGTATGTTTTCCCGGTAGTCCATGTGGTATTTGCTGTAATATCAGTTGTGATATTTACAACAGTCCCATCAGGATAAGTTTCATTTTTTGGATCATAATTTGTCCAAGAATCCGTCCACATCGGCGTAGGAGCCGGTGCAAATGCACCTCTATAAGAGGTTTGATCAATTTGCGCATTTACTAAGCTAACTAATAGCAAAAGAAATGGCAAAAAATAATTTTTTTTCATAAGTTAAAATATTAGGGTTATTTTGAATACAAATCTAATTTCAAAGCATTTATTTATCGAAAATATAGCATTACCATATCGTGATTATTTAGTTAATGAAACTTAAATTTAATGTTAAAAAAAAGACACCTAAATATTAGGTGTCTTTTACTATAAGTAAAGTGCTACTTTAAAAATTATAGGTAAATGTCAACGAAATGCTTTGCCCAAAATTTGTTCTCCAGATTACATCATCCTCTTTTTCATTGAAACCATCTTGATAATGATAGTCTCCGGTAAAAACTTGATTTGCTAAAGTTTCTAGAGTTCCATAACGAACCGAATTCTTATAATTATTTTGATAGAAAATTAGATCTTGAGCCAAGAGGTTTTGAACATTCAACTTAACTTCCATTTTTTTATTAAAAGTTTTTGAAATCTGTAAATCGATGAACGTTCTTCCTTTCTCCCAAATAGCGGGTCTTACTTCACTTTCTGTAAAAGCAATTCGGTTCCCAGTTCGATTTAGATTAGCCGATATCGACCACCCGTTTTCGTTATTCAAATATTGCAATCCCGCATTAACCACATATGGTGACTGTCCTTGTAGCGGTCTTTTTGTATCAATATTTGCAGTGTTTAAATTAGTTATATCAACCTCTGATTTGACTACTGCAATATTTGAAAACAAAGTAATATCATCTAAGATTGTCAAGTTAGGGAATTTTAATAAACTACTCAATACCGCTCTAAACTCTAACTCAATTCCACTATTGGTTGCTGAATTTGCATTTACATAGGTAATTGTTTTGTTGTTAACTTGCTGTTGGATTTCAATAGGATTTTTGAAATTTTTTCTAAAATAGGAAACCGAAAAAATTTGATTTTTACCTGGAAATATTTCATAGCGGATATCAAAATTTTTAATTTCTCCCGTCTTTAATGTTGGATTTCCTTGTGTAAAGAATTGGTTGGTAAAGTCATAGAAACCAAAAGGGGCTAACTCCCTAAACTCAGGTCGATTTAAGGTTTTAGAATAACTAAAACGCAAATTTTGTTTTGAATTTAATGAGATAATTAAATTAACTGATGGTAAAATATTGTCGATTTTGTCTTCAAGAGCCAAGAAATCAAATTCCGTAAGTCTAGAATTAATTCGTTGCGTATATTCTTCATAACGAACACCCCAAACCAACCTTAAAAATTTGTAGCGGTTATCTAACATCGCATAAGCCGCCACTAAATCAGATCCTGCAGTGTACGAGTCGGTAAATTTTGTAAAATCAGCGATAGTGAAGCCATTCACACCTGGTGAAATAACACCCATATTGTTCAAATTAAAAATTTGATCATTAGGTAAACTCAATAAGTTTGAATCAAAAGTACCGCCTAAAGCCAATGCATTATATTGTAGTTGGCGTGCAAAAAAATCACGAGACCTTTTTTGTATCAATCCACCTACTTTAAATTCGTTGATGATTTCTTTACCTAAATTAAACTTATTAAGTAAATCTAGTTTTCCTCCTTTTATATTTTCGTTATTTTCAGAAAAGAACATTCCTCCACCATAATCAGGACCTCCATTGTTGGCAGCGATTTCTGCCCGAGGTGAATTTAAATTTGGATCGGTACTGTTGGGGTCAGCGATTGAATAAATATTTCTTCTAAGATTAGGAATGCTTCGAACAATATCGCTATAAAATGCATTCCAAGATAATTTTTGTTTTTTATTATTAAATGAGTGGTCTCCACCAAATTGTCCAGAATAAATTTTATTACTCGTAAACCAACGCACATCTGCTTGAATAAAACGAGTGTCATTAATATCGCGCTGTCCATTTCGTTCAACTACCAAATCTGTTGAATTAATACTGTAAATGTTTTTAAACGACAAACTGTGGTTTTCGCTAAACTTGAAAGCTAAATTAGCCAAACCAGCAGTCATGACTTGTTCCGTATAATTGTTATCAGAAAAACGAGAGATTAACAATGTAGAGGTTGGGTCGGGGTTATCATAATCAAAACGCTTTACGTTGGCAAAATTGTTTGATTTCGTATTTGATAATGAAAAAATAAGACCTAATGTTTTCTCTCCAAATTTTATACTCCTTCCTAAACTGTATTGAAAATTATAGTTGGGCGCAAATTTTTGATCGTTAATTCTCCAATCATACTCAAACGTTTTAGCTAATTGCGCTTTGTCTTGATACGGTAATGTATTAAATACTGCGGTAGAAGGCAATGTGCTCGGTATGGCACGAACACCATTGTCATAACCTATCCAATCCGTTGAACTTCCCGCATAGGTTCGTTGCTCTTTAAAGGTAGTTATCGTATTGTAACCAGAACCTATTGAAATCGTTTGAAAGTTTTTATCGGGTACCGCCTTGGTATTAATTTGTACAACACCCCCTGCAAAATCGGCAGGCAAATCGGGTGTAGCGGTTTTGGTTATAATCAAATTATCCAAAAGATTGGAAGGAAAAATATCAAATGAAAATGCTTTTCTATCCGACTCGGAACTCGGTAACGGCGCACCATTTAAAAATGCAACATTATACCGATCATTTAAACCGCGAATAACGACAAATTTATTGTCTTGCACACTCGCACCACTAATTCGTTTCAAAACATCGGATGTAGTTCTATCTGGTGTTTTCTTTATAGACTCTGCTGAAATACCATCTGAAACACTTGCATTATTTTTTTGCTGTGTTAAAAGCGATTTTATCGATTCTGCTTTTGCTCTTGTTTTTGTAATTACAACTTCCTCTAATGTATTTTTTTGTTCCTCTAAAGTAACATTCAATTCAGCTACTTCATTTGCTACAATAGTAACTTCTGTTACATTTTTTGGAAGATAACCAATCATTGTAAACTCAATTTCATAAATGCCTGGTTCTATACCTCCTATAGTAAACTTACCATCGCCATCGGTAATCGTCCCTTTTTTAGCACTCTTAATAACCACATTTACACCTATTAATGTAGTTCCATTTTTTGCATCTACAACCGTACCACGTAAAGAACCATTTTGCGCAAATACATAGGCACTAAAAAACGTGAACAGTAACAATAATCTTGTTTTCATAGTTAAAATTTAAAAAGCCAAAATAAAGACAATATGCAACAATAAAAGTTAACTTAAAATTAACCTTTTTTAATTCTTATTATTTTTTATATATAACTAATATTCATATACTTAAACTATTTTATTTTAAATAAAACAGACTTGCCTTTCTTTCTAATGTTACCTAAATGTTTCGGTATCATTATGTAATTTATTCATCAAAAATTGGATATATTTTACTATTATATTTGCCCAACAATTATTAGAATCTCACATGAAATCAACGCTTAATTTACTCTTAATTTTATTGATTACGCAATTTTCTACTGCTCAAGAAAATGCGGATAGTGTTCAACCCGAAACTGAAAAAATTAAAGATTCAACTATATCAAATTTAAACAACTACAGATGGCGTTTTGAAATGGGCATTGGAGAAAGTAAAGGCATCGTTCCATTTTCAGATAGCTTTTTTTCAACAAATAATAAAAAGAAATTTGGTGTGATTGATATAAATTCTTACATGGTTGGTGTCAACTACTCCTTCACTAAAGCAGTTGGTTTCAAAAGCACGCTTGCATTTGATCGTTTTAGAGAAAAAGAAAATAAAAGTAAATCATTCGAAACGGCACAGTTTAGATTTAGTTTAGAAACCGTATTGGATTTAAATCATTATATTAAGTTTAACGCTGAAGATTCTCGCTTTAAATTACTTTTTCATAGTGGAATTGTACTATCAACATTACAAAAAATAACCTCCAACAACAGCCCTGTAGCTGGAAGAAGAGAGTTGAATGGCGGTGTTGTATTCGGACTAACACCGATGTATCGAATTACCAAACAAGGATTTGTCCATTTAGACTTAATCTCAATACACAATTTTAGACAACATTATACTTGGGATGGAACCTATTCTAATCCTAACAATAATTTGTATGGTCACATGATTAATGCTTCTCTAGGATTCTCTTACTCTTTTGGGAAATTATTAAAATGGAAATCAGACAATAAAGAAATAGTTGATTTAGAAAATAAAAATAAAAAACTAGAGGCACGAATTGAGGATATCGAAACTAAAATGAACGACACCGATAAGGATGGTGTTGCTGATTACCTAGATGCTGAGAATAATTCGGTTGCTGGTGTGGCTGTAGATTCAAGAGGTGTAATGGTTGATGTTAATAAAAATGGCGTGCCCGATGAATTGGAGCGGTATTTAGAGAAGAAATACGGTTCAGCAGAACAAGCAAACGCTTTCAATTCTAGCCAAGAATCTTCTAATTTCTTTAAAAAATCTATTGACGAAGGCTATATTTCTATACTTTTTGATATTGATAGCGCTACACCTAACACCATTTCATACGATGGTATTTATTTCATCCTGAATTACTTAAAACAAAATCCTGCCTCAAATCTAACTATTGTTGGCTATGCCGATGCAAAAGGGAATAAAGAATATAACCAAAAATTAGCCTTAGCAAGAGCCACTAATGTGAAAAATATTTTAGTAAAATCCGGGATTGAAGAAAATCGATTGAATGCTATCTCAGGCGGCACAGATCAAACCGTTGATATTAATGCCACAGATGCAAGAAAACTTGTTCGTAGAGTAATTTTTAAATTAAAATAATCCAATCTCCAAATGAATGCTACTGTAAAAATAGTTAAAAAGAGAGCGAATCATTTTATTGCACAAAATACGCAACCTTTAGCTCCAATAAAAACTATTGAACAAAAAGAAGTAGTGAATTTAAATCAATCGGACAACACTAATAAAATCCGAGTGGTTCGTATTACAACTGTTCCATTATCACTTGATAAATTACTGAATGGTCAATTAAATTATGTAAATAATCATTTTGAAGTTATCGCTGTATCTTCGGACGAAGCTTACTTAAAAAAAATTGGAGAAAAGGAAAAAATTAAAGTCAAAAATATTGAGATGTCAAGAAAAATAACTCCAATTCAAGACTTTATCTCTATTTTAAAAATGTATCGTTTTCTCAAAGAAATAAAACCTGAAATTGTTCATACTCATACCCCAAAAGCAGGTTTAGTGGGAATGATTGCCTCAAAATTAAGCGGCGTACCTGTTCGAATGCACACCATCAGTGGGCTACCATTAGTTGAAGCAAAAGGATTGAAAAAAAAATTACTTATCCTTTGTGAATCGATAACTTATTCATGTGCAACTCATGTATATGCTAACTCATTTAATATTCTAAAAATTATCAAATCGCTGTTTCCATTCTCCTTTAAAATAAAAGTTTTAGGTAATGGAAGCACCAATGGTATTGATTTAAAACAGTTTGACCCAAAAAGCGAGTTCTTAAATTCTAAACTTGCCTATAGAAATGAGTATGGTATTGATGCGAACGATTTCGTGTTTTTGTTTGTTGGTAGAGTTGTAAGCGACAAGGGAATTAATGAATTAGTTAGGGCATTCTCTAATTTAGAAAACCCTAACAATCAATTTAAACTTTTACTCGTTGGGCCATTTGAAGAAGATTTAAATCCGCTTCACCATGACACCCTTACGCAAATTAAAACTAATACGAATATAATCACCACAGGATACCAATCAGACGTAAGGAAATTCTACAAGCTTTCCGATGTATTTGTATTTCCTAGCTACCGCGAAGGATTCCCAAATGTTGTAATGGAAGCCGGCGCAATGGAATTACCTGTAATTACAACAAATATTAATGGATGTGATGAAATCATAATTCCTGAAAAAAACGGCCTTCTTATTCCTCAAAAGAATGAGAAATCGCTTTTAGATGCAATGCAAAAAATTAGTAGCGAGCAAGAATTATATCAGAAATTAAAACAAAATTCCAGAAGTGTAATCGCTGAAAAATTTGATCAAGCCAACCTTTGGAAAATTATTGTAAATGAATATAAATCGCTAAGCACGAGGTATTTTAATAGATAAAATTAATGAAAATTGTCGTTATTGGTCTTGGCTATGTTGGACTGCCACTTGGCATGCTTTTGGCTGAAAAATATAAAGTAATCGGTTTTGATATTAATAAGAAAAGAATTCAAGAGTTAGAATCCTTTATTGATAAAACCAACGAAGTTACTTCCGAAGCTTTAAAATCATTACAAAATACAAATACTAGCAATGGTATTGAGTTTACAACTTCTACCGATTTAATCAAAAACGCTACATTTTACATTATTACTGTTCCTACACCGACAGATAAATTTAATAACCCCGATTTTTCCCCATTGTTAAAAGCTAGTGAATTGGTTGGTAAATCGATAGGCAAAGAATCGATTGTAGTTTTTGAATCTACCGTTTACCCGGGTGCTACAGAAGAAATTTGTATTCCTGTTATTGAAAAATACAGCAAGTTAAAGTATAATTTTGATTTTTATGCGGGCTATTCACCAGAAAGAATTAATCCCGGAGATAAATTACATACCGTTGAAAATATTATCAAAATAACTTCAGGTTCAAACCCAATAGCCGCTGAAAAAATTGATCAACTCTACAAATCGGTAATAAAAGCAGGAACTTTCCCTGTTTCTAGCATTAAAATAGCTGAAGCTGCAAAAGTTATTGAAAATGCCCAGAGGGATATCAATATTGCTTTTGTTAATGAGCTCTCAAAAATATTTAACTTAATGAATATTGATACACATGAGGTTCTCGATGCTGCAGCAACAAAATGGAATTTTATTAATTTCCGACCGGGATTAGTGGGTGGTCATTGTATCGGAGTTGACCCTTACTATTTAGCCAACAAAGCGCAAGAACTAGGATATCATCCGGAAATTATTCTTGCTGGACGCCGAATGAATGATAGTATGAGTACTTTTATTGCTTTTGAAATTGTAAAAATTACGCTTGACAAAAAAATAAAAATTAAAAATTCAAAACTACTACTCTTAGGTATTACTTTTAAAGAAAACTGCAATGATATTAGAAATACAAAAGTGGTCGATTTATATAAAGCACTCGTTAATTTTGGATTTAAGGTTGATGTCTATGACCCATTAGCCGACAAAAACGAAGTTAAACATGAATACGGGATTCAACTACTGCCCAATCTACCCGAAACTCAAAAATACCATGCTGCTGTTCTCGCAGTAAAGCATGATGCGTTTAAATCGTTTAATCCAACGCTCTATTTAAAAAAGAAATCGGTGGTTTACGATATTAAAAGTTATTTGACTTGTGAAGTGGATAAAAAATTATAACGTTATAATTCTTTTATTTCTAATTTTTTAATCCGTCAAAGTAAAAAGACTCCTCCTCAAAACCTATCGCACTAGTCTACCACTAGTAAATAATAATTTTTCTTCCCTTTTTGAAGGAGAACGTATTTTTCGTGAATCAAATCTGACGTAGTAATCGTATATTCTTGAGTTACTTTTACTTTATTCAACGCAATCGCATTTTGTTTTAGTTCGCGCATTGCCTCACTGTTTGAACTCAAGAATCCTGTTTTAGCAGCCAACGCACCTACCATATCCAATCCTTTTTCCAATTCAGCAGCAGAAATTTGCGCAACTGGAACCCCTTCAAATACCTCAACAAAAGTTTGCGCATCCAATTGTTTTAATTCATTCATGGTCGGACTAAAAAATGCCGCCGATGCAAAAATCGCTTTTTCTAGCGCTTCTTGCCCGTGAACGAAAACAGTAACTTCAGCTGCTAATCGCTTTTGTAGTAGGCGTAAATGCGGTGCTTGCTGGTGTTCTGCTATTAGTGAAGCAACGGTTGACTGATCTAAAAAAGTAAATATTTTAATATATTTTTCTGCATCCAAATCGGTTGTGTTCAACCAAAATTGATAAAACTTATAAACCGATGTTTTATCTGCTGTCAACCATACATTTCCACCTTCACTTTTTCCAAACTTAGACCCATCGGCTTTGGTAATTAATGGGCAAGTCATTGCAAATGCTTTGGCGTGCTCGTCATTCATTCGGCGAACTAACTCGGTACCGGTAGTAATATTTCCCCACTGATCAGAACCTCCCATTTGCAACAAACAATGGTAGTGTTTATGCAAATAATAAAAATCATATCCTTGAATCAATTGATAGGTAAACTCCGTAAAACTCATGCCAGAACCGGTCTCTCCACTCAACCGTTTCTTAACCGAATCCTTGGCCATCATATAGTTTACAGTAATTCGTTTTCCTACATCACGCGCAAAAGCGATAAAGGAAAAATCTTTCATCCAATCGTAATTATTCACTAAAACAGGAGCTGTAGGTCCTTCTGAATTGAAATCCAAAAAACGCGACAATACCCCTTTGATTCCCTCCACATTTTTTTGCAAAGCAGCTTCATCCAACAAGTTACGCTCATCCGATTTTCCTGAAGGATCGCCAATCATTCCTGTAGCACCGCCAACTAATGCAATCGGTCGGTGGCCAAAATTTTTCAAATGAACCAACAATATAATCGGAACTAAACTCCCAATATGCAATGAATCGCTGGTGGGATCAAACCCAATATAAACCGAAGTTGCTTCTTTTAAAAGTTGCTCTTCAGTTCCTGGCATAATATCATGTACCAGTCCACGCCATTGCAATTCTTCAACTAAATTGTTCATAGGATAAAATTTTTGCGCAAAGATACACGAATTATTGATTTGGAGCAGCAGCCCTAGGGTTTGCAACACGTATCCTCCTGCTCTACGCTAAATCTGCCGGCAGTCGGAAAACCCAACCTCCCGCCGACAGGATTTTTGCTTCGATCAGGGCTAGTTAACCCGTTTTTAAAGCGGAGAAAAAATGGTTGACAATTATTTAACAAATCATACACTTTTTGCATACCCATAAGCCAACAACAATGGATAATTTTACACTTTAAATTGTAGGCCTATGAAACAGTAAAAAACAGTACACTTCCCTCATGAAAAGCCCTTCTTAAACGCCATCTCATTTTTTTATCAACCTAATTCAAACACAATGAAGCGAAGTAAATTGTATGTAGTAACCGCGTTGCTACTTTTAGCCGCTATTGGATTTAGCTGCCAACTCGAAAACGAATTTCACAATCCAAATGATGCGCATCACCATGGTGAACAACGCATCCAAACCCTAACCGGAGCCGCGGCCCAAAGTATTACACAAAAACTTTTAAGCACTTTAAACCGAAAAGGATCAACAATACAGCTCTTTGACATAACGGAAGCCACAGCGCGAACCAGTAGCGGAGCAATTGATTTTAGCTCAATTCTTGCTATAATTGATTCCATTGGAGTAAAAAACTATACGTTTAAGGTAATTAATCACCCCTTAGACAATGCGCAAACATTTCATAATCTAATTCTCACCGACAAAGCAGGTGAACTCGAAGTAACCTTAATGAAATATGAAATGAATGAAGAATTTGCTACACAATTTAACGCCAATTTAAAACCCTTTCAAGAATTTAAAGGGGAAGTTACCGCTTCGGACTTGTCTACAATTGAAACCCCTTGCGAAGAAGTTAGCGTTACAATTGGCGACCAGCCTACACCTCCCGAATCGGGTGGCGGAATACAACTGCCAGACCCCGGAAATGGCAACGGAAGTACTTATCCTGCCGCAGGCGATCCTAGTGGCGGAGGTGGAGATAATGGCTGTAATACTGGAGTAAGCATTAGTTACCAATGTTCTTGTGGCCGAAGCTATCCCAATTGGGACGATTACAGCAGTTCGTTTTGTGGTAATGGAACCTATCCAGGATACACCTATTCTGTTGTAATTACCTATACGATTTCGCCCAGCTGCAGAATGGCTGATGATCCCTGCAATCCCGCGGGAATTATTGGAATTCTTCCTCCAAAGAAAAACCCATTCGATTGTCTCACTGCGGCTAAATTACATGAGATTTTCCCCAACGCTTCAGCAGAAACAATTGCAACGTTTTACAATCAGCTCAAACAATACGGCTCAAAATTTGGAATTGATTCTGAAAAAAAATTAGCGCATTTTTTAGCGCAAGTAAAGGGCGAAACTGGAGGAATTGCACTGTTGGATAGTCAAGAAAATTTGAATTATACGACTGCCGCTTCGCTGGTTCGCACATGGCCTACTAAGTTTTCAACTTCAAACCCAAATTTAACACCGCCTTATAATTACATCAACAATCCACAACTGCTTGCTAATTTTGTGTATTGTTGTAGAATGGGAAATGGTGACCAAAATAGTGGCGATGGTTGGTTGTACCGCGGAAGGGGTATTTTTCAACTTACGTTCAAAAACAACTACACCAATTACCTTAATTATTTAGCGGCCAACAACATTACAGTACCATATACCCACCCCAATGACTTGGCCGATCCTAACCAATTGCATGCTGTTTTAAGTGGTTTATGGTATTTTAAAACAAAAATCCTCGATACACTTGATGTTGAAAATGCCGAAGTAAATGCGGTTACAAACCGAGTAAATAGCTTTGTTAATGCCAATAATCGGCAAATTCGAATGAATACCTTTAATCTATCAATACTGAAATTAAACTGTTAACACTATGAAATCAAAAAAAATTATAATTCCATTAGTAGCCTTACTTGGATTAAGTTTAGCGCTTGCCTATACGAAAATGAATCCTTTGTTTAGTGCGTCCAAAAGCACAACAGCACAAACAACCAATCTCAATCAAGAAATTTTAGGCACTTGGCATCTTGAAGGATCGCCTGCAGACACGTATGAATATTTAAACAATGGAGTGAAAAACACCTATAGTAATGGTACTCTCGTTAGCAGTTCTTTCTATGAAATTTGTACAACCTGTAGCGGTACACCTTCCGACGACCCGACGGATCGTTTTCTTAAAGAAATGGATGCCGATGGTTTTGAAAAATGCTATTTTATTAACGGAATAAATGTAGACAACAGCGCTATAATGTCGCTTATGGATGACCGAGGTACAATCATACGTTTAGAACGTTAAATTCTAATGGTATATCACCTTAATCTCTCCTCGATTTCACATTTTAATATCGGAGAATGATCAATAACGGTGCGTTAAAATAACCTTAACTCACCGTTTTTGAACTTCAATTTTATTTTTTTAAACTTTCTTTTTCAAATCCCCTAAAGCAAATTCAAAACGATCCCGTTTTGTACATTGGTTTTTCTATTAAAATTCAAGGATAAGACGTACCTTTGAATTATGATTTTAGTTACGGGTAGTACAGGATTAGTTGGTTCGCATTTGGTATTGCATTTAGCAGAAAATGCCAACCTGCCTGTACGAGCAATCTATAGAGATGAATCCCAAATAGAAGGGGTAAAATCGCTTTTTGCCAGTTATGGAAAAATAGAATTGTTTGCTGCTATTTCGTGGGTAAATGCTGATATTTTAGATATCCCTTCCCTAGAAATTGCCTTTCAAGACATTACAAAAGTCTACCATTGTGCGGGACAAATTTCATTTGACCCTAACGATGAAAACCTACTTCGAAAAACCAACATTGAAGGAACTGCCAATATCGTCAACTTTTGCATTGACAAGAACGTAGTAAAATTGTGCCATGTAAGTTCAATTGCAGCTCTAGGAACATTAAGTCCCGGGCAATCCCAAATTGATGAAACCTGCGGTTGGAACCCCGATTTACATCATAGTGATTATGCCCTGTCAAAATATGGTGCAGAAATGGAGGTTTGGCGCGGACAGCAAGAGGGACTACAAGTGGTTATTGTAAATCCCGGAATCATACTCGGACCCTATGTAAAAAATCGAAATTCTAAGCAAGGAAGTAGTGCTTTTGTACATCGTATCAAAAGAGGAATGCCTTTTTACACCAATGGAATTACTGGCTATGTAGGGGTTTGGGATGTTGTGAAAATAATGTGCGCTTTGATGGAGTCGTCAATTCACGGGGAACGGTTTATAGTAGTTGCCGAAAATCGAACTTTCGAAGACATTATTTCAACCATTGCTAATGCGTTTCACAGAAAGCCACCGCAATTCAATGCGAAGAAATGGATGCTGCTTGCCTACTGGCGTTTGGATCAATTGTGTTCAATTCTTTTGCGAACGAAAAGAAAGATTACACGGGTAGGTATACAATCGTTGTATAATAAAGACCAAATAGCCAATACAAAAATAAAAAATGCGCTTTCTTATGAATTTGAATCGATCGATACCTATATCCAATCGATCATTGCAACCTATTAAGCTATTTTACGACACCTTCTTCAGTAGGCATATTAGAATATCCCGAGCTATTTAATGATTCGCCCATTGCTTCACGATCCTTGGCAAGACGCTCCTTCACTTCATCATACATTTTTTTGAACTCCTTCATGTCAGAAGCATAATACTTTGTATTTTCAGCTAATGTTAAACTGTCTATTTTATATTTTTCTTTAACAAATGCTATTGCAGTTGGATAATTAACTTGTGACGCATAAGCCTGACTTCGTGCAGCCTCTAAAACAGCCAAATCATATAAAATATTGACCATGGTTTCTTTTTCTATAGGATGGGCAGGTTCATCAAGGACCTTGTTTTTACAACTGACCAAAACGAATATCCCTAAAATAAAAACTAAACTACTTTTCATACGCTATTCGTTTCGATTAAACAATAACCGTTGGCCCGCGCGCAGCTCATGAACTTTTCCATTTTCATAAACTAAAATACCATTGACAAGGGTATGGGTGATTTGAGAATGAAATTCTGTTCCTTCCAATGGCGACCATCCGCATTTATATAAAATATTGGAAGCATCAACAGTCCAAGTCGAATTGCAATCAACCAAGACCAAATCGGCATGATACCCTTCTCTTATAAACCCCCGTTTCTCAATCTGAAATAATTGCGCTGGGTTATGCGCCATTTTTTGGACTACCTTTTCTAATGAAATTCTGCCTTCGCGAACAGCCTCCAACATGACCACTAAAGAATGTTGCACTAATGGTCCTCCTGATGGGGCTTTTGTATACACCTGTTCTTTTTCAGCTAAGGTGTGGGGCGCGTGATCGGTAGCAATTACATCGATTGTATCATCCAGAACTGCTTTCCAAAGCGCTTCGCGATCAGCGGCGGTCTTTACCGCTGGATTCCATTTAATAAAGTTCCTTTTTGAAGCATAGTCTTCATCTGTAAACCACAAATGGTGGATACAAACTTCGGCTGTAATTTTCTTTTCCGCTAGTGGGATCGAATTATCAAATAAAGCCAACTCCTTTGCCGTTGAAATATGAAAGACATGCAAACGTGCACCCGTTTTTTTGGCTAAAGCTACCGTTTTTGAGGAAGACAAATAGCAGGCTTCTTCACTTCGAATAACCGGATGGTAGGCAACCGGAATGTCATCACCGAATTGAGATTTATAGTGGGCCAAATTATTTTTTACTGTAGTTTCATCTTCACAATGTACCGCAATTAATAAGGGAGTATGCGTGAAAATCGATTCAATAGCTGCCGAACTATCCACAAGCATATCTCCGGTTGACGAGCCTAAAAATAATTTCAACCCTGCTACATCTCTGGGATTTGTTTTTAGAATTTCCTCCAAATTATCATTCGTACCGCCCATCATAAAAGAATAATTGGCAAACGAACGACCTGCCGCATTTTGGTATTTTTGAGCTAATAGTTCTTGAGTAACCGCATGGGGAACCGTATTGGGCTGATCGATATACGATGTTACTCCACCGGCTACTGCAGCTCTACTTTCTGATTCTATATCGCCTTTGTGAGTAAGACCTGGATCTCGAAAATGCACCTGATCATCAATAACTCCAGGCAACAAATAATTGCCTTTTGCATCGATAATTTGCGCGCCATCAACGATTAAATTGGTTCCTATTTGGGCAATAAATCCATCCTTAACCAGGACATCGCCTTCAGTAATCAAACCTTCATTTACAATTTTGGCCTGTTTAATGAGAATCGTATTCATTTTATAATCGGTTGAATAATTTTTTAATTCGAAGGGAGAGTACTCCAAAAACCGCTTCTTTAATAATAGAACCACTCATTTTTGATTGTCCTTTGGTCCGGTCGGTAAAAATAACAGGGACCTCCTCCAATTTAAAGTGTTTAGCCCATGCGCGGTATTTCATTTCAATCTGAAAAGCATATCCTACAAATTTAAGCGCATCTAAGTTAATCGCCTCCAAAACAGAACGACGGTAACACACATAACCTGCTGTTGTGTCCATGATTTTCATTCCGGTAATCAAGCGAACATAGACCGAGGCAAAATACGAAAGCAAAACGCGACTTAACGGCCAATTGACCACATTAACCCCCGTAACATAACGAGAACCAATAGTCAAATCGGCACCTTTTAAAATGGCATCGTGCAAACGGATCAAATCATTGGGATTATGAGAAAAATCGGCATCCATTTCAAAAATATAGTCGTAATGCTGTTGTAATGCCCACTTAAACCCATGCACATAAGCCGTACCTAATCCCGCTTTTTTAGTGCGAACTTCTAAAAATAACCGCCCCGCATATTCCTGCTGTAATTCACGAACTTTATCTGCGGTTTTATCAGGTGAGTTATCATCTACAATAAGTAAGTGAAAAGGTTTTTCTAATGAAAAAACTGCTCGAATAATCGGTTCGATATTCTCTATTTCATTATACGTCGGAATGATGACAATACCGCAATTCATGAGGAAAATACATTTTTGCAAAAATAGTCAAAATTAAATGCGTTCTTCCTAATAATTTCATAATACAGTAGGAAATAAAAATTAGTATTTTTGCAGAAGATGTTACTAATTGAATTCAATCCGAGAATCATAGAAAGTAAAGATTGGGCCACCATCATTTTTGTTGTGGCACTCACTTTACTAGTGATTGCACGCACGGTTTTTGAAACGCGTTTTAACGATTATATCCGACTACTGGTTTCTGATAAATACACAAAAATTTACCGCGATAGTTCCCATTTATGGAGCGGATTCAACATTTTAGTATTTCTCGTAAACCTTGTTGCATTATCATTTTTTATTCAAATGCTACTAGCTCATTTCCAACACGGATCTAAAAACGATTGGATGTTGTTTACGCGAATCTTTACCGGACTCATGGTATTTATTCTTTCTAAATTT
The DNA here is from genome assembly GCF_027484945.1 of Flavobacterium sp. Lineage (GTDB taxonomy): Bacteria > Bacteroidota > Bacteroidia > Flavobacteriales > Flavobacteriaceae > Flavobacterium. The sequence continues at coordinate 53,676 of NZ_JAIXRZ010000025.1, forward strand.
CTAATTGAAAAAATAATCGCGGTAACTTTTGGTATTGAAGAACTTATCGATGAGTTTAATTTACAAAAAGTTAACTTTAGAACCTACATTGGAGTCCTATTATTCCCTATTTCAGCACTAATGTATTATAGCAATTATGCAACAAATTTGCTTATTATTGTGATTATTTCTATTTTATTGCTGATAAACTTGCTAACTTATTTAATTTCCTTGAGTAATCATCAAAATTTAGTAATTTCCAAGTTGTTTTATTTTATTTTGTATCTTTGCGCACTCGAAATAACGCCCTATTATTTCATCTATTATTTGATTACAAAAAATTAGAGTAAACGATGTCTAGTTTAAAAGTGAGAACCATTTTGGTGTCCCAACCCGAACCAAAAGTAGAAAATTCACCGTATCACGATTTGATGCATAAGCATAAATTGAAGGTTGATTTTCGCCCTTTTATTCACGTGGAAGGAGTAAGTGCAAAAGATGTCAGAGCTCAAAAAATCGATCTTAACAACTTTACTGCAATTATTCTAACGAGCAAAAATGCAATCGACCATTTTTTTAGAGTGGCGGAAGAAATGCGGTATAAAGTCCCTGAAGATTTGCGCTACTTTTGTCAATCGGAAGCTATTGCCTTTTACCTTCAAAAATATGTGGTTTACCGCAAAAGAAAAATTTATGTAGGTCAAAAAGATTTTGCTGATATGGCCTCATTGTTCAAAAAATTCAAAGAAGAGAAGTTCTTACTTCCTTCTTCAGATCAATTGAATGCCGACATCCCGCAAACGCTAAACAATTTGAAATTGCAATGGACAGCCGGAACGTTTTACAAAACGGTGATGAGTGACTTATCTGATTTAGCCGATGTATATTACGATATTCTGGCTTTTTTCAGTCCGACCGGAATTAAATCCTTGTTCAAAAATTTCCCCGATTTCAAGCAAAACAATACCCGTATTGCTGTTTTTGGAAGTACAACCCAAAAAGAAGCTATGGAACACGGGTTGCGCATTGACATTTTAGCGCCTACACCCGAAACACCTTCCATGACAATGGCCTTGGAAAAATATGTTACAGAGGCTAATAAAGGAAAATAAGCGGTGAACCGTGATTTACAATTTGCAATCTAAAATTAATAGTAGTATAGCCTGAACTTAATGTTCGGGCTTTTTCATATAAAAAAGCCCGACATTGCTGTCGGACTCCTGGATTGGGTTAGTTATTATAATTTGGTTTGTTTTATAATTGCGGACCGGCATTTACAAGGCGTTGCCCCTCTTCATTGTCGGTATACTGTACAAAGTTTTTAATAAATCGCCCGGCCAAATCTGTAGCTTTCGCTTCCCAGTCGGCTGCATTTTCGTACGTAGCTCGTGGATCTAAAATTGCAGGATTTACATTGGGTAATGCCGTTGGCACTGTAAAATTAAACACTGGGATTGATTTGGTAGCGGCATGTTCAATCGAACCGTCTAAAATCGCATCAATAATCGCACGTGTGTCTTTAATAGAAATACGTTTCCCAGTACCGTTCCAACCGGTATTCACCATATAGGCTGTTGCGTTGTGTGCTTCCATTTTTTTCACCAACTCTTCACCATATTTGGTAGGATGTAACGTTAAAAACGCCTTTCCAAAACAGGCCGAAAATGTTGGTTCTGGTTGCGTTACACCGCGTTCAGTTCCTGCTAATTTTGCGGTAAATCCTGATAAGAAATAGTATTTGGTTTGTTCGGGTGTCAATTTTGATACTGGAGGCATTACACCAAATGCATCAGCAGTTAAAAAGATTACTTTGGTTGCATGTCCAGCTTTTGAAACCGGCTTTACAATATTATGGATATGATAAATCGGATAGGACACCCGCGTGTTTTGGGTTACAGAACCATCTGAAAAATCAATTTTCCCAGCTGCATCTAAGGTTACATTTTCCAATAAAGCATCACGCTTGATTGCCGCATAAATATCCGGTTCATTTTCTTTACTCAAATCGATTGTTTTTGCATAACAACCACCTTCAAAATTAAACACACCGTCGTTATCCCAACCGTGTTCGTCATCACCAATCAATTCGCGTTTAGGATCAGTAGACAAGGTAGTTTTTCCAGTTCCAGACAAACCAAAGAAAACGGCAACATCACCATCTTTTCCTTTATTGGCAGAACAATGCATTGAGGCCATTCCTTGTAAAGGCAAATAGTAGTTCATCATTGCAAACATTCCCTTTTTCATTTCACCACCATACCAAGTACCGCCAATCAATTGCATTTTCTCGGTTAAATTAAAGGCGATATAAACCTCTGAATTTAAGCCGTGGGCTGCATAATCTTTAAACGATGTTTTGGAACCATTCATAACAATAAAATCGGGTTCTCCGAATTGCTCCAATTCTGCATCCGTAGGGCGAATAAACATGTTTTTTACAAAATGCGCTTGCCAAGCAACTTCCATAATAAAGCGCACTTTTAATCGGGTATTTTCATTAGCGCCGCAAAAAGCATCAACTACAAAAAGTCGCTTACCCGATAATTGACGTACTGTTGTTTCTTTCAACGCATTCCAAGTGGTCGTAGAAATCGGCTTATTATCATTGGCCGCTTTATCAGAATTCCACCAAATGGTGTTTTCGGTTACACTATCTTTTACAATATATTTATCTTTTGGGGAACGCCCGGTAAATTCACCAGTCATTACGTTGACGGCACCCAACTCCGATAATTGTCCTTTTTCATAGCCCGACAGTTCCGAATTCAACGCTTCATTATACAACTGCTCATAAGAAGGATTGTAAACGATTTCCGCTACATTTGTTATTCCGTACTTTTCTAACGAAATCGTTTTCGTAAATGGGGTATGGTTATCCATAGAATATTCGTTTGTTGTGTTTATTAAAATTTGATACAAAGGTAAAAATTAATTATTACATCGTTGTAGTTGGCCCAAATTTTATGCTTTTTTCTTTAAAAAATGAACCATTAAAATGCCCCACGCTCCAATTAACAAACTCCCGCCTACAGGAGTAAGTGGCCCAACAAACTTTGCCTCCATACCACTTAAACTCTTGGTAGCCAGAAGGTAAATCGAACCCGAAAACAAAACCACACCAATCAGGACCAATCGATAAACCCATATTTTCAATTGGAAAGAAATTGAGGTATTACTTCCTAAAAACAAAAGCAACAACGCATGATACATTTGGTATTTCACTCCTGTTTCAAAGGTTGCTAAAGCCTCGGTATCGAGTACTTCTTTTAACGCATGGGCTCCAAAAGCGCCTAATAGAATTGCAGTCATACCAAGAAAACCAGCAGTAGATAGTATTTTTTTATCCATAATATCAACAATAATTCACAAATTTATCGGTTATTAACTGGAATTCCCAAGTCATTTTGATATTTCTTTCTCGGGAATCGTGTTTTTTAAATTTTTATATTTGCAATCAAATTTTAGTCATGAAAAAGATTTTTATTTTTCTAGGCATTGTCCTTATTCTTTGTTCCTTTAATCGAGGTAGTAGTAAACCCATCCCAGCTGGTGAAAAATTGGTATACGCGGGTTCTTACAACATGAGTGGATTGATGACCCATTTGGCTCAAGTTACCATGAGTACAGAAAATGTTAGTACTTCCAAAAATCAATATTTGCATTTAAGTTGTGAATTAACCACCTTTAGCAAATGGGATAAATTTTTTAAAATCCGTGACTTGTATGAAACCTATGTTACTCCAGGCTCTTTAAAACCCAATTTATACAAAAGGAGTATTGATGAAGGCGGGTATACTAAAAAAGAAAAGTATGTTTTCAAAGGCACTTCGGTTACAAGTACCGCCAAAAAACGCAACAAACCCGAAACGGTGCGTACATTTACTATTGGGGCAAATACGGTTGATGCCATAACGCTTTTATACAAAGTACGGCAGTTGGATTTATCACAAATGAAAACGGGACAAACCAAAGCATTTACAATTGTATTTGACGAAAAACAAATTCCGGTTTCATTAAAATACATGGGGAAAGAAACGATTTCCGCCGGAAATTTGGGTTCGAAATCCTGTCATAAATTATCAATAGGCGCTAAAACAGATGCGCTTCGCGGAAAAGACAAGAATTTGATTTGGCTTACCGCCGATGAATATCAAGTTCCGGCTTTGATGAAATTTAGCATTCCGGTTGGAACGGGAGAATTAAAATTGACTTCAGCATCGGGATTGTAAGATGAGAACGACCTTTTTATTTTTAGCCTATCTATTTTCGGTATTAAGCGTGGTTTTCTCGGTATTACCCCTTGACACCTTAGCTTTTGTGGTGCTCATCCCTGCATTAGTATTTATTGTACTTGCGTTTTTAAAATCGGCACCCGATCAACGCAAATGGCCTAAACGTTTGTTTATAGTAGTTTATGTGTGTATACTGGGTGTTTTAGGTAAAACCTTCCTAGTAGAAGATGAAGTCGCTACAGATCAAGCGTTTGAACAACAAAAAGTAGAAGCAAAACAAGAAGCAAAACAAGAACTGGAACAATTAGAGAACGACTTAGAATAAGGAAAGTCGGGTATTTGATTCGGTTTTTTGGGTTATCCGTGGGGCTTTTTATACATTTGTCCCAACAAACCAACCAAATGAGAAATGTATTAATCATTGGAGCGGGGCGATCGGCCTCCTCATTAATCCACTACTTGTTGGAGAAATCTAACGAGCAACAGCTCCACATTACGATTGGCGATTTGTCGTTGGAATTGGCGCAACGTAAAACAGCTCAACATCCGAATGCAACGGCAATTCAATTAGATATTCACAATACCGCGCAACGACAATCCGTAATAGCCAAAGCCGATATTGTTATTTCAATGCTTCCGGCTCATATGCACATTGAAATTGCGAAAGATTGTATCCAATTTAAAAAACATATGGTCACCGCATCCTATATTTCGGATGCCATGCAAGCCTTGGATGCTGAGGCCAAAGCCAACCACTTAATTTTCATGAATGAAATTGGGCTCGACCCCGGCATTGATCACATGAGTGCGATGAAAGTGATTGATGAAATTCGAGATAAAGGCGGTAAAATGCTCTTGTTTGAATCATTTTGTGGGGGGTTAGTAGCACCTGAATCAGACAATAATCTTTGGAATTATAAATTTACTTGGGCGCCACGCAACGTGGTTTTGGCGGGACAAGGTGGAGCCGCTAAATTTATTCAAGAAGGCAAATACAAATACATTCCCTATAACCGATTGTTTCGTAGAACTGAATTTTTGCATGTCGAAGGATATGGAAAATTTGAGGCCTATGCCAACCGCGATTCTTTGAAATACCGCAGCGTGTATGGCTTGGATGACGTGTTAACATTGTATCGAGGAACTATTCGCCGTGTGGGGTATTCAAGAGCATGGAATGTTTTTGTGCAATTGGGCATGACCGATGACAGCTATTATATGGAAAACTCAGAAAATATGAGTTACCGCGATTATGTGAATTCCTTTCTTCCCTATCACCCCACCGATTCTGTTGAAATTAAAATGCGTTTACAATTAGGCATTGAGCAAGATGATGTAATTTGGGATAAGCTGCTCGAATTGGATTTGTTTAATGGGAAAAAGAAAATCGGACTTCCAAATGCGACTCCGGCGCAAATCCTCGAGCATATTTTAAATGAAAAATGGGCCCTTGCTCCAGAGGACAAAGATATGATTGTCATGTATCATAAGTTTGGGTACTCCTTAAATGGAAAAGAAGTGCAAATCGATTCCAAGATGGTATGTATTGGCGATGACCAAACCTACACGGCGATGGCAAAAACAGTAGGTTTACCCGTAGCGATGGCCACTTTACAAATTTTGAACGGTAAAATTACGACCCCAGGTGTTCAATTGCCCATTCGTAAAGAAGTATATGAACCGATACTTGCCGAATTGGAAGACTACGGAGTTATTTTTAAAGAGACTACACTCCCCTATTTGGGCTATAATCCCGATAAAATTGCAGTGGAATAGGATTTAAATTGGATTGGAAATGCTATCAAAATTGACAAAAGAAAATTTTGCCCTCGGGTTTTATATCGTTTATTTCTTAACCGCTGGAATTTGTTTTGAAGTTTTTCCAGGAGACCAAGACAACCCCAACATGGGAATTGCACTAATGTATTTATTTATCCCCATTAGTTTGGTTTATTTTATGGCACATTTGGTTAAGCAATTATTTGGCAAAGGAAATTATGCCAAATGCATTCTCATTCATGGTGTAGCTTGGGGTGCATTATTTATTCTACTTATCACATTTTCTGTTTCGCAAAAATAAAAAGCCCCAATCTGTTGATCTAAAAAAACTGCAAGTTATACTAGCAAAAAAACTGCAAAATTCAAATCATCAAATTAACGCCCCTTCCTACTGGCAGTCCAACCAATTGACTCACCTGCATGCCGGCATGCCGGTTGACACTTTAGCTCATCACTCCCGATCGCGATTGCCCATAAAAATAGACACATAGTACAATAAGGTGGCAATCGATCCAATTGCGGCAACCACATAGGTTCGAGCAGCCCATTTCAAAGCATCGGCTGCACCGGCATATTCGGCTTGATTAACCTTATTTTGATTGCGCAACCAAGCTAAGGCTCGGTTACTCGCATCGTACTCTACGGGGAGGGTAATAATCGAAAATAAAGTCGTTGTAGCAAACAAAACAATCCCAATAAACAACAATGAAGGAAAAATTTTAATCAGTAAAATTCCAGCGAGCAAAACCCATTGAATGATATTGGAAGCAAACGAAACAATCGGCACCAACTGCGAACGCAGGGTTAACCAGTGGTATCCTTTGGCATGTTGCACCGCGTGTCCACACTCATGAGCGGCTACGGCAGCCGCAGCGGCATTGCGTTGATGGTAGACCCCTTCACTCAAATTTACGGTTTTATCAAGCGGATTGTAGTGATCGGTTAACATGCCTGGAGTAGAAATAACCCTTACATCCGTAATCCCGTGGTCGTGGAGCATTTGTTCGGCAATTTCTTTACCGCTTAGCCCATTTTGCAAATATAATTTGGAGTAATGGGCAAACTTATTTTTAAGAGTAGCACCCACTAACCAACTGGCGCCCATGATTAAAAGGGCTAAAATCAAATAACCTGATCCCATTTTTTAGAATTTTAAGCTAATTATTACAAATTCAAGACCAAAACTACAAACGCTGACAAAGTGGCATTAAAGGAAGGAAATACCAAACACCAATCGGTTGTTCCCATTTTCTTTGATGTTATTGGTTATACTTGCAAATTCTGAGCGGTATTTTCCTGAAGTTAATCCAAATTCATAGCCAACATTGAGTCGGATTTTGATATACGATTTTTTTAATAAATAAAGCATTACAGAGGGCCCGGCATACAACATGCGGTTTTCTAAATTAACATGCGCACTATTGAGGTTGGACGTTAAATTATTTAAATCGGTGCTATTGGTATTGCTAAACAAATCGTACCGATTGGATTGGTAGGCCAAAGCTAATCCGGTTGCCAAAGTAACTTTAGGTTGGTTAATAAGGTTATAATGAAACCGGAAGCGTCCGTTGAAACCTAAATATTTTAGGGTATTATTGCCTTTTTCATTCTCCAAAAAGGAGGTCCCAAACTCCAAATCACCAGAATACTTTTCGCCCAGCACATTCAACCCAAAGGTCAACTCAGGAGTTACTTCGCGCATTTCGGGTAAATTTGCATTGCGTAGTTTTTGATTCAAATTCAAAGATTGATTGGCATTAAATGAAGTACCCACATAAAAATCGGCAACCACTTTTTTGGTAACCGAATCGGTGGCAACTTTTTGCGCCCCCATTACGAAAGGGGTTAAAATAGCTAAAATTGAAACTAATGATTTCATTGCTTTAGTGTTTTGACCAAAAATAAATGCTTGCGCTTAATTTCCCTTGACCTTTAACTTTTTGTTGCAAATAAATTAACTTTTTTAGTCAGGCTAAAGCTGTACAATCTTTGAATAGATAGTCATTAGACGTTAGTCGTTAGGCTTTAGTAGCAGGAAGGGATTCGCGCAGGAGCTGTACTAGAACACCCATCTTCAAACCTGCCTGCCGGCAGGCAGGTCTTCAAATTGTCAAATCATCAAATTCTCAAATTCTCAAATCATCAAACTACCCTACCAAATTAATAATCTTCCCCGGTACAATAATCACTTTATTGGGCGTGCGGCCTTGCAATTGCTGTTGGGTGCGTTCGTCGGCCATAACGATGGCTTCGATTTGAGCGGCTGTTAGGTCTAGCGGCAATTTGATGGTAAAGCGCATTTTCCCATTGAACGAAACGGGGTATTCTTTCTCGCTTTCTACCAAATATTTAGCTTCAAACGCTGGGAAAGCTGCCGTAGCAATCGAACCTTCATGGCCCAACTGACTCCAAAGTTCTTCGGCAATATGTGGGGCATAGGGCGAAATCAAAACCGCTAAGGGTTCGAGAATCGCTCGGTGACGGCATTTGTGTTGGGCCAATTCATTCACACAAATCATAAACTGCGACACCGAAGTGTTGAAGGAGAAGTGCTCAATATCTTCAGTCACTTTCTTGATCGTTTTATGTAAAGTTTTGTACATCTCCGCAGTGGGTTCGTCATTAATTACGACCAACCCGTTATCATCAAAATACAAACGCCACAATTTCTTCAAGAAACCGTACACCCCAGTAATACCGGCCGTATTCCAAGGTTTGGCTTGTTCGAGCGGACCCAAGAACATTTCATACAAACGCAAGGTATCGGCACCGTATTCGTTGCAAATGTCGTCGGGGTTGACCACATTGTACTTGGACTTGGACATTTTTTCGACTTCGCGGCCC
>NZ_JAIXRZ010000024.1 GCF_027484945.1 Flavobacterium sp.
CATATTCTACGGGGATATAAGGCCCAAATCCGCCGATTTCGCCCAAACCTTTAATAATTTGATTCGGAAATTCAGCACGTTGTGCATAATCTTCAATGATCGGAGAAACTTCGCGTTTCACCCAAGCACGGGCGGCATCGCGCACCAATTTATGTTCGTCTGTCAATAAATCGTCCAACAAATAATAGTCGGGAGCTTGAAATAAGTCTGGTTTCATTTGTTTCTTATAGTTTTAGACGGACATGCCGTCTGAGGTTTAAAATACGAAAACGTTTGCAAATTTAACAAAACCTAGCGCAGAATATAACGAACAAATGTTATTTTTTTCTGCAATTAAAAATTCAAATAAAAGTCGTGTGTAAGTGCGCGATAGGCTTCGGTATACTGATGCCGTTCGGTTTCAATGATTAGGGAGTCAATTTCCAACGGAAGTGGAGTTCGAGAAAATGCCAAAAGACTGCGTTTGATTTCGCTTTTGGGCGATCCTTGAACCCGGGTAATTTTAAACGGAAAGAGTGTGTGCTCTGCTGCAATTTGAATAAAACGCGCTTCTTCTTTAAAAGGTAGAATTACCGCTAAAACCCCATTTTCTGACAGTAAAATTCCAGCCGCTTCCCCTAAATCTTCAAAGGGTAACGACTCGTTTTGACGTGCACGGTCGCGACTTTCATTTCCGGAGGTAACGTTTTCTGAGTAAAAAGGGGGATTAGAAACGATTAGGTCGTATTCTTCGTCTTGCAAATCTTCCATAAAATCATCCAACGACGCATGAAAGCAAAAAAGGCGATCGTTCCATGGAGTATTTTCAAAATTTTCCACGGTTTGTTCAAAGGCATCGGGGTCAATTTCGATTGCTTCAATTTGTTCGGCTTGACTTCTTTGTGCCAGCATCAAGGCAATTAGTCCGGTTCCAGCACCAATGTCCAAAACCGAAAAGGGACGATGATCAATCGGAGCCCAAGCACCCAATAAAACGCCGTCGGTTCCGACTTTCATGGCACACCGATCTTGGTTGATAGTGAATTGTTTGAATTGAAACAATAGATTGTTGATTAAGAAGAAACAATTTTTAATTTCAAAAGGTTGAAAAACCTAAGAAAAAATTTTATAAATACATTTCAATTAAGCCTTCTGGTAAGTCCATGACGACTTTTCTGTTTTCCCTATCGATTTTTAAAAGAAATTGATCAATCATAGGAACTAAAATTTCTATAGAACCGTTTACAACTTCAAATAATGGTTGTGCAGCAGTATCATTAACAGCGGTAATTTTTCCAAAAATCCCATATCGTTTATCTTCGATTTCAAATCCAATCACCTCATGAAAATAGAATTGATTTCCTTCGAGTTTAGGTAAAACCGTCAAGGGTAGGTAAATTTCACAACCAATAATTTCGTCGGCATCGGATTCATTATCCACGTCTTCAAATTTTACGCGGAGAAAATCACCTTTATGTAGATTGGAATTTTCAATAAAAAATGGAACCAGACCTTTGCCAAAATCGACAAATACTGATTCCATATTTTCATACATTTCAGGTTCATCCGTATCTAAATAAATAAGGACTTCCCCTTTGAAACTAAATTTTTTTGCGATTTTGCCGAGATAGAAACAATCTTCTTTACGCATTACCGCATGATTTATTAAGCTTCTGCTTGTTCGCTGTCGCTTGATTCTTCGTTGTTTTCTTCAGCTGCGGGTGCTTCTTCAGCAACTTCAGCAGCCGTTTCTTCTACAACTTCAGCCGCAGGCGCCTCTTCAGCAACTTCGGTAACGGTTTCTTCAGCAGCTTCAACAACAGCAACTTCCTCTTCCGTTTCTACAGCAGCAGCTTCTTCAGCTTTTAATGCTTCTTCTGCAGCTTTTGCACGTTTTTCGTTGACTTCTTTTTCAGCTTTTAATGCTTTTGATTTTGCGTCGTCTTTTGCTTTTGCTAAGCCGTCTTTTTTAGCATTAACTTTAGAAGCTTTTTCATCTAACCATGCTGCCAACTTAGCATCAGCTTGCTCTTGTGTTAAAGCGCCTTTACGAACACCTCCATCCAAGTGGTGTTTCAATAAAGCTCCTTTGTAAGAAAGGATAGCACGTGCAGTATCGGTTGGTTGAGCACCGTTGTGTAACCATTGAACCGCTTTGTCTAAGTTCAATTCGATAGTTGCAGGGTTAGTGTTTGGATTGTAAGTTCCTACTTTATCTAAGAATTTACCATCGCGTTTTGCGCGCGCATCAGCGGCAACAATCCAGTAAAAAGGTTTTCCTTTTTTACCGTGTCTTTGTAATCTAATTTTTACTGACATAATCTATTGATTAAATTATGGGGTTCTCGACCCCGATTAATGAGGGCGCAAATATACAAAACTTTTTAAATCAACACTCTGGTAATTAAAATTTTAATTTGCCCATAGAAAATCATTAAAAAATAACCTACAATTCACCAAAAAAACTATTTTTGTATTTAATAAACGAGTTTAGAATTCATGAAGAAATGTATTGCCCTTTTTCTAGCTGTGGTTTCATTCGTATCCTGTAGCGAAGAAGTAAAATTTAACAACCCTGGTTTACAAGCATACCGTGATGGAGTTTTGTTCCGAGGCGTTGATGTAAAAGCTTACAAGTCGGCTTCAACCGGTGCCATTCAATTAGTTGGTTTGGCTCAAGATGAAGAACTAACAATCGATTTAAGTGCGGGAACAGCAGGGACGTATTATTTAGGTACAATCAATACGGCTACAAAAGCTACTTACAACTCCTCATTCAACGCTAATTTGTTGCGTTATGAAACCGCTATTGTTAATGGTCCTGTAGCAGATATTGCCAAAAACTTTCCCTCTGCGGGATCGGGCTATATCCCCAATTGCACAACCGTCAGCGGGACAACTACGTGTAATGGTTCCTATCCCACAACCGGTGGCTCGGGTAGTGGATTAACACTGTCGGTTTTCACCAATACAGCTGGAGCTGTAACCGCTGTTAAAGTGGCTTCCCCAGGTAATAATTACAAAGCAGGCGACTTAATCACAATTGTTGGTGGAAACAACAATGCAAAAGTTCGCGTCTTAAACGTTGAAGGGAGTAATGGTGAAGTGATTATAACTGAAAACAATGGTAATTTGATTTCGGGCTCATTCAAATTCAATGCAGTGCAAACAACCACTGACCCTACAGCCAATGAAATTGTAAATTTCCAATACGGATCATTTTATAAGGTGCCTATTTATCCAGCGCCCTAGTGATTAAAAATGTAAGTCATACAAGCTGTCCATTGGACAGCTTTTTTTGTTGATAACTATTCTTGGAATCTTCAAGGATGAAAGTGTATTTTTGAAAACAAAGGCGTTCTATTTAAACCACCACTAGTTCAGGGATATGTACTTAATTTTTGATACCGAAACCACAGGATTACCTCGAAATTGGACTGCTCCAATTACCGATACTGATAATTGGCCACGTGCCGTGCAAATTGCATGGCAATTGCATGATGAACTCGGAAACCTAATCGACAATCAAGATTATCTGATACTGCCTGAAGGATATGATATTCCCTATGATGCAGAACGTGTACATGGTATTTCCACAGAATTGGCTCATAAATATGGTGTGGAGCTACGGGAGATGCTCCTCAAGTTTAATACTGTACTTTCTCAGGCCAAATTTATCGTTGGACAAAACGTAGGTTTTGATGTCAATATTATGGGGTGTGAATTCTATCGTGCAGGTATTGAAACTCATTTATCAAAGTTTCCTATTTTAGATACCTGTACTGAAGTAACTGCCAATCTGCTTAAACTACCGGGTGGTCGGGGCGGAAGGTATAAATTGCCTACGCTAACCGAGTTACACGAATATTTGTTTGGAGAACCCTTTGGAGAAGCTCATAATGCAACTGCCGATGTTGAGGCAACCACGCGATGTTTTTTGGAATTAATCAAACGTGAAGTGTTTACAAGCGCTGAACTCGATGCTTCTGCTGACTATTTTCGTCGATTTAAAGAGCAACATCCAGGGTTGATTTTACCTATTGGATTAACGCATTTGAACCTGAAGAAAGAATCGGAAGAATTGCGTAAAAAAACTGCTCCAACTCCTGGTTCTCCCGTTTTGAGCTCACCAAATCAGCACGATCAAAGTCAAATGACAGCGGTAGATTTTGTGCACTTGCATAACCACACCCAATTTTCTGTTTTACAGTCAACTATTGCGATTGCTGATCTAGTTGGCGCAGCAGTACAACAAAAAATGCCTGCAGTTGCCATGACCGATATCGGAAATATGATGGGTGCTTTTCAATTTGTACGGGATATTGTTGCTCATAATAAATCGGCTAAACAAAAAAACGAAAAAGCGATAGAAGCAGGTGAAACTCCCACAGAAACCCTAATAAAGCCGATTGTAGGTTGCGAATTTAATGTGTGTGATAACCATACCGATCGCTCTCGAAAAGACAACGGCTATCAAGTGGTTTTTTTAGCCAAAAATAAACGAGGGTATCATCATTTAGCAAAAATGGCTTCTATTGCTTATACGGCGGGCTTTTATTATGTGCCGCGGATTGATAAGGCGATTGTTGAAAAATATAAAGAAGATCTTATCGTTTTAACCGGTAGTTTGTATGGTGAGGTTCCAAGTAAACTCTTAAATATTGGTTTGAATCAGGCCGAAGAAGCATTACTATGGTGGAAAGCACAGTTTGGCGATGATTTGTATATCGAACTCATGCGGCATCATCAAGAAGATGAGAATCGCGTTAATAGCGCACTTATTGATCTTTCGCTTAAACATAGTGTGAAGACAGTGGCGACCAACAATGTTTTTTACCTTAATAAAGAGGATGCTAATGCTCACGATATTTTATTATGTGTTCGCGATGGTGAAAAGCAATCAACACCTATAGGTCGTGGTCGTGGCTACCGATATGGATTGCCCAATCATGAGTATTATTTCAAATCGGGTAACGAAATGAAAGCGCTCTTTGCCGATTTTCCCGAAGCGATTACCAATATTGCTGAGGTAGTGGATAAAATAGAGATTTATGAACTCGCCCGTGAGGTTTTACTCCCTAATTTTGAAATTCCTACAGCGTTTGAGGATCCCCAAGATGCCTTGGATAAAGGCAAAAGAGGTGAAAACAATTATTTGCGTCATCTGACTTACAAAGGCGCCGAGAAACGGTATCCTTCGCTTACAGAAGCTATTCGTGAACGTCTTGATTTTGAGTTGGCTACAATCGAACGAACGGGTTATCCAGGTTATTTCTTGATTGTTCAAGATTTTATTGCAGAAGCGCGAAATATGAGTGTTTCAGTTGGCCCTGGTCGTGGCTCTGCCGCTGGGAGCGCGGTTGCCTATTGTTTAGGGATTACGAATATCGACCCCATTGCATATGATTTGCTTTTTGAGCGCTTCCTGAATCCAGATCGGGTTTCTATGCCCGATATTGATATTGACTTTGATGATGAAGGTCGAAGCAAAGTAATGGATTATGTGATTAATAAGTATGGTTCCAACCAAGTGGCACAAATTATTACCTATGGAACTATGGCGGCCAAGTCGTCGGTAAGGGATACTGCTCGGGTTTTGGATTTGCCCTTATTCGAGGCGGATAAAATTGCTAAATTGATTCCAAATAATCTGAATTTGGCTAAAATTTTTTCCTTGGAAAAGGATAAACTCAAAGCTGCGCTTCGTTCGGACGAATTTGATAAAGTCAAAGAATTAATTGAATTAGCCAACGGAAATGACTTGAGCTCAGAAACCATTCAACAAGCAAAATTGTTGGAAGGAAATCTGCGCAATACAGGAATTCATGCCTGTGGGGTGATTATAACTCCAAGTGATATCACAGATTATGTTCCAGTGGCCACAGCCAAAGATTCTGATTTATATGTGACCCAATTTGATAACTCGGTGGTAGAGAGTGCCGGATTGTTGAAAATGGATTTCTTAGGGCTTAAGACCTTAACTTTGATTAAAGATACGTGTAAGTTGGTCAAATACCGAACAGGAATCGAACTTGATCCGGATTCGTTTCCTATTGATGATATAAAAACGTATGAATTGTTCCAACGGGGTGAAACGGTTGGTATTTTTCAGTATGAGTCACCTGGGATGCAAAAATACATGAAGGAGTTAAAGCCTACGGTATTTGGTGATTTAATTGCAATGAATGCGCTCTATCGACCGGGGCCGCTGGAGTATATCCCCTCATTTATTCGTCGTAAAAATGGGGAAGAACCCATCACGTACGACTTAGATGCATGTGAGGAGTATTTAAAAGAAACGTACGGTATTACCGTATATCAAGAGCAGGTAATGTTGTTGTCGCAAAAATTGGCCAACTTTTCCAAGGGAGATGCCGATGTGTTGCGAAAAGCAATGGGTAAAAAGCAAAAAGATGTCTTGGATAAGATGAAGTCCAAATTCATCGATCAAGCAGTTGCCAATGGTCATGATGCCGATAAACTGGATAAAATTTGGAAAGACTGGGAAGCCTTTGCAAGTTATGCCTTTAATAAATCCCATTCTACGTGTTATGCTTGGGTAGCCTATCAAACGGCCTATTTAAAAGCACATTATCCCGCAGAATATATGGCGGCAGTGCTTTCTAATAATATGAATGATATTAAGCAAGTTTCGTTCTTTATGGAAGAATGCAAACGCATGGGGTTGCATGTTTTGGGTCCAGATGTAAATGAATCGTTCTATAAGTTTACCGTTAACGAAGCGTATGCCGTTCGTTTTGGAATGGGAGCAGTAAAAGGAGTTGGACAAGGTGCTGTCGATACGATTGTTGCCCAACGGAAAGAGGGAAAATACCGTTCGATTTTTGATTTAGCAAAGCGAATTGATTTGCGAGCTGCCAACAAAAAAGCCTTTGAAAACTTAGCGCTTGCAGGTGGCTTTGATTGTTTTGAAACGACCCATCGCGCACAATACTTCCATCATGAAGGGGATTCAATTACGTTTTTGGAGAAAGCAATACGGTATGGTTCAAAGTTTCAAGAAAATGAAAATTCGGCTCAAGTAAGTTTATTTGGTGAAACGAGTGAAGTTCAAATTGCCGAACCCCAAATCCCCCCTTGTGAAGAGTGGACTACTATGGTTAAATTGGCAAGGGAACGTGAAGTGGTGGGGATTTACATATCTGGACATCCGCTAGACGATTACCGATTTGAAATGAGCTATTTCTGTAATGTAAAACTTGAAAATTTTAAAAATCAAGAAGCTTTGGTCAACAAAACCGTTGCGTTTGGGGGTATTGTGACCAATGTTCAATATAAAACTGGAAAGTCTGGAAAAGATTGGGCCCAATTTACGATCGAGGGATATGATGAGAGTTTTGAATTTCGAATTTTTGATGAAGAGTATTTAAAATACCGTCATTTTTTGGTCAATAATCAGTTTCTGTTTTTTAAAGTATTAGTACGTGAGGGCTGGGTTAATCGAGAGACGGGTAAGCGAGCTGATCCACGAATTTCGTTTCAAGAAGTAAAATTATTGGCCGATGTATTGCCCACTTTTGCCAAGAAGTTAGTCATTCAATTCAATATTAAAGATTTACATCAAGCGCTTATCCAACAACTGGCCGCTTTGTTTCAAGCAAATTCAGGAGATCAGCCGGTAACGTTTGAAGTAATGGAGTTGGAACGAATCAAGAAAAAAGTAGAGTTGGAGGTCAAACCATTGGATCTAGTTCTTGAAACTACAGAAGATGAATTGTTAACTGCCGACGATTTTGAGTCAGAATTACCAATAGAAACTGATGAAATTCGGGTGTTGACTCATTTGGCAATGCCCTCCCGAAAAACAAAAATTAAGATTACGAGTGATTTATTAAGTGCTTTGGAGCAATTGCAAGTGAAATTTAAATTAAACTAAGTATCATTTTGAATGATTACAAAATAGTAAAAAGTAATCTTTTACGTAAAGTAATGCGCAGCTAATTCGTTATCTTTGTATCTTGTAATCAAAATTTAACTTAAAAAAATAAATAGTATGGCATTAGCAATCACCGATGCTACATTTGAAGAAGTAGTATTAAAATCTGACAAGCCCGTTTTAGTCGATTTTTGGGCAGCTTGGTGCGGTCCTTGTAGAATGGTTGGTCCGGTTATCGATGAAGTTTCTACTGAATATGAAGGTAAAGCTGTTGTAGGTAAAGTAGATGTTGATGCAAATCAAGAATTTGCAGCAAAATACGGAGTACGAAATATCCCAACCGTATTGGTTTTTCATAACGGAGAAGTCGTAGGTCGTCAAGTTGGTGTTTCACCAAAAAAAACCTACACCGACGCAATCGATGCATTATTATAACAGAAATACGAATGTGAACCGAAAGCCTGAAGAAAATTCAGGCTTTTTTTTATCTTTGATCGTATGAAGATTGAACAAGAAAAAGAACTTATTTCTGGTTTTAAGCATCTAGAGATTTTAGCCAACCAAGTAGTTGAAGGCTTTATTTCGGGGATGCATAAATCGCCCTTCCACGGTTTTTCAGCTGAATTTGCAGAACATAAAGTGTATAATAAAGGCGAAAGCACCAAGCATATCGATTGGAAGTTGTTTGCCAAAACCGATCGGTTGTATACAAAACGCTTTGAAGAAGAAACTAATTTGCGGTGCCATTTGATTTTAGATAATTCGTCTTCTATGCATTATCCCGTTTTGAAATCGGGACAACCCTTTTATGAAAGTAAGATTGGTTTTTCGGTATTGGCTTCAGCCGTTTTGATGAATTTGCTCAAAAAACAACGGGATGCTGTAGGGTTAAGTGTTTTTTCTGATCGGTATGAATATTATGCTCCAGAGAAAGGCTCCGATCGCCATCATCGCATGGTATTATCTATTTTAGAAGGAATTTTAGACCGGCCCAATGCCGCAAAAAAGACTGACACCATAACCTATTTACATCAGATTGCAGAAAAAATGCATCGCCGCTCGATGATTATTTTATTTACGGATATGTTTCAAGGCGAGGATCACGAAAAATTATTTAGCGCTTTACAGCATTTAAAACACAACAAACACAAGGTTGTAGTGTTTCATGTTATTGATGAAGCAACCGAATTGCGTTTTGATTTTGATAATCATCCCCGAAAATTTATAGATGTAGAATCGGGAGAAGTAGTCAATTTGTTTGCCGAAAACATACAAGATGAATATGAAAAACGAGTGGAGCACTATTTTAAAACCTTGTCACTAGCCTGTGCGCAAAATAAAATTAAATATGTCCCCGTTAATGTAGGTGCCGATTTTGAAAAAATACTGACAACTTATTTGGTTGAAAAACAAATGTTTGGTTAGTGTATTTTAAAATAATTTGAAAATTTCACTAAAAACGTTTGCAAAGCAGAAATTAGCGCGTATATTTGCATCCGCATTAAAGCAAGGTTTGGTAGTTCAGTTGGTTAGAATACATGCCTGTCACGCATGGGGTCGCGGGTTCGAGTCCCGTCCAGACCGCTAAAATTGGGAAAGCGCTCCGTTACACGGAGCGCTTTTTTGCCCAAATAGCATTTGTAAGATGCTTCATAATCATTGAAGCAAAATAAAAATAGTTGTGTTGTTTTGTCCCGATTTATCGAGACAAGGTTTAGTAGTTAGACCAATGAAAAGCTTTTCCGATTCATTTCGGAATGGCTTTTTTGCTTTTTTGAAGTCATATCAGATGGATGGGAGGGCTCAATGGAATCCTAACCTAAGCGGCATCGAACATGAATCCATAGAATGCCTGTAAAAGTTTCGGTTTAATTTAGTATTTTTGATTTTGGTTCTATAAGTTATACTTGAATAGAACGTTGAAATTTCCATTGAATAAATACGTTTGGTTAGCATAGGAAAATGGGATAATGATTTAAAATCCAATGAAACAAATTGTAGTACTGTTGGCATTAGCCCTAACTTCGTGTAGTTATTTTGAAAAGCAAGTGCCTAACGAGCAGGATTTGTTACAAAAAGAACTTAAAGCAATCAATTGGAATCAAGTAGATGAATATCCTTCTATTGCCGAATGTGATCAATTAACCGACTCCAAACTTCGTAAACAATGTTTTTTTGAGTTTTTGTCTAGTACTATTCAGCAAAAATTAAATACCGATACGTTGTCGGTATTGTACCCTGAATTGGATACAATAGAAGTTAAAGTGACGGTTAATTCAAATGCAACCTTAGTTTTTGAGCCGCAGTTTCCTCAAGATTCTACAGCTTACGATAAAGAAAAATTGGATAGCATTATTCGTTTACGCCTCATTGATTTACCCAAAGTAAGTCCCGCGATTAAAAGGGGAATTCCAGTGAAAACTCAATTTATATTACCTGTAATTATTCGTAGTGAATAGTCAATCTCTTTTTTGATACGATTAAATCATTAAATTCCAATCAATAATGGAACATTTTGACCGTAAGGAGCACTGGGAAAAAGTCTATCAGACTAAAGAACTTAAGGATGTGAGTTGGTTTCAACCTACACCCGAAACATCATTGGCGTTTTTTAAGCAACATAACATACCCAAAACCGCAAAAATTATTGACATAGGCGGTGGCGATAGCTTTTTAGTAGATCATTTAATTGAATTAGGTTATCAGGATATTTCCGTTTTAGATATTTCCGCTTCAGCCCTCAATAGAGCTAAGGAAAGATTGGGTGAAAAGGCTCATACGATACATTGGATTGAGGCCGACGCAGCAAATTTTGTGCCCACAGAAAAATATGACTTTTGGCACGATAGAGCTGCATTTCATTTTTTGACAGCCGAGCAAGAAATTTCAAATTACATACAAACGGCTTATGAAAATATAAATTCGGGCGGAATTTTAGTTGTGGGAACATTTTCAGAGCAAGGTCCGAAAAAATGCAGCGGAATAGCAATTAAAAACTATTCAGAATCGACTATAACTGACCGTATGAGTGGTAGGTTTGAAAAAATAAAATGCATTACCGTTGACCACAAAACACCATTTGACACCCTCCAAAACTTTATTTTTTGTAGTTTCAAAAAAATATAATTACCCATTCCTTTAAAAAGTAAGTCATAAAAGCCTTGATTGTTCTTACCATTAAATGCTGCGTGCAAAATTCGGATAATACTTATTATTACCGTTTAAATTGTCGCCCTTTCCATTGAAATCCGCCGAATAAAGCACAAATTCCAGTACAACTGCTGAAAAAAGGATAGATAAAACTGCTTGCGAAGGGCAAGAAAAATTTTCCGTTACGTAAGAATGCATTGGCGCGGTACATTAGCATAAAATCAACACTATACTTTACTGCCCATGTAACCCCGACAATCCACCATGGGATCATGCTGTTTAAAGCTAAAAGAACAGCAAGTACCCAACTCAAATTCATCGATAAAACGACTACAGCAAGCAATTTTGCATAGGGGTTGGAATACCCTGTTGTTTTGGCTGCCCAACGAATTCGTTGTTGAAATACCTCCACGAGATCATCAACAGGACGCGTTTTTACAACTGCTTCCTTACATTTTATATACCCTACTTTTTCGGGATGTTGGGTTAACCCTTTTTGTAGCAGCAATACATCGTCGCCTCCGGTATAGTTTGTCAGTCCATCAAAACCTCCTAATTCATTAAAAAAAGTTAGGGTATAGGCAAAATTAGCTCCATTACACATGAATCCCTGTCCATTTCCAAAACTACCCATTGTAGTTCCCTGTAGGGCTAGCGTTTCTAATTGCTGAAAATCGTGGAACCAATTGTTTTTTGTTTTTAAAATTATAGGGCCAGCGATCATTTCTTTTTTATTTTCTTGAATAAAATCATGATACGATTGCAGCCAGTTTTTTGGAAGCACACAATCACCATCAGTTGTAATAATCCAAGGATGTTTGAGAATCGGAATAGCACGCATAAGCGCATCTTTTTTTGGGGAGCCTGTTCGCCGAACATTTTCTAAACAAGTGGTTTCAAATGGACTGTTTTTTAACCGCCAATTGAGGTAAATCTGTTGGCTATTGTCTTCTGAAAAATCGTCAATTAAAATAAGTTCAAACAATTCGGCAGGATAGTTCAATTGCGCGATGGAGTCAAGTAATTTAGGTAAATTCTTAGCTTCATTCCGAATCGGTATTAGGATAGAAAACCCTGTAGTAGGCGTTGATTTTTTTGGTTTAAAAACCGGAAGCTGATTAAAACCAGTTATGATTTTTAAGATAAATCCAGCATAAACTGCTGTAATTATTCCGAAGCAGAGGATGAAGCCCATTGTGGTTTAAATATTAAAATATAATAACTCCCTAGCAACACGGGTAGAACCACATTCATCAGCCACATTAACGTACTGATGAAAACTACAGTCCAATCGTTAACACTGAGTTTTCCGAAGAAAAATAAAGCAACACTTCCTTTAACCGCAAAATCTAAAAACTGAAAACTTGGCAAGGAAGAGGCCAAAAAATATACGGCTGCTATTGCTCCCATTGCTGTTGCATAGGGTAAATGTACCTCAAATATGCAAAATAAAAAATAGTATTGATGAGAAAAGATTAGGTAGCGCGCAAGGCCTAAAAGGTTGTTTTTGTAATGTATTTCTTTAGGAATTGCTTTTGTTTTGGTCCAAAGCAACTCAAACGAATAACCGTTAATTTTGATTTTTTGGATGCTAAAAAAAAACAGAAATAGTATACCTATAGTTACCAATATTCCCATACCCCATAGGGTGTTTCCTAAAATAAACAGCCCTAAGGTTCCAAATATTATGGTGTATACCATTTGAATTCCGTTGCAGATAAGATTTAAAAAAACTACTTGACGGGCTTCATTTTTAGCAAAATAAAAGGCTTTTCCTGCATATTCGCCTATGCCGTTGGGGGTAAAAACCCCTGCGGTAAGTGCGGCAAAAACCTGTTTAGTTGAATCGGCGAGTGATAAAGGACGCAGGGTAGAACCTAAATTTTGCCATTTTAAGATTTCCATAAAACGATTGGCAACCGTAAATGCAATCAAGGCAAGAATTACTAAAGGATGCGTAAGTTTTTGTAATGAGATTTGGAAAGCATTCCAGCTGAGATGCGGGTCAGCATTTAGTTTTTTATAAATGAGGTAAAATGCACCGCTTACAATCAGAATTTTGAGTAGAACTGTGAAGAATTGTTTAGATTTGTCAGACCATGCATTCATGGTACAAAGAAAGCGCTTTTTTAGCGAAAACCTTCGAATGAATTGAAAGTAGCAAACGAACGTATCCTGTTAGGAATTGATCCAGGGACGACGATTATGGGATTCGGACTCATACGCGTGGTCAATAAAAAGATGGAGTTTATTCAACTAAACGAATTGTTGTTGAGTAAATATGATGATCATTACATGAAGTTAAAGAAAATCTTTGAGCGCACAATCGAGTTAATTGATACATACCATCCCGATGAAATAGCGATCGAAGCCCCGTTTTTTGGAAAAAATGTACAGTCCATGTTAAAGTTAGGTCGCGCTCAAGGGGTAGCTATGGCTGCGGGACTCTCAAGACAGATCCCCATAACCGAATACGAACCCAAGAAAATCAAAATGGCAATTACCGGAAACGGAAATGCTAGTAAAGAGCAAGTCGCAAAAATGCTCCAACAGTTATTAGACTTAAAAGAATTACCCAAAAATCTCGATTCAACCGATGGATTGGCTGCAGCGGTTTGTCATTTTTTCAATACGAGTAAAGTAATAGCAGGGAAAAGTTATTCGGGATGGGACGCCTTTGTCAAACAAAATGAAAATAGAATTAAATAATTTGAAGATTTGATAATTTGAAGATTACTATCGTTTTCAATTTTTCAAAATGAATTAATTTTCAAATCAATGAGCGGCATTTATCTTCACATTCCCTTTTGCAAACAAGCCTGTCACTATTGTGATTTTCATTTTTCGACTTCAATGAAAAAGAAAAAAGAAATGATGGCAATGATGGTGCGCGAGATCGCTTTACGAAGCGATTGGTTTTCTGGAAGTACCCCAACAGTAATCGAGACAATTTATTTTGGAGGCGGGACACCTAGTGTATTGGATAGTGCCGATTTAAATTTTTTATTGGATACGATAAATAAACACTTCAAGGTTGGAAGTTCCCCAGAAATCACGGTTGAAGCAAATCCCGATGATTTAACCTCAGATTATCTAAAAGCTTTATCAAGAACTCCGGTAAACCGTTTATCAATAGGTGTACAGTCTTTTTTTGAAGAGGATTTACGTCTAATGAATCGTGCTCATAATGCAACGCAAGCTCTTGCAAGTGTTCAAATGGCAACCGATTTTTTTGATTCGATTTCATTGGATTTAATTTACGGTATTCCGGGATTAACCGATGAAAAATGGACGCATAATATAAATACAGCCTTGCAATTGGGGGTGTCGCACATATCGAGTTATGCTTTAACAGTTGAATCGAAAACGGCTTTGGCTCATTTTGTCAAAAAAGGGATTATTCCCAAGCCCGATGATGCCCAAGCCCAAGCCCAATTTTTAATGATAATCGACCAGTTAGAAGCCCATGATTTTGTGCATTATGAATTGTCTAATTTTGCGAAAGAAGGGTATTTTTCAAAAAATAATTCGGCCTATTGGTTAGGAAAACCGTATTTAGGGATTGGTCCTTCTGCCCATAGTTTTAATGGGGCTCAGCGCGGTTGGAATGTATCCAATAATTCCCAATATATTCATGCACTTCACGAAAATCTATTGCCCTTAGAAGTGGAAACTCTTTCGCTAAACGATCGCTATAATGAATATGTAATGACAGGATTGCGAACAATTTGGGGGGTGGATTTGGGTCGTTTGGAAACCGAGTTTGGACCGCGATTTAAAACGTATTTTGTGCAACAAGCAGCTTCGCATTTGGAGCAGCATTTGCTCTACATTGACGGAGAAATTGTGCGCACTACACGAAAAGGTAAATTTTTAAGTGACGGGATTGCAAGTGATTTATTTCTTCTGAATTTGTAAATTTACTGCAAAAGTCCAAAGCGTTTTTAAAATTTAAATCATGATATTTACTCTCGATTCTTTTTCAATTGATACCTCAAAACCAATCGATATTTCATTACCATTAACCAATTCCGAATCCAATCCGATTGCCTGGTATTTAGCGCATCCCGTAATTGAGCCTGTTCGTTTTGGCGACTGGGTTGGTAGGGTATCCGAAGGGAGTTCGACTAATTTTAATTCTATTCATTTTAATCCCCATGGGCATGGAACGCATACGGAATGTTTAGGGCATATTACTAAGGCATTTTATAGTATCAATAAAGCCTTAACGACTTTTTTTTTTAAAGCGGAATTGATTTCTATTAGCCCAGAATCGAGTAATGGTGATGGAATTATAACCAAAAATCAAGTTGAAAACGCATTGGCTGGAAAAACACCCGAAGCCGTGGTGATTCGAACACTTCCGAATCATACATCCAAAATGCATCAAAATTATTCCCATACCAATCCGCCCTATCTCGCCGAAGATGCTGCGCATTTTTTACGAGAAATCGGAGTGCAGCATTTACTCATTGATTTGCCAAGTGTCGATCGCGAAGAAGATGGAGGCGCATTGCTGGCTCATAAAGCGTTTTGGAATGTAAAAAATACAAATCAACTCAATGCCGATGCGCGTATGGAAAGTACAATTACAGAATTAGTTTTTGTCCCCGATTCCGTTCAGGATGGATCGTATTTATTAAACCTACAAATTGCATCGTTTGAAAATGATGCTTCGCCCAGTAAACCGGTTTTGTATGCAGTAAGCAGTGTTCAGTAAGCAGTGTTCAGTGAGCAGTTAGCAGTCAAAGTTTTAAAAATACATTATGGATATACAACAGCTTTATGACTATTGCCTTTCAAAAAAAGGGGTGACCGAACATTTTCCATTTGATGAAGATACATTGGTTTTTAAAGTGATGGGAAAGATGTTTTGTTTGGCCTCATTGCATGAATGGGAGCAAGGAAATCCATCCTTAAATTTAAAATGTGATCCCGATTATGCTTTGGTCCTTCGAGACGAATTTGAAAGTGTACAACCCGGGTATCATTCGAATAAAAAACATTGGAATACGGTTTATGTAAATCGAGAAATACCCGATAAGAAAGTTATTCATTTTATCAATCATTCGTATGAATTGGTGGCTGCCAAATTGCCTAAAAAGGAGCGCGAAATATTACGTAACATGGGGTGAACTTTTTGAATAGTTGTCGAAATAATTTAAATTATACTTATTTTCAATGTTTAGGCATTACTTTTGTTGCAAGTAAAACGATTTAAAAATGGATTGTTTTTCCTAATTAAAATAAAGCATTCGAATATTATGTTGGATAATCTCAAAAAAATTCTCAACGAAGATCAAGATCCCAAAGCCATTGAAAAAATTACGGCTAAATTGGAAAATTTACTAATGACTCATGAAGTAGTGGGCTATATTGCGGTTCAAAAAAAACCAGCGATTACGGTCTTTCCCGATAGTATTGTGGTGACTAATAAACGTATTATTTTGTGTAAACCTAAAAACCTAGGATTGTCTATGGAGTTTATCGATTACGATTGGGATACCATTGAAGCTACCTTTGTAAAAGAGGGTATTCTAGGTTCTGATTTTACGTTTACTACCCAATCCGATTTGACACATACCGTAGATTATTTGCCCAAAAATCAAGCTCGAAAACTCTACACGTTTGCCAAAGAACAATTGGATACCCTGAAAAATTCAGCACCTGTAGTTCAAACACCCGTTGCCGAAGTAATTCCAGAAATTGTAGAAGAACCCGAGGTTGAGGAAGTCACACATTATGCTGAAATGATTTCCGCTACTGCAGTTGAAATGCCAGCGGTATCAACGGAATCGGGAGAAAAGAAACTCAGTGATTTGTCTAATGAAGAATTATTTGAAAAATTACAGAACTATAAAAAACTTTTAGACAACGGTTTAATTCTTCAGGGGGAATATGACCGATTAAAAGCCGAGATTTTAAATTACTTATAGCTTACGATTTTTTGAAATTAGATGCGCATTGCTTTTGTACATGCGCATTTTTTAATTCTATCGACAGCATTCGTCTATAGTTAGGGTCTTTTCAACGAATTTTTATTGAGTAAAGATTTGAAATTTAAAATATTAGCATTTCATTTGCTTAAGCTTTATTAGGCTAATTGATATAAAAATCGAAAAATCAATCGTTATTTTAGAGTAAAATATGATGTATGAAAATCCAAATCTGGACTATCTTGAGCAGCTGGCCGCTGGAGATCTAACGGTTCGGAAGACGATTTATGCGCTCATGGTCAATGAGTTTGATTCAGATTTTGAAGCCTACAAAAAGGCAAAATTGCAAAATGATGCCCAGGCCTGTATTGCCCTCGTTCATCGGCTGAAACATAAAATTGGTTTTCTAGGCATGGAATATTCGTACCAAATCGCCAATCGATATGAAGTTGAATTACGTCGCAATTCGGATCGTTTTGCTGCCGAGTTTGATGCAGTACTAGATCAAATACACGAATTTATTCAAAAAACACCGCAATTATGAAATGTGTAATTGTAGATGATGAATTGCTAGCGCGCGAGATTTTGTCGCATTTGGTTTTAAAAACACCTGATCTAATTACAGTAGCGGCTTTTTCTAATGCTATTGACTTGATTAAGTTTATCAATACCAAACCCGAATTGGACTTAATTTTTTTGGACATTCACCTGCCTAATTTTTCAGGTTTTGACTTTCTACAAACCATGAATGATTTGCCACTGGTGGTTATTGTTTCTAATGATGAAAATTTAGCATTAGAGGCTTTTAATTATGATTGTATTGTAGATTATTTAGTAAAACCGGTTAAACCCAAACGATTTGAACGCGCTATGGAACGTGTACGTATGAAAATGCATGTTGGGTATATTCATCCTGCTGATTCAAATGGCCCTCAGGAAATTTTTGTCAATATTGATAAACGCATTATAAAAATTGAATTAAACTCTATTAACTACCTTAAAGCTAATGGTGATTATGTGCAAATAATAACCGAACAACAAAGTTATCGCGTGCATTCTACGCTAACCCAATTGCAAGTAAAATTACCCAAATCGCAGTTCGTTAAAACCCATCGGTCCTATATTGTCAATATTGCCAAAGTCAATGCTGTTAAAGACACTACAGTAGTAATTGGTAAAGATGCTATTCCGGTTAGTAAAAACAACCGCGAGGAACTAATAGAGCTATTGAATAGGGTTTGATAGATGCGCCAATAGGGTGGTCATTTGCTTTTTTGCAAGGTTGCGCTTCACTATTAAAATTTGGTTAAAATACTATTTATTTCATTTGTTTTGTTTTTAAAATCGGCAGTTTTGTTTAATTTTGTAACAAACTCCTTGTACATTTTATCTACCATAATGGATACGTTAGTTTATAAAAATAAATTTGGTCAGCTCTTTGAATCACACTTTAGTATTTTACAATCCGGATTTATGCAGGATTACGCTTATGCAAGTCTTCGTAAAATTCAACTATTAAAAACCCGAAATTATCAATACAATAAAATGCTGTTTTTGCTTTCAATTGCAACGGCATTAATTGGTTTTTCGCTTCGTTCTATTAGTCCCTTACTTTTCGTATTGGGTTGTATCATGAGCGTAGTGTTACTTTATTTTTGCTTTCGAATAAAAAAATACCGCTATCAATTACAACTTCGAACTACAAATAGCGAGTATATACGTGTGGAAGTAGCAAAAGCGCTTGTTGAAGATGCTAAAACACTGGTTCGTAAACTGAATCGAAAACTCAAAAAAGGTTCAAATTATTTGCAAGCGGGATAAAAATGGCACAACCAAAACTAGCCGTATATGATACGTCAAAAGGATTTTCTTCGTTTGTAAAACATTATTTTGCTAAGGAGATTTCTATTGAAGTTTGTACGAGTAAAAAGAAATTTAGTTTAGCGTGGTTTAATGATTTTCACTATTGTTTTTTTGTGGTTAATGATGTTGAAGATCTTTTTAATCTGATGAAAGTCGCACCACTCCAAAATAATTTGGTAGTCGGATCAACCCATTCAATTTTGGAAATGAAAATAAAGTCAATCCAAGATTCAAACTTTACGATTATTGATTTAAGTTTAAATAAAAACGATTTGTTACAGTATATGACGGCCTATTTAAAACGCAATCAATTGATAGAATAATTAGATTGCCGTAGCCTTAGTTATCCGATTTATTTAGCTTTCGTTGATTTATTCCTTTTTTGTTTACCGGTTTTAGAATCTCAAAATCAAAAATAGACTTATAAAAAAAGGCTGTTTCGTTAGAGACAGCCTTGTATATTATTTACTTAATTCAAC
This sequence comes from Flavobacterium sp., assembly GCF_027484945.1. Lineage (GTDB taxonomy): Bacteria > Bacteroidota > Bacteroidia > Flavobacteriales > Flavobacteriaceae > Flavobacterium. The sequence goes on from NZ_JAIXRZ010000024.1 coordinate 19,305, forward strand.
AAAGTATTTATAAAAAAGCGGTATCGTTTCAATACCTTTTAGGTAATTAAAGATGCCGTAATGTTCATTTGGCGAATGGATTGCGTCACTATCAAGCCCAAATCCCATCAAAATTGTTTTCGATTTCAACTCTTTTTCAAACAACGCTACAATAGGAATACTTCCACCAGATCGCACCGGAATGGCAGGAACTCCAAAAGTTTCAGTATAGGCTTTATTAGCCGCTTGATATCCAATACTGTCAATGGGTGTAACATAACCTTGTCCTCCATGATGCGGAGTTACTTTTACCTTTACAGCAGGCGGTGCAATACTAATAAAGTGTTTGGTAAACAAGTCGGTAATTTCTTCCCAATCTTGATTGGGGACTAAGCGCATGGAGATTTTTGCATATGCCTTACTTGCAATTACGGTTTTTGCGCCTTCACCTGTATACCCGCCCCAAATTCCATTGACATCCAGAGTTGGGCGTATGGAGTTGCGCTCATTGGTAGTATAGCCTTGTTCACCATAAACATCGGTAATGTCTAAGGCTTTTTTATAGGCCTCTTCACTGTAGGGGCGTTTTGCCATTTCAGCACGCTCGGCCAAGGACAATTCCTCAACTTTATCGTAAAAGCCGGGTATAGTAATGTGGTTGTTTTCGTCGTGTAACGAGGCGATCATTTTTGCTAAAACATTAATTGGATTAGCTACGGCACCGCCATAAAGTCCGGAATGTAAATCGCGATTAGGTCCAGTAACTTCTACTTCTACATAACTCAAACCGCGCAGCCCTGTTGTAATTGACGGTTGCTGGTTGGAAATCATGCCCGTATCTGAAATTAATATTACATCATTGGCCAATTTCTCTTGATTGTGCTCAACAAACCAGCTCAATGATTTCGAACCTACTTCTTCTTCGCCTTCGATCATGAATTTCACATTACAAGGTAAAGAATCGGTTTGAATCATATATTCAAATGCCTTTACATGCATAAAAACTTGCCCTTTGTCGTCACAAGCTCCACGCGCAAAGATAGCGCCTTCGGGATGGATATCGGTAGTTTTTATAACCGGTTCAAAAGGTGGTGACTCCCATAATTCAATTGGGTCGGGGGGCTGCACATCATAATGACCATAGACCAATACAGTGGGTAAATTGGGGTCAATAATTTTTTCACCATAAACGATAGGATATCCGGGTGTTTCACACAGCTCGACCGTATCGCATCCAGCCTGAATTAAACTTTCTTTAATTGCGATAGCGGTGTCAATTACATCTTGTGCATAAGCACTATCGGCACTTACGGAGGGTATTTTAAGTAATTCTATAAGTTCGTTGATAAAACGCGCTTTGTGGGTTTGAACATAGTGTTTAATTGATTCCATTTTTATTTAATTAATAAATCAAAGATAGGAATTCAAATTTCAATCGGTACTATTCTAAATTCCAAATTTTTCAATTCAGATGCTTTTTTTGGGAAATTAGAAATTGCCCTTTGGAAATTCAAAATATTACCTATATTTGCAGTCACAATTTTTGCGGGTGTGGCGAAATTGGTAGACGTGCCAGACTTAGGATCTGGTGCCGCAAGGCGTGTAGGTTCGAGTCCTATCACCCGCACTTTATAAATCCTTTAATAGCAAGCGTTAAAGGATTTTTTATTTTTAAGATTTCTTGCTGCGCAAAGTCTCCCGACTTTGAGCCTGTAATTACAAATAAAGAAAAAACACTAAGCCAAGAGTCTTCGCGGAGCTTTTTTAAACTTTAAAAGTGTTAAATAAATAACTATTTTTTATGAATTTGATAGAATTACTTTATTAGTTTAAAATATTTGTTATTTTTGAACTTGTTTTTTTTGAATCTATGAAAAAATATTTATTACTCATTGCTTTTTCAACGTTGATATTAGGTGTTATAGCAGCCTGCTCAGACGACGATGCGACTTATGTTCCCGTTTCTCCGGTTACGGTCGATTTGACTCAGGTGCCCTATGCGAAGTTATCGGATTATCATTTTTTTGAAGGCCCTATCAAACTACAACAACCTTCTTTAAATGTTTTGCCTTACGAACCTGCAAGTGGACTTTTTACCGATTATGCGTTAAAAAAACGTTTCATTTGGATGCCTGAAGGTGTAAAAGCAACTTATAATGCTGCCAATAAAGTTTTTGAATTTCCTGTTGGAACGGTCCTTATCAAAACCTTTTATTACAATACGGTACAGCCGAATAATACAACTAAAATTATCGAGACACGATTAATGATAAGAAAATCCGATCGATGGTATTTTTATGAATATTTATGGAATGCCGATCAAACCGATGCCGATTTGGTAGAAGGACCTGACTTTGAGAACGGTGATGTGGTTAACCTAACCTTTAAAAAGCCCAACAATGAAATAATCAATATTGATTATCGAATTCCCTCCGAAGCCGAATGCTATGCATGTCATAAAATCAATGAAGTTCGAACACCTATAGGACTCAAACCTCAAAATATAAACCACAATTATCCCTATAGTGAAGGTTCTAAAAATCAGTTACAGAAGCTATTTGAACAAGGTTATCTTGAAAATTATCCAACCTCAATTGCTTCTATAGTTGATTACCGCGATACCTCACAACCATTGGAACTTCGTGTTCGTTCGTATTTAGACATCAATTGTGCGCATTGCCACCAAGATCTCGGGCGATGTGATTATAGAGCTTTGCGTTTTGGTTTTGCCGAAACTACAAATCCTACCAATCTTGGAATGTGTATTGATGCCGATGAACCGTTTGATCCTATATTTAAATTGATTAGTCCGGGTAATGCTGACAAATCAGTTATTCATTATCGAATCAGTACTACCGAAGAAAGCATGCGAATGCCTTTATTGGGAAGGACGATTAATCATGATGAAGGAATCGCTTTAATAGAAGAGTGGATTAATTCAATGACTAATTCCTGTAATTAAAATAAAAATTAACCAAACAATTTAATGTAATGAGAAAAATTTTATCTTTTTTATTTCTGTTGTCATTGACGATTGCTTCTGCGCAATCGAGTTGTGCTACAGCAGTGTCCGTAACCTTAAACTCAACGACTACAGCACCTGCATTCACTAATGAAACAGGAACAGCGCCTTCTCTTTTATGTGGATTAGCGAATGGAGCGGGGACTAAAGGCAAATGGTATAGTTTTACACCCACACAAAACATGAGTGTTACAGTTTCTACCGTCTTACCACAAAACGGCACAAAAGATACACGACTCATTGTGTATTCGGGTGCTTGTACAGGATTAGTTTGTGTTGGTGCAAATGATGATTTTAATGGTGCAAATACCTCACAGGTTACCTTCAATGCAATTGCAGGGACTACATATACTATAGCTTTTGATAATCGTTACAGTCAGTCGACCTTTGACTTTACTGTAATGGAGTCGGCACCAGCTGCTCCCGATCGTTTATCCTTTACCTCACAAGCTGTTGCAGGTATAACTGGAAATTACAACAATTGTGTTGTGGATATGAATGGTGATTATAAAGATGATATTGTATCTGCAATTAGTACTACTCAATTGGCTATTTCCTACCAACAAGCGGGTGGTACATTTACTACTTCAACCTATACAGTTGCCAGTACATCAGTATTGCCTTCATGGAGTATTGCTGCTGGAGATTATGATGGCAATGGATTTAATGATTTAATTTATGGTTCAGGTAGTGGCGTAGTTTTCTTAAAAGCAAACAGCACTGGGACTGGATTTACAACCGACAGAAAAACGCAAAGTTATTTAGTGCAGCGCACCAACTTTGTTGATATTAACAATGACGGTAAATTAGACGCTTTCGCTTGTGATGATAATGCGCCTAACCGCTATTATATGAATGATGGAACCAATTTAAATCATGTTCAAGGAGGAATTGGTGATTTTGCTACAGGAGGTAATTATGCTACCAATTGGTTTGACTATGACAACGATGGTGACCTTGATGTGTATATTTCAAAATGTGGACAAGGAGGTTCAGGTGTTGGAGGAAATATTGACCAATTATTTAATAACAACGGATCAGGGGTATATACTAATGTTGCTGCTGCTGCCAATATGGCTAATCCCGAGCAAACATGGTCTGGTGCAGTAGGCGATTTTAATAATGACGGTTGGGTTGATGTTGTGGTTGGCGTTAATTCAAATTCAAATGGTACTACCAATGTAAAAAGAAATAATGGAGACGGTACATTCACAAGTGTAACCCAAGGTTCAGGGTATGACACCATAACAAGTGTGGGTAGAGAATATGTGGCTCAAGATTTTGATAATGATGGTTTCTTAGATGTATTGGGTGCCGGAAGAACCATTATGTTTGGCGATGGAGCATTCCATTTTACACCAAATCCAAATCAATATGCTATTTCTGATTATGATCGTCCAATCGGGGATTTAAATAATGATGGATTTCTAGATATTCAAAATGGAACGAATGTTTTGTTTAATAACGGGAATTCAAACAAATGGATAAAAATAAATCTTCAAGGGGTACAAAGTAACCGAAATGGAATAGGGGCTCGAATAGAAATTTATGGTTCATGGGGGAAACAAATTAGAGATGTTTTAAGCGGTACAGGTTTTCAAAATATGAGTACACTAACGGCACATTTTGGAATTGGCCAAGCTACAGCAATTGATCAATTAATTATTAGATGGCCTTCGGGAATTGTAGATGTAATTTCAAATCCGTTACCGAATCAAGCGCTATTGGTTGTTGAGGGTTCTTCAGTTTTAGGGAATGTTTCGTATTTAAATTCAACATTTACAGTTTATCCTAACCCTGCATCGACGAGTTTGCAAATCAAAACTCCAGATAATATTGTGATAAAAAGCGCTCAAGTTTTTGATTTAACAGGTCGAATGATTCTTGATGCACCAATGATCAACAATACCTTGAATATAGCAACCTTAAATACAGGAACCTATATTTTAGTAGTTGCTGATACCACAGGAAAAGCCTATTCACAACGATTTATAAAAGAGTAATTTTTCCTAAGAAGGATATTTAAGGAATATTCAATAGTATATTTAAATGATTTAAAAGACCAGGATTTTAGTGTTATAGCTTGTCCTGGTTTTTTTATCATTGAAATGGGGAGTCGCTAGTTTCGTAAATCTATTCTATTGATTTTCTATAAAATCCATTCTTTTTTCTTAAATTTCAAAAATCAAAATCGAACCCGCGCTGATGAGAACTAGTATACTATTTTTACTTTTAGTGATTTTTAATGGTAGTGTAAGTGCACAAGTGCCGGTAAATTCACCCACGCCTTATTTTCTTTGCGACATGGCAAATGATGGAGTGGAAACCTATGATTTAAGTCTTAAAAATGCAGAAATTCTTGGAAATTTATCACCAAATAATTACACGGTTTCCTATCATATAAGTTCAATCGATGCAAATACGGGATCATTTCCACTACCCTTGCTTTATACAAATTCGGCTTGGAACCTGGTAGTTTATCCACGGGTAACCGAAAATGCAAACCCCAATAATTTTGGAGTAACAATTTTGGAATTGGGATTAAATCAACAACCCAACGCTCCCACGGTTACCGTGACGGCTTGTTCAAATACCCCTGGTGCACCTTGCTTTGATTTAACATCTATAAACAACTCAATTACAGGAGGTAATCCTGATTTGGCTATTCAGTATTTTCAAATGCAAGCCGACGCGTATGCCGGTTCAAATCCATTAGTCAATCCGAGTTGTTATATGAGTTTGGTTGCAACACCTACGCTTTTACCGGTATATTATCGAATTGTTAATTTGACTACCGGTTGTTTTAATGTAGGTTCGATTCAATTGGTGTATGTTATGTGCAGCACCTGTCCTTTACCCAATGTTTCTACAGGTTCGATTACTCAAAATGGAGCAGAGATAAATTTGAATACAGTTGCTTCTAATCCGATTGTAGGATGGGAGCTTGCTGTTCAACCCGTTGGTGGACCACCTCCCAATCAAGGAGTTTTTGTTTCTGCTTCAACGGCTATTTATTATTTGACCGGACTTCAATGTGGAACAAGTTATGAAGTATATGCAAAAACAATTTGTGCCAACAATCCTTACGATTCGAGTACTTGGTCGGGCCCAATCAATTTTACTACTACTGCCTGCGGTCCTCAATATGGTCAACCGCTTTCTTTTCAAGCCTGTGTAGATGGAACCAACTTAGCGTGTTTTGATTTGACAACAAATAATGCGCCTTTATTGGGAACTCATGATCCGAATCAGCATACCATTACCTACCATTTAAGTCCCAATGAAGCACAAGTGGGTGTAAATCCAATCGATACTAATTTTTGCACTGGGGTAGGATCAAATATGGTATATGCACGAGTAGCTCGAAATGACGGAAGCTATTTTACATCTGTAGTGTTTTTTTATGTAGAATCGTATCGATACAATACAACCCCTAACCAAGAGTATTCGCAATGTGATCAAGACAATAATGGAGTAATTGTATTCAATTTAACCACATTGTCCGCTCAACTGAATTCTACAAACACCTTTGAATATTATTTATCAACTCCTGCGGCTGAGAGTCAACAGAATCCAATTGCTTCTCCATCGGCATTTACTGTCAATGTGCAAGGCAATTCAATTCCGATTTACATCCGAGAAATAATCCCTAATGCCTGTGATACGATACATATTTTTAGTATTCGAACCTTTGGTAATTGCAACACGGCTTCAACCTGTCAAGGAGCAAATTCGTTATGCGGAAATCTAGGTATTCCTTTTGCCAATACAGTAAATATCGCATCAACTGGTCCTTCAGGATGTTTAAACACAACACCTAACCCTACTTGGTTTTATATGCCCGTTAGCCAAGCGGGTGTTTTAAATTTGCGAATAGAACAAAATATGGATGTAAGTTTCTTTGGACCGCAGTTGGATGTAGATTATGCAATTTATGGCCCATTTACCGATCCTTTATCGGCTTGCATGCAAACTACTCCAAATACAATTGTGAGCTGTAGTTATTCAGCTGCTACTATTGAATATCCATCCTTTTATGCGCAGGCGGGAAAATATTATTTAGTGATGGTAACTAATTTTAGTAATTCACCAGGATATATTCGTATAAGTAATATGGGTAGTCAGGCGGTAATTGATTGTAGTGGAATGCAATTTCAAGCTTTTTTGGACAGCAATTCAAATGGAACTATGGATACTGGAGAAGCGCCGTTTCCTCTTGGGGGTTATACCTTTGAGCTAAATAATGATGGTGTAATTCATAATTATTCCAATCCCTTTGGATCTCTTTCAATATATGATTTAAACGCAGCAAATACCTATGATGTAGGTTTTACTATTCAGTCCAATTATGCTAGCATGTATGCAGTAAATCCGGCTACGCTGTCTAATTTATCCATAACACCCGGAAGTGGTATTCAAAATTATTATTTTCCAATAACGGTTGCTCAGGCTTACAATGATTTGTCTGTTTACCTAGTTAGTATGAGTTCGCCACGACCAGGATTTCTTCATACACAACGGGTATATTATAAAAATTTAGGCAATCAATTAATTACTACTGGAGCTGTAAATTATACAAAGGATTCTCGTTTAACTCTTGTAGGTTTGCCTTCTGGTGCTACAGCTACTACCAATGGTTTGACTTATGGGTTTGCTAATTTGGCTCCTTTTGAAACGCGTTATTTTGATATCACGCTTCAAGTTCCAGCAGTGCCACTGGTAAATTCGGGAGATGTTTTGGTATCTACTGCTGCTATAACGCCTTTAAATGGCGATTCAGTTCCAACCAACAACGATTTTAGTTTGAGTGAATTGGTTGTCAATGCTTACGATCCCAATGATAAAATGGAAGCTCATGGTAGAGAAATTGTACATGAGCAGTTTACCACTGATGATTATTTATATTATACGATTCGTTTTGAAAATACAGGAACGGCAAGCGCGATTAATGTTCGCATAACCGATGAATTGGACGCGCAGTTGGACGAAACTACGGTAGCTGTAGTAGCGTCGAGTCATTCGTATAATTTAGATCGAATCGGGTCGCAACTTACATTTAATTTCCCTTTGATAGACTTACCGGTTTCTGTAGCAAATACATTAATAGGGAAAGGATTTATTGTGTTCAAAGTAAAACCTCGTCCAGGATTTGCGATTGGGGATTTAATTCCAAACACAGCCTCTATTTATTTTGATTTTAACCCTCCTATTATTACCAATACATTTGAAACCCTATTCGTAGCTCCGCTTGCTACAACTGAATTTGATTCAAATAGGGTAACGATTTATCCAAATCCTACGAGTTCTAGCATTACACTTGATTTTGGAGCGTTACCTAGTGGAGGTTTAAAGCTTGAAATTTTCTCCCAATTAGGTGCTTTAGTAACAGAACAAACCCTGTCGGGGACTACGCATGATCACATAGACGTGAGTAAACTAGAAAGTGGGCTCTATATGCTACGGATTACTACTGCTGATCAAAAGAAATTCGACTATAAACTCGTTAAGAACTAAAAATAATGGCTGTGGAATCACAGCCATTATTTATTTAAAATTGTACCCTCCACCAAAAAGGGTTAAAAGCCTTTAAGGGTAAAGTTGATTACGAGAATGAATTTCGAAAGCGAATAGAATGCTAAAAGATTACTTTGAACGAGTAATCCATTGGTTTACTTTTTGTTCCAACAAAGCCAATGGCATTACACCCGACTCCAATACAATTTGATGAAATTGCTTGATATCAAAGTCTTTTCCTAGCTTTTTTTGTGCGTTATCGCGTAACTCACGTATTTTTAATTGACCAATTTTGTAGGATAAGGCTTGACCTGGAATTGCCATGTAGCGTTCAATTTCGGCAATAATACTAGCTTCACTTTCGGCTTCGTTTTCAAGTGAAAACTGAATGGCTTGTTCGCGTGTCCAGCCTTTGGTATGTATTCCAGTATCTACAACCAAGCGAATTGCCCGGTGCATTTCATTGCTTAACATTCCAAAATATTGAAACGGGTCTTTATACAATCCCAGTTCGGTACCTAAGCTTTCGGTATATAGAGCCCACCCTTCACCATAAGCGCCAAACCAATTGAATTTTCGGAAATCGGGTAAAGCTTTGTTTTCTTGTTGTAAAGAAATTTGAAAATGATGCCCCGGAATTGCTTCATGCAAAAATAGATCTTCGTCTCCATAATAATTGTATTTTGCAATATCAGGAATCGGCACATAAAAAGTGCCCGGGCGCGATCCATCGGCTGCTCCTTGAACATATTCAGCACTTGCTGTTTTTTCGCGAAAAGCTTCGGTACGCTTTATACGAAATGGCGTTTTGGGTTGCAATGCAAAGAGTTTGTCTACATTGGGTTTGATGGTCGTATGAATTTTTTCAAAATTAGCGATTACCTCTTCCGGAGTTTTAAAAGGCATAAGTTCTTTTTTATTGCGAACAAAATCAAAAAATGCTATGATACTCCCCTGGAACCCAACCTGAGTTTTCACTTTTTCCATTTCCATTTTGATACGCGCAACTTCTTTCAACCCGAGTTCATGAATTTCGTTCGGACTTTTAGTGGTCGTTGTCCATTGCTTTGCTAATGAAGTATACCATGCATTACCTCCCGACAAACTGCCAATTCCACTGGTTTTTCGTGCTATTGGTAAATAGTCGTTTATTAAAAAAGTAACCATACGTTCATACGAGGGCACCAAGCGCTTTTGAATAGATTGCTTGTATTCTTGAGCTAATTGGTCTTGTGTAACCCGGTCAATTGACTTTGGAAATTTTGTAATAGCCGAGTAGAATAAATGCTTTTCGGGTTGGTCGGTAACCATTTCCTCAAATTGAGGAAGTAATTTTTCTGCGAGTGCCTTGGGCAAAACATAATTTTTTGCCATTCCTTTTTTCATATAAACTTGAGCAGAATCCATCCATTGTGCGAATAGGTCCATACGTTTCAGAAAATTGCGGTAATCCTTTTCGTTTTTAAAGGGTTGCGCACTTTCTGCACCTGCATATTGTCCCATGGTAAGATGTGTTCCCGAAAATTGATTTAGCGGAATCAGATTGCTCGGGTGTTGGAGCATTTCTTTACCTACCTGCACTTCCCATTTTATTATGTCGTAACTAATTTTCTCTTCAGATGTTAATTCTTCGTAATTTACTTTTTTTAATGCTTTTTCTGTGTTTTCAAAAAACACTTTTTGTTCATTACGGTAACTATCCGTCATTTCAAATTGCAATTGATCATTAAATTGCGATTCGCCATTTACTGTTGCTTCTAAAGGATTTAATCGATTTTTGCCATCGAAATAATCTTTGGTTATTTGGGTAAAATCAACTTCTGATTGTTTTGATCCGCAGCTAGTAAACAAAACAAGAAAAGTTGTTATTGCTAATAAATAGTGTGTTTTTTTCATTTTTTTTATGATTAAGAATTCAAAGCCTCGACGATAATATCTTGGTCGTTTAACATGTCTTTGAGCATATTTTCAATTCCATTTTTCAACGTAAAGGTCGAAGATGGACAACCGTTGCATGACCCTTGTAAAACCACTTTTACCCGTTTGGTAGATTCATCAAATGAATCAAACAGTATATTGCCCCCATCTGCAGCAACGGCTGGCTTTACATATTCTTCCAGAATATTAATGATTTGTTGCGAGGTGGTATCGAGTTTGTCAAAATTTTTGATTTGTTGTTTCTCTTGTTGAGGTATGCTTTGTACTAACGTTTCATCTACAACCACACCACCGTTTTCAATGTATTCTTTAATGAATGTTCGCATTTCAAGCGTAATTTCGTCCCAAGAAGCGACTTCATATTTGGTAATAGAAATATAATTTTCATCGATAAATAGTTCTTTTATAAAAGGAAATTGGAAAAGTGCTTTCGCCAAGGGTGAGGCTTGACAATCATCGATGCTTTTACATTCAATCGCATGCGAAGTGATTTTGCGATTAATAACAAATTTCAACGTCGCTGGATTGGGTGTGGTTTCGCCATAGACAGAAATGGGGATTTTTTTTGATGTAGTGTCTTCAATCACAATTGTACCACCGTCGTTGACAAAAGCTTCAATTTGTGCAGCAACTTCTTCTTGAACATCTGACCATTCTACAATGCTAAAGCGTTCAATAGCAATAAAATTACCTGAGATATAGACCGTTTTGACAAAAGGAAGGTAAAATAACTTTTGTGCAAGAGGCGAATTTTTAGTTTCGTCGATATTTTTGTATTCGTAATTTCTTCCTTTCGTAATAAACTCTGGAAATTCGAATTTTAGTATCGTTGGATTTTGGGTTTCTTTTATTGAAATTTTCATAGTTTTAAGGGTAATTTCTGCAAATTTAACAAAGATATTTTGGGAGAAATACTATATTTGAAGTTTTAAATAATTATTTAACACTATAGACGTTATCCTTTAAGGATTGCACTTCAAATTTAAGAGCAAATGAAAGGAAAAATACTATTCATTTTACTAGCATGTCAATTTGGTTTTTCCCAAGCGATAAATGTAGATGTCACTACGTTCAATGTACCTCAATTGGTACGTGAAAAATTATTCAATTTACCTCCTGGAGTTTCAAGTAACTCTTGTACAGGGTCGATTTCTAATATTACGTGGAGTACAGGGACAAATTTTGGATCTGAAAACGGAATTGGTTATTTCACCAATACAAATGCCAATTTTCCATTATCTTCAGGGGTAATTTTAAGTACTGGACGTGCTTTAGCTGCTGCCGGTCCAAATCAAAATATTCAGAGTAACGGGAACTGGCCTGGGGATAATGAGTTGTTTAATTACATAGATGGTTTGGGAATTGATCCATTACTTATTGATTACAATAATGCAACAATACTTGAATTTGATTTTGTGCCTTTAACCACTTCGATGAGTTTTGATTTCGTTTTTGCCTCAGAAGAATATGGGACTTTTCAATGTGATTATTCGGATGCTTTTGCATTTTTCTTGACAAATACCACAGCGGGTACCCCTACGACTAATTTAGCTTTAGTTCCCAATACAACTATTCCGATTTCGGTAACTACTATACGAAATAATGCAAATAATGCTGGGTGTAATTCACAAAATCAAGCCTATTTTGGAAATTATACAAACGGTAATATTGGTAATGCGGCTTCATTAGCTGCGCCAACAAATTTTAACGGGAATACGGTTCGAATGACGGCTTCTTCAGCGGTTGTTCCCAATAATACCTATCATATTAAATTGGTGATTGCCGATAGAAATGATGATTCGTATGACTCGGCTGTGTTTTTGGGAGCCGGTAGTTTTAACTTTCCTTTGCAAACGGGAGGGTTTGGTTTGGATGGTTACTTAATTGCAGATCAAACAGCAATCTGTCATGGTGCAACGCGCCCTGTTTTTGCGCAATCAACTCCTACGCCAGGCGCTAGTTATCAGTGGTTTTTCAACGGAGCTCCTATTCCGAATTCCAATAACAATACGTATGTAATTTCGCAACCAGGTAATTATTCGGTGACAATTACGTTACCCAACGGGACTACCCAAAGCAGTTGTCCATTTCCAGTTGAATATTACCCTCCAATGCCTGTTGGAAATCCAAATAATTTATTCCAACCGGCCTCCAATCCAGTATTTAACCTCGATCAAAATACAGCGGTAGTTTTAAATGGATTGGATCCATTTGACTATGAAATATCGTATCACTTAACGTTAGCAGATGCTCAAAATATTGCCAATCCGATAACCAACACCACAGCATATACAGCCCTTGCCAATGGTCAAACAATTTATGTTGTTGCTTTGGAAACGGGAGGGAATGGATGTATTCTTGTGCAACAATTTACATTGAATTTAACTTCAGTTAGTTGCCAAACGATTAGCACTTCATCACCCGATCAAACACTATGTCAAGGCGCAGATCCTTCAGTATTTTCTGTAAGTACAAGTGCAACAGGAACCAATGCAATTCAATTTGTTTATTTTACATCGCCTCAATCTGGTAGTGCAATGTATTCTGGTGGTACTCCATTAGCTTCGGTTACCCCAAGTGCTGGGAATGCCTCATTTGATGCAGGTATCCTTGGAAATTCAGGATCATTACCTAATGCTGCTGGGACGTATTATGTTTATGCAATTTTAAATCCAACTCCTACGGATCCTAATTGTCGTCCGTTTCAAGAAATTGAAGTGGTTGTAAATAATGCTGCTTTTGCAGGAAATGATGGGACATATGCTGCTTGCCAAAATGATGCCACACCTATTAATTTAGCCACCGTAATTTCGGGTCAGCAAACAGGAGGGATATGGGTGAGAACTTCGGGTTCTGGAGGTATTTTTAATGCTGGCGCTGGAACATTTACACCATCAGTAAACGCAGTATCGAGTACCTTTACGTATACCATTGCTGGAACTGCACCTTGTCCTAACGATAGTAGTGTTGCTAGCATTACGATAATAGCTCCTGCCGATGCGGGTCTCGATGGGGGTACAACTGCTTGTGAAACAAGTACTACTGCCATCGATTTATTTGGTTTAATTACAAATGAACAGCCTGGCGGTACATGGGTTCAAACTACAGGTTCGGGCGGAACATTGAATGCAGTTGCAGGTACTTTTACACCTGCTCTGGGAGCAACTTCATCTACGTTTACCTATACTGTTGCCGGAATAGCTCCTTGTTCTTCAGATAGTAGTATTGCAACAGTTACCATAGTTCCCGCTGCAAATGCTGGTCTTGACGGTGTATTTACAGCTTGTGAATTTGATCCAACTCCAATTGATTTATTTACGGTTATCACGGGTGAACAAACGGGAGGAACATGGGTAAGAACCTCGGGAACAGGTGGAACTTTTAATGCGGCAGCGGGTACGTTTGCACCTGCACTTGGAGCTACTAATAGTACATTTACGTACACAGTAAATGGCACTTCACCATGTCCAAATGATAGCAGTATTGCTTCAATTACAGTCAATCAAAATTCAGATGCGGGAATTAGTGGCAGCACTACCGTATGTGAATCTAGTTCAACGGCTATTGACTTGTTTAGTTTAATTTCGGGCGAACAATTGGGAGGTACTTGGTCACGTAATACTGGAACAGGTGGAGTATTTGATGCTATTGCGGGTACATTTACACCTGCTGTTGGTGCTACTTCGAGTACATTTACCTATACGCTTACTGCTACACCTCCATGTTTGGGTGATTCTAGTACAGCTACTATTTCCATTTTACCTCAACCTAATGCGGGCAATAGCGGAAGTTTTTCCATTTGTAGTAATAATCCAGTCACCATCAATTTAAATACAATAATCTCTGGTCAACAGGCGGGAGGAACGTGGGTGCGTACTACAGGTACAGGAGGTATTTTTAATGCTGCTGCAGGAACGTTTAATCTAACTGTTGGAGCTACTTCAAGTTCATTTACCTACACAGTTTCTGGTACAGCACCATGTGTTAATTCAAGCAGTGTAGCATCAATTAATATTGTTCCTCAAGCTAATGCAGGTGTTGATGGTGCTACCACAGTTTGCGAGACTAGTGGAACACCTGTCGATTTGAATAGTTTAATAACCGGTGAACAAATTGGAGGGACTTGGGTTAGAACTTCTGGAACAGGAGGGGTGTTTAATGCTTTAGCTGGTACCTTTTTGCCTGCAGTCGGTGCTACAAATAGTGTGTTTACGTATACAGTTCCAGGCACTTCGCCTTGTGCAGATGATACTAGTGAAGTAGTGATAACCATTCAGCCTCAACCTTCAGCTGGTTTTGATGGAGCAATTACGATTTGTAATACGGATGCTAATACAATTGATTTATTCAGTTTAATCACAGGAGAGCAAGCGGGTGGTTCTTGGGTAAGAACTTCCGGAACAGGTGGTGTTTTTAATGCAGTTCTCGGGACTTTTACACCGAGTTTGAATACGGTATTGAGTACATTTACCTATACGATAACAGGAGTAGCGCCTTGTGTTGCAGATAGTAGTTTGGCTACTGTTAATGTAACAATCCAACCCACTGCTGGAAATGATGGTAGTATTAATGTTTGTGAAACCAGTACTACGACAATTAATTTATTCAATTTAATAACGGGTGAGCAATCCGGTGGTACATGGTCGAGAACATCAGGAGTTGGCGGTGTTTTTGATGCAATAAATGGCACTTATACTCCTTCAATTGGAGCAACAACAAGTACCTTTACCTATACGCTTTCAGGTTCAACTCCATGTGTGCCTGATTCAAGTTTAGCTACGGTGTCAATTTTTCCAGCACCCGATGCGGGACTAGACGGTTCAATTACGCTGTGCCAAAATACTACGCCAATAGTATTAACTTCATTGATTTCTGGCGAACAAGCTGGTGGTACTTGGATAAGAACATCGGGAACGGGTGGTGTATTTAATTCGAGTGCAGGTACTTTTGTACCCGATTTTACCGCTACATTAAGTACTTTTACCTATACAGTAGCAGGTGCTGCTCCATGTTTATCTGACTCAAGTACTGCGACTGTGAATCCAATCACTGCTCCCCCAGCCACATCCCCCACACCGTATGTTGTTTGTGACGACAACAACGATGGTGTTGCGTGTACGTTTGTTTTGGGAACAAAGATTCCGGAGATTACAACCGATCCTAGCGTTCAGGTTTCGTTCCATTTGACCTTAACCGATGCGCAAACCAGTTCTAATCCTATTGCTTCCAATGTTCCTTTCTGTAATAATGA
>NZ_JAIXRZ010000009.1 GCF_027484945.1 Flavobacterium sp.
TAAATCAATGTCTTTTAATTGCAAGCCCGCTTGATGAAGGGCTTTTGGAATCGCTTTTACGGGTCCGATTCCCATTATACGCGGCTCTACACCTGCAGCTGCATAACTAACCATACGCGCTATTGGTTGAAGGTTAAGTTCTTTAACCATAGCTTCGCTCATAATCATGACAAACGCAGCGCCATCACTCATTTGTGAAGCATTACCCGCAGTTACACTTCCATCTGCAGCAAAAACCGGACGAAGTTGGGCTAAAGCTTCAAGATTCGTATCTGAGCGCGGACCTTCATCTTGGTTCACGGTATACTTTTTTGTTTCTTTTTTACCTTCGGCATTAACAAAAGTGTGTGCAACGATTATGGGTGCAATTTGATTTGTAAATCGACCTTCTTGTTGCGCTTTAATTGCCTTTTGATGTGAAGCATAAGCGAAGGCATCTTGTTCTTCACGGCTTACCTTGAATTGTTTGGCTACGGCCTCAGCGGTGAGTCCCATTCCCCAATAGTAATCCTCATGACCAGCCGCTGCAACGTTATAATCAGGCGTAGGTTTGTATCCTCCCATCGGAATATAGCTCATACTTTCTGAACCCCCGGCAATAATACAATCGGCCATTCCACATTGAATTTTGGCCACGGCCATACTTATGGTTTCTAAGCCTGATGCACAATAACGGTTTACCGTTACACCGGGAACATCGGTTACTTTCAACCCCATTAGTGAAATTAAACGGGCCATATTGAGCCCTTGTTCTGCTTCGGGCATGGCATTGCCCACCATGACATCATCGATTCGTGAACGGTCAAAATCGGGTAATTGTTCCATTAAATAGGCAATAGTTTCTGCTGCCAATTCATCCGGACGTTTGAAACGGAATAATCCTTTGGGCGCTTTACCCACGGCAGTGCGGTATCCTTTAACGATGTAGGCTGTCTTCATTACTTATATTATATTTTGAATGATAAATTTTAAATGATTTATGAAAGATATTTATGATTTCTCATTCAACATTTAAATTATTAATTACGTAGTGGTTTTCCTTTGGTTAACATATATTGTATGCGTTCCAATGTTTTTCGTTCGGTACACAAACTCAAAAATGCTTCCCTCTCGATATCTAATAAATACTGTTCAGAAACCAAAGATGGTTCCGATAAATCGCCACCGGCCATTACATACGCTAATTTATTGGCAATTTTTCGATCGTGTTCTGAGATATAGTTCCCAGCTACCATTTGATCTGTTCCTACTAAAAACATACCCAATGCTTGTTTTCCTAATACTTTGACATCGTTTCGTTTAATCGGTTGTGTATAGCCCTGTTCCGCCATTTGTAATGCGACTTGTTTAGCGGTAGCTATCTGGCGATTACGATTAACCACAACGATATCTTTTCCTTTTTGAAAAATTCCCAAGTCAAAAGCTTCATAAGCAGAAGTTGCTACTTTTGCCATTCCGATAGTTAAGAAATACTCTTGCAAAACGTTCAATTCTACATCGTTTTTGTGAAATAAATCGGCTGCGCGTAAAGTCATTTCTTTGGATCCTCCACCTCCTGGAATAACCCCAACCCCAAACTCCACTAAACCGATATAGGTTTCGGCGGCTGCCACCACACGATCAGCATGAAGGGTCATTTCGCAACCGCCTCCCAAGGTCATTCCATGAGGGGCCACGACAACGGGTATCGAAGAATAGCGGCAACGCATCATCGTGTTTTGAAAAACCTGAATTGCGCGATTTAATTCTTCATATTCTTGTTCAACCGCCATCATAAAAATCATACCGATATTTGCACCTACCGTAAAATTCGCCCCTTGGTTAGCGATTACTAATCCGTGGTATTCTTTTTCGGCTAAGTCAATGGCTTTATTAATACCTGTTATGACTCCACCTCCTAGGGTATTCATTTTAGAATGGAATTCCAAATTTAAAATGCCATCGCCCAAGTGAAATACCGAACAATCACTATTACCCCATATTTTGTGGGTTTCTCGAATATTATCTAAAATTACAAAACTGTCTTGCCCTGGTTTTTGGGTATACGACTTTGAAACAAGATCATAATAATTCGTTTTTCCAGCGGTCACACTATAGAATGTTGTTTTTCCTGCAGAAAGCATCTCGGTAACCCAAGTTGCTGGAGTGTACCCCTCGTTTTTCATCATCTCGATGGCTGCTGCAACTCCAATGGAATCCCAAATTTCAAACGGGCCATTTTCCCATCCAAAACCGGCTTTCATGGCATCGTCAATTTTGTATATTTCATCAGCAATTTCGGGTATTCGATTGGATACATAGGCAAACATTGCTCCCAAATTCTTTCGATAAAAAGCACCGGCTTTGTCTTCGCCTTTAACCAAAATTTTAAAGCGATCAATGGGTTTGTCAATCGATTTGGTTTTTTCTAAAGTGGCAAAAGAAGCTTTTCTATTGGGTCGGTAGGTTAGCGTCTCAAGATCTAATGACATGATTTCCTTCTCTACTTTTTTGTAAAAGCCTTGTTTGGTTTTGCTACCCAACCAATTATTCTCCATCATTTTTTGAATGAAATCTGGAAGTTGAAACAAATCATGCGCTTCATCAGATTCACAATTGGCATAGATGCCGTTAGCTACATACACTAAAGTATCTAAGCCGACCACATCAACTGTTCGAAACGTAGCCGATTTAGGGCGACCAATTACCGGTCCGGTTAATTTGTCTACTTCTTCAATTGTTAATCCCAATTCTTTTACTTGATGAAACAAGCTCATAATTCCAAAAATCCCAATGCGGTTTCCGATGAAAGCTGGGGTGTCTTTGGCAATAACTGAGGTTTTTCCAAGAAATTTAGAACCGTAATCAAATAAAAAGTCAATGACTTCAGGATGGGTTTTCGGACCCGGAATTATTTCAAACAATTGTAAATAACGTGCAGGATTAAAAAAATGTGTGCCACAAAAATGGGCTTGGAAATCTTCGCTGCGCCCTTCACTCATGAAATGAATGGGAATTCCCGAAGTGTTGGAAGTTACAAGCGTGCCTGGTTTGCGGTAGGTTTCAATTTGTTCAAATACCAATTTTTTAACATCCAAGCGTTCGACGACAACCTCGATAATCCAATCGCACGTAGCAATTTTTGCCATATCGTCTGTTGTATTCCCGGTAGTAATACGCGAAGCAAATTTTTGATTGTAAATTGGTGAGGGATTCGACTTTAATGCGCTAGCTAAATGCTCGTTAACTATACGGTTGCGAACCGACTTGTCAGCTAAATTGAGCCCTTTACGCTCTTCCAACGGTGTCAACGCATGGGGTACAATATCCAATAACAAGACTTCGAGTCCAATGTTTGCAAAATGGCAAGCAATGCCCGATCCCATAATTCCAGAACCAACTACAGCTACTTTTTTTAGGTGTCGTTTCATAGTATATATCGCAATGTATTTTATTTTAAAATATTTTTTTTTCAGCAATCAAATCAAAAATAAGGTCGCTAACTTCCATAAAATGTTTTAACTGTTCTTCAGAGATTTGTCTGCGTATCACTTCATTAAAGCGCAATACGGTATTTTTTGATAATTCTCTTTTTTCACGCCCTTCATCCGTAAGAAAAATCAATACCCCACGTCCGTCATCCGGATTCTTTTCACGGTAGATTAACCCGCGATCTTCCATCGTTTTTAGCGTTCGTGTTAAACTCGTGGGTTCCATCCCCATACGATTACTAATATAAGTTGAAGGCGTGCCTTCTTCTTTGTCTATACTTAATAGTGCAAAGCCTACAGCCATAGAAGCATCATATTTTGAAGCTTCTTCATTATACATTCGGGCTACCGCTTGCCAAGTAGTACGAAGTGCGTAGTCAATTGTTTTGTCTTTCATAGAAAAAACGTTCGTATTGAATTCAAATGTACAAAAAAAATATTATGCACGCATAATAAATTTAAAAAAAATACAGCTTAGGTTCAAAGTTGCTTTTTCCTATTTTGAAAGTAATTATGCAGCAGGATAATAGTCAATTAAATGCCTTTGGGCGTGTCCCTTTGGGCCGCGTTTTTCGCTGTATCTTTAGGCTGTTACACACCACAAAAGGATGCCGCTTCAACCGCTCACGCTCATTTGGAGATGGAAAGGGGTGTGCGTTGTGTTTTCGTTTCCAAAAGAATGAAGTAGTTGAGGGAATTATCCCGGAAAAGCGATTAAGGGTACTTGATAAGGTAAAGCCAATTGCTGTGGTTCAAGGGTATGTTGCAGCCAACGTTTTTCGTCTTCTTGTTTTAAAAGTACGGGCATTCTTTTTTTAGAATTGTGCACATAGGCCATGGTTTCGTTGGCTTCGGTTGTTAAAATCGTAAATGTCGCATGTATTTCACCAGTCTGCGGATGCGTCCAATAGCTATACAAACCTGCAAAAGCAAATAGCTCCGTTGGACCATGTATAAGGTATCGTTGTTTGTTTTTTCCTTTTTCATCTAACCAATGCCAATCGTAAAATGCATTTGCTAGAATAATGCACCGATTTTGAAGTATATCACGATACGTTGGTTTTTCGGCAATAGTTTCTATTCGTGCGTTTAAGGTGTTTTTTCGAATGGTATCGTCTTTTGCCCAATAGGGAAGGAGTCCCCAACTAAAATCGCACTGAATTTCCTCTGGTTTTTCATCGGTGATCAACGCAATTTTTGGATGTTCAAATCCGTTGAAAATATCCGATTGCGGCAGTATTGCCTCATCAGATACCTTGGCTTTGAAACGCTCTTCCAATTTGACCTTGGGGTCTTTCATTTGCATGTAGAAACACATGGATAATGTATATAAAAATTGTGTTATTAAGATATAAAAAACACCCCGAAGGGTGTTTACTAATCGTTATCTCGGTAAATGGAATTGTATAAATGGATATACTTTTCTTTGATCATTTTTCGTTTCAATTTAAGTGTTGGTGTTAATTCACCTCCATCAATACTCCAAATCGTTGGTGTCAGTTCAAATTTTTTAATTTTTTCCCAACTACCAAATCGTTCATTGATTTTGTCTACTTCTTCTTGAATTCGGGCTATTACACGAGGATTGGCAACTATTTCTTCATACGAAGGTCCAAGGGGTTCTTGATGTCTTTTGGCCCATTCTTTAATAAAATCGAAGCTCGGTTGAATTAATGCTGCAGGCATTTTTTCCCCATCGCCAATCACCATAATTTGTTCAATGAAGAAGGATTGTTTCATTGCATTTTCAATAAGCTGTGGTGCAATGTATTTCCCCCCCGAAGTTTTAAACATTTCTTTTTTTCGATCGGTTATTTTTAAAAAGCCCTCTGTATCGATTTCACCGATATCTCCCGTGTGAAAGTAACCGTCTTTTAGGACTTCTTGGGTTAGCGTATCATCTTTATAATACCCCATCATTACGTTGGGACCTTTGCATAAAATCTCACCATCTTCCGCAATTTTAACCGTTACATTGTTGATTACTTTACCTACAGTTCCCACTTTAAAACCTCGATTTTTTTGATCATTTACAGTGATTACAGGTGAAGTTTCGGTTAAACCATAACCTTCCATTACCGGCATGCCAGCTGCTGCAAATACGCGAATGAGTCGCGGTTGTAAAGCGGCACTACCCGAAACCATTACTGTAAGTTCGCCACCTAAAGCTTCCTGCCACTTGCTAAAAATTAATTTTCGTGCAAGTTTCAATTGCATTTCATACCACCATCCATTGGCGCCGTAGGGTTCGTATTTCAATCCTAATTCCAATGCCCAAAAGAAAATTTTTCGTTTGAGTCCGGTAAGTTCGGCTCCTTTTTGATAAATCTTGTCGTACACTTTCTCTAACAAACGCGGTACAACAGAAAAAACGTTGGGTCGAACTTCCTTAATGTTATCCGATAATTGATCAATACTTTCAGCAAAATAAATGGAAACGGAGTAGAATTGGTAGATGTACAAAATTATACGTTCAAAAATATGGCACACGGGTAAAAAACTTAGCGCCTTCGATTTGCCTTCTTCAAATGGAATTCGTGGAGCACTATCCAAAACATTAGAAACAATATTTTGGTGCGATAGCATTACGCCTTTGGGTTTTCCTGTTGTTCCTGAGGTGTATATTATTGTGGCCAAATCGGTTGGTAAAACACCTTGTTTGCGCTCTTCAACGGCATCTTGATTGGAGGTGTCAGCACCCAATTCTAAAAGTGTTTTCCAATGGGTACAATCAGATAATGAATTGAAGCAATATACTTCTTTGAGTGTTGGGATTTGATTGCGAACCGAATTTAGCTTTGCAAAAACTTCTACATCAGATACAAAACAATAGCTCGATTCCGAGTGATTTAAAATATAAGCATAATCATCGGCAGCAATTGTTGGATAAATCGGTACTGTTTGCGCTCCGGTTTGTAAAATTCCAATATCACAGACATTCCATTCGGTTCGGTTTGTCGAAGTGATCAGCGCAATTTTGTCATTTTTTTGAACGCCTAAGCGCAAAAAAGCACGAGAAATGGCGTTAGCTTGGTTAAGATATTCTTGGGTAGACGTTTTCACCCATTCTTTTCCATATTTTGTTACCAAACAATCGGGTTTGTTATTTTTAGAAAGTTGGTAATACGGGAAGTCAAATAGCCTACTTATCGATTGCATAGTCAATTTTTTCTGCCAAATTAAAGAAAACAACGGGCTTTCACAATATTAATTTAAAAATTAGATGCATTAAAATCGTAATTTGTAGTTTTGCGCCTAAATCGAATGAATTAGAAATGCAAGGTTTCCCTCGACTAAATGAATATAAAACGTTAGCTTACAGAGTGTTTTTAGTATTTGTCTTTTACACTGCAGCTCGTTTTTTATTTTATTTTTATAACGCACAACTCATCAAGGTTGATTCGTGGACCGAATTAGTACCGTTGGCTTATCATGGATTAGCGTTTGATGCTACTGCAATTCTATATGTCAATGCGTTGTTTATTCTATTATCGGTATTGCCATTTACCATCAATACGCGCAAAGGATATCAGTTGTTTTTAAAAACCCTCTACTTCGTTACTAATCTTTTTGCATTTTCATTCAATTTTGTAGATTTTATTTATTACCGCTATTCGTTTAATCGAAGCACACGTGCATCAATGGATATTGTGGAGCATGAAACGAATAAAGGAGCCTTGTTGGCTAATTTTTTGGTGAATTATTGGCACGTTTTTGTTTTGTTTTTGGGAATGGCTATTTTATGGATTTATCTGTATGAAAAACAAAAAGTTAAGCATGGTCGGATAGCGCATAATTTAAAGTATTTCTTCAGTTCTACCATGATGCTTTTGTTGATTGCATTCCTCTGTATTGGAGGCATTCGTGGCGATTTTCGAAAAAGTACCCGCCCGATTAACATGGTTGATGCGAGCCGATTCGTGTCGGACGCTTCCCAGTCGGATTTTGTTTTAAATACGCCCTTTGCGGTGATTCGAACCTGGAATACCAATACGTTTCAAAAAGTACAATTGGTCGATAAAAAAGTAGTTGATTCTTTGATTATCCCAATCAAACACTATAAAAACTTTCCGAAGTCAAAACCCAATATCGTCATTTTTATTTTGGAAAGTTTTGCGCGCGAGTATGTAGGTTCGTTTAATCCGAATACAACCATAAAAAACTACCGGGGCTATGCTCCCTTTGTTGATTCGTTGGCCCAGCATAGTTTGATTTTTACCAATGGATATGCTAATGGGTACAAGTCGATTCATGGGATGTCGTCGGTGATTTCGGGCATACCTTCATTTAAAGATGCATTTACCTCTTCTCCTTATCCGAAACAAAAAATTGAATCCTTGGTTTCGGTTTTAAAAAACGAGGGTTACGATACTTCATTTTTTCATGGGGCACCCAACGGATCGATGGGATTTTTAGGGTTTAGTAATATTTTGGGTTACGATCATTATTATGGCAAAAACGAATACAACAATGATGCTGATTTTGATGGCGTTTGGGGAATTTGGGATGAACCATTTTTTCAATATTTCAACAAAACCATTACCGCCAAAAAACAACCCTTTATGGCAACTTTGTTCTCAGTTTCCTCGCATGAACCTTATATTGTTCCCGATCAATACAAAGGAAAGTTTCCCAAAGGGGATAATCCAATGCACCAATGTGTGGGCTATACCGATTTTGCATTAAAACAATTTTTTAAAGTGGCCCAAAAACAAGCATGGTTTCAAAACACAATTTTTGTTTTGGTTTCCGATCACGACAATTTGATTTATTATGACGCATACGGTAAAGATCAACTTCAGCATACCGTACCGATATTATTTTACAGTCCGAATGGGCAATTTAAAGGGGTAAATCACGATTGGGCGCAACAGATTGATATTTATCCAACGATACTGGATATGATGGGGTATGAAAAGCCTTTTCGTAGTTGGGGAAGAAGTTTGCTAAGTGAGAAAAAAGTACCCCCATTTGTAATGCGGTATTCTTCTGATCATTATCAAATGATGAGCGGTTCCTATATTTGTACTTTTGACGGTACAAAAGCGGTCGGATTTTATGCTAAAAACGATAAAGATCTCAAACACAATTTGATCAAAAATCGCAATGCAGAAATGAACTTATTAGAACAACGATGCAAAGCATTTTTACAAGACTATATGGAGCGGATAATTGATAAAAAATTAACTTCAAAACCCTAATGATACTATGAAAAAAAAAATACTAACTGCTGTAATTATTTTAGTTTTAGGAGCTGGAGGTAAGTATGTTTATGATCGACATATCAATCATAACTTTAAGACAATTACCGAAGGTAAAGTATATAAAAGTGGGGTAATACCACCCGATGAAATTGAAGCTTATGTAAAGAAATACCATATCAAATCGATTGTTGATTTGCGCTTTCCTGGAACAGGAGATGACGTGAATAATCCTGAAGTCCCTGCAGAATTGAAAGCCGAAAAATTAGCAGTGGCTAAAATTCCGGGGGTCAATTATTTCAACAACGGTTCAGACCAAGTCCCCAATCAAAAGAATCTGGATTATTTCTATACAATTATGGATAATCCAAAAAATTATCCCGTATTGATTCATTGTTACCACGGTATTGGTCGTGCGCAGTTATATGCAGCCCTTTATCGAATGGAATATGAAGGTTGGTCCAACGAGGAAGCCCGAGCGCAGACAGCTTTCCCAATCAGGTTTAGTTCTTTCGACGACGGTAAACCAAAAGGTGAATTTTTAAAAAATTATAAAACCCGAAAACAAAAAAGAGCTAAATAAGTTTTTTAATGTGACAATGAAACAATGAGTCGATGTGTCAATTAGCCAATTAGCCAATTAGCCAATTAGCCAATAACCCGATGAGTAAACCCGACCACCCAACCACAGGCAGGCCGACGAATCGATTCGAAAATTGGCTGATGTGGCAATGTGATGCTATCGTTTTATTGTGATTTGAAAAGAGATTATTGCCTTGCGATAGCCTCAATCTTTCTAAAAAGTTACTTGACCGATTTCTTCTTTTCTTCTTTGGTAGTAAACAATTTCATGCGTTCTCCGTTAATGAAAATTTTACAGGTATTTAAATGGACAGTCATTTCTACATGGGTCCAGGATTCTTCGGGCTCGTCTGAATTGGGTGTTGTATACTTGTAATACAAAATGTATTTTATATTGTCATACCCTTTGGTTTCTTTTAAAACCCCACTTTCAGAACATTCCAACCCCCAAATTATTGGCCGCTTAACGGCTTCATGTTGTTGGTAATATCCCGTTCCACCAGAGTTTAACTCAATTACGGGTTCGCCGCCTTTGAATTGGTACGTACCATAAATTGGGTATTCACATTTTGTGGTAATAAATAACTTTCGGTCTTCGGTTTCGATTTCACTTACTTTCTGGGCAAAACAAACGGAAGCCGTTAGAAAAAAAACACTATAAAAAAAGGTACGTAGTAGCATAGGGTTTAAATTTAGGGTACAAGTTACTAAAAAAAGGAAGCCTAACCTGAAATAAATTCATGTTAGGCTTTAGGCTATAATTATTTTTTTTCTATCCATTTACGGGCATTTACAAATGCTTCAATCCAGGGACTTACCGTATCTTTTTCACCTCGGTCGGGATAATAAGCCCAGTTCCAAGGAAAAATCGACCGTTCAATATGCGGCATCATTATCAAATGTCGTCCCGTTGCATCACATAGCATAGCCGTATTGTAATCGGAGCCGTTCGGATTGGCAGGGTAATTTTCATAGGCATATTTGGCAACAATGGGGTATTGATTTTCTGCTTCCGGCAAGTTAAATTTACCTTCCCCGTGCGAAATCCATACGCCCAATGTACAGCCTTCTAGGGTAGACAACATTACGGAGTTATTTTTTTGTATGGTAACCAAAGTAAAGCCACTTTCGTGTTTTTTACTGTCGTTATGGTGCATTTTTCCGTGTACAGCATGCTCTGGGTGAATCAATTCCAATTCCATAAACAACTGACAACCGTTGCATATCCCTACCGACAGGGTATCAGGCCGTGCAAAGAATTTTTTTAAAGCTGCATTTGCTTTTTCGTTGTATAGGAACGCACCGGCCCAGCCTTTTGCGCTTCCCAAGACATCCGAATTGGAAAATCCTCCAACTGCACCAATAAATTGTACGTCTTCTAAATTTTCACGACCGCTAATCAAATCGGTCATGTGAATGTCTTTGACGTCAAATCCAGCCAAATACATCGCATGAGCCATTTCGCGTTCCGAATTACTTCCTTTTTCACGAATAATCGCAGCTTTGGGACGAATTGCTGGTCGTGGCTCTACCTTTCCAGTAAAATGGGCAGGAAATTGATACCGAAGGGGTTGTTCAAAAATATGAGTAAAACGCTCTTGCGCTTTGTTGTTTTGGGTTTGTTTTTGATCGAGTAAATAGGATGTTTCAAACCAAATTTTACGCAAATGAGGAATGTCGAGTTCTAAACCATCAATCGTTAATGTTTCATTGGTTGTGATACTACCTAGACGAATGATTTCTACATTTTCTTTCGCAAAAGCAGCTTCAAATTCGGTATCATTTTGTGCTTGCAAAACCCAACCAATATTTTCTGCAAATAAGATTTTAATGGAATCTTTTTCTTTAAATTCCGCTAAAGTCAAAGAGGCGCCCAATTGATTATCGGCAAAGCACATTTCCAAAAGTGTCGTGATCAATCCGCCGCTCCCAATATCATGACCTGCAGCAATTTGACGGTTTTTAATTAAATTTTGAACAGTATTAAATGCTTTTTTGAAGTATAAAGCATCTTGAATCGTAGGAACTTCGTTGCCAATCGTATTTCGAATTTGGCCGAATGAACTTCCGCCCAACTTAAATTCGTCTTGCGAAAGTGAAATATAGTATAACGAGCCGGCATTTCGCTGCGCTACGGGTTCAACCACTTTTGTTATGTTGGAACATTGCCCAATCGCGGATATAATAACGGTACCCGGAGCAATTACTTCACCATTTGGGTATTTTTGTTTCATGGATAAGGAATCCTTTCCTGTAGGTATGTTGATACCCAATGCTATGGCAAATGCCGAACAAGCTTCAACTGCTTCGTAAAGGCGTGCGTCTTCTCCTTCATTTTTACAAGCCCACATCCAATTAGCCGACAAGGATACACTTTGTAAACCCTCTTTTAATGGAGCAAAAACGATATTGGATAAGGCTTCACCAATCGCATTGCGACTACCTGCTTTCGGATCAATTAAAGCTGCAACAGGGGCATGACCAATACTAGTCGCAACACCTTCTTTACCTTCAAAATCCAACGCCATTACCCCAACATTGTTTAAGGGTAATTGCAACGGACCCGCACATTGTTGTTTGGCTACTCGTCCACCTACACAACGGTCTACTTTGTTGGTTAACCAATCTTTACAAGCCACCGCTTCCAAGCGTAATACTTGTTCTAAATAAGATTGGAGTGCATCGCTTGTATAGGTTATTGCTTCATAATTTCGCGCAACGGTACGATCACTCATGATCGTTTTGGGTGAACTACCAAACATATCATTCAAGGCCAAATCCATTGGTTTTGCGCCTGATTTTAATCCTTCAATTGTAAATTTATGATCGTTTGTGATTGCACCCACCGTATACATTGGGGAGCGCTCACGTTCGGCAATACGTTCCAAGGTTTCAAGATCTTTAGAACCTATAACCAATCCCATGCGTTCTTGGGATTCATTGCCAATAATTTCTTTAGCAGAAAGCGTGGGATCACCCACAGGAAGTTGATCTAAGTCAATGGCACCACCGGTTGCTTCAACTAACTCGGAAAGACAATTTAAATGGCCGCCCGCACCGTGATCATGAATGGAAACAATTGGATTTTGATCACTTTCCACCAATCCACGAATCGCATTGGCTGCTCGTTTTTGCATTTCGGGGTTGGAACGTTGAATGGCATTGAGTTCGATACCCGAACCAAAAGCACCCGTATCGGCTGAGGAAACGGCAGCGCCTCCCATTCCGATGCGGTAGTTTTCACCGCCTAAAATTACAATTTGGTCCCCCAATTGCGGTTCATGTTTTTGGGCTTGCTCGGCTTTGCCGTAACCAATACCACCGGCTTGCATGATTACTTTGTCATAACCCAATTTGCG
The DNA here is from genome assembly GCF_027484945.1 of Flavobacterium sp. Classification (GTDB taxonomy): domain Bacteria; phylum Bacteroidota; class Bacteroidia; order Flavobacteriales; family Flavobacteriaceae; genus Flavobacterium. The sequence goes on from NZ_JAIXRZ010000009.1 coordinate 12,613, forward strand.
GTTGTTTTCTTCGTGTTCAAAGGTGAGAACCGAACCTGTAATTAAGGGTTGTCCAAACTTGTTTCCAAAATCAGAGGCACCATTGGATGCTTTGATTAAAATATCCATAGGGGTTTGGTAGAGCCAATCCCGTTCTTGCATGGATTTTTCCCAGGGCCGATCTTGGGTAAGCCGCGAATAAGCCGTCATGTAAACCGCTGTACCTGCGAGTGGGAGTGAACCCTGACCACCCGCTAGACGATCACGAATTTCTCCACCCGACCCTGTTGCCGCTCCATTAAAAGGTTCGACGGTAGTTGGAAAATTATGGGTTTCGGCCTTCAAGGAAAGTACCGAAGTAAACGGCTTTTTGGTATAGAAATCGGCTACATCGGCCCGTTGTGGTGCAAACTGTTCGACTACCGGACCTTCAATGAAGGCAACATTATCTTTATATGCCGATACAATTGTATTGGGATGCTCGGCCGCTGTTTTTTTAATTAATTTAAAAAGCGACGTTTCTTTTTCAATCCCGTCAATCACAAAAGTTCCATTGAAAATTTTATGGCGGCAGTGCTCAGAGTTGACTTGCGAAAATCCAAAGACTTCTGAATCGGTCAACTTACGGCCTAATTTTTCAGCCAATTGATTCAAATAGGATACTTCTTCCTCACTTAACGCTAAACCTTCTTGTTGGTTGTAAGCAGCAATGTCTTCTATTTCGAGAATCGGTTCGGGCTGAAGATGAATTGTAAATAATTCTTGATGCAATCGATCAAATTGCTGGGATAGCATGGGGTCAAAATCTATCGTGTCGGCCGCACTTGCATGAAATTCTTCAATACGGACAATGCCCGAAATACCCATGTTTTGTGTAATTTCAACCGCATTAGTACTCCATGGAGTTATCATAGTTGCCCGAGGACCAATAAAGGTGCCGTTGATTTCGAGTTGGTCTATTTTTTGGGTATTTCCAAACAACCAATTGAGTTTTTGGAGGGTTGTTTCAGAAAATGGAGTAGTGGATTGTACTGCATAAACAGTTCCGGTTTCGCATCCGAAAAAATGAATCATTGTTGTGTTGTTGTAATGTTGTGCCACAAAGGTAAGCGAATCTTGAAAGGCTAGCAAACCGATTGGGAATAGTTTTTCACAGGTTTTTGACAATAAAAAAACCTCCAAAAGGAGGCTATTCGCTTAATCTGAAATAAACTGGTAAGCACCAATGTTGGGATTCGGTGCCCGCAATTTGTTCAGTATATCTACCGTAACCGATGTATTTGCTGCAGGCATGGTTGTAAATAAATCAACCGTCGGCCACAGTTTGTTTTCGGTTACTTTTTTCAATTTCGGATTGAATACCTGTCCATTGTTTGCATTATAACAGTTGGTAAAATTGGTTGTATTGGTAGGTAAATACAACGGATTTGAATTGCTATTGTTTAATTTGATCAAACAATTTTGAAATTGGTAGGCAAACGTAACATTGGGTATACTGGAATTGGGCGGTGTGAATTTATCCAATTTTAACGTATTTTGATTACTACCATAAATAATACAATTGGTAAAATTAGCTTGCGTTAAATCACTTATGTAAGTAGCTTCTGAAGTCTCAATATAATTTCCAATAACTACAGCAAACTGTTTCGAACTGTTCCAATTGTTATTAAATGTACAATGGGTAAAATTGTAGGCTCCGCCAAGGGTTGCTGCTAATGAAGCTTGTCCGCAATAGTTGATTGCCATATTGGTAGCTGTAATTTGTGCGTCACGGCCCAATAGTCCCACATTGGCACAGTTGTAAATTTGTACATTCGACAAGTTCAACTTCGGTTGGTTGCTATCGGGTTCAATAAAAGGTAATCGTTTTTGAACCAACAAACCAACTGTTGCATTTTTTATGGTTAAGTGGTTGATCGTATTGGTGTTAAGTTCTGAAAGAATGATCACAGCACCCCATTGTCCGGGTACTTCACTGTAAAGTGGTTCCAATCGATCCCCTTCAAAAACAACTTCATTGGTCAAGTTGGCCGGATCGTTGTTCGGAGGATTACCACCGTTAATTTGAATGGAGGCATTCTGACTCACCAACAGGTTCGAATTGGCATGAAAATGGACGCGCGCTCCCGCATCAACGACTAGATTTTTTCCGTTGGGAACCATGGCGGTGCCATAAATAACATAGGGTTTTTGATTGGTCCAGTGTAACTCATCGCCATTTACAGGGTCATTTTCACTTAAATTACTTCCAATATAGGTTAAAGGATTTCCATCCGGATCCAATCCAAGGGAAATCGTCTCGTATACATTTTGATTATCCCGCTGGGGGTAAATAAAAATCGCATCTTGGATTAACGTAACTAAATCTACATCTTGAATCACATTGTTTGCATGACGGAATTCGATTTTATCGGTGTATAAATAATCGGTAGGATTAGCATCGGCCACGTCAGCGGTGACTTCGATAAAAATAAACATACTGTCTTTGGCTAATAATTCGACATTTCGGAAAATTTTTCCATCACCTGTACCGTTGTTGTCGGCATCTTCACCGGTCATACCATCAACCATAATACGGTAATTTGAGTTTACTCCTTTACCCAATTGTACCGTCGGGATGGCAATATCTTTGTCTGAATCATTGTATACTTTTAAACGGTAAGTGCTTGAACCGATATTAGTGAAAACCGTATCCAAATAGACGGTATCTTTTGAAAATCGAAGTGCGACCGTACTGGGTTCAAACTCAAAATCATCGCGACACGAAGTAAATAGAACACCCGAGAGTAAAGCGATTAAAAAAAGTAGTTTGCGCATGGTTATAAACTGAGAATTTTGGTAAAAATAACGATTTTGATTCATTCATTACCGCATTTATTCGAGTCATAACGTATTTTTTTTCATTTTATTCTCAATCAATTGCATTGTTGGTCTCACGGAAATGGGCTATTTTTGCGCAAAATTGGAACCATGACCTTTGATAAAGAAAAAATGCTTCAATTGTGTAATGCTTGGAGCAAAAATACCTTGATGGAAACCCTTGAAATTGAATATGTTGATGCTGGGGAAGATTTTTTGGTTGCCACAATGCCGGTTAATCCTCGAGTGCATCAACCTATGGGCTTGTTGCATGGTGGTGCTTCGGTTGCGCTTGCAGAAAGTGTAGGCAGTGCAGCATCAATTATGTTTGTCAATCCAGAAAAACAAGAGGTGCGGGGTATTGAGATTTCTGCCAATCACGTAAAAGCCAAGCGCGAGGGTAAGGTAACCGCTACTGCAAAAATCCTTCACAAAGGAGCAAGTATTCATTTGTGGGAAATCCGTATTGTTGACGAAGCCAATAATTTGGTCTCGCTATGCAAACTGACCAACATGATTCTACCGAAACGCTAATGGAGCACATCCGATTAAAAGCGAGTCAAAATTTAGCGCACAACATTCCGTTCGTTTGTTATGCCAAACCCGATTCCAATCAAGTAATCGGACTCTTTCAGCGCACTGCTGAAACGATTGCTTTTGACCCCGAGGCGGCTGGATTTTGTATGGTCTCGTTTGATGGAACCAACCAATATTTAATTCCCGATACGGCTGCTGATTGCTATTTTGAGCAATTTTCACCAACGGATTTCTTGTGGAACCCCGAAGTACCATCAATCGATCCGGAAATACAACAACAATTTGAAAATTTGGTTGCAAAAGCAATTCAGGCAATAGCAACGCATGATTTTCAAAAAGTGGTTCTTTCCCGTAAAGAAATACAATCGGCTACTCCCGAAAATCCCTTTACTGTTTTTGAGCGACTACTCGCATTGTATCCTTCGGCTTTTCGGTATCTATGGTATCATCCACAAACCGGAATTTGGTTGGGTGCTACCCCAGAACAATTGCTCCAAAAAACCGATCAATCCCTTACCACGGTTGCTTTGGCAGGAACCCAAGTAGCTGCTTCCGACGGTCCAGTTGTATGGGGTGAAAAAGAGCAACAAGAGCAACAGTTGGTTACCACTTATATTTGTGATACCCTGCAATCGTTTACCGAAAATTTACAGCTCTCAGCACCTTATACGCATCAAGCGGGTTCGTTGTGGCATATCAAAACCGATATCAAAGCAACCCTTAGTGGCGATTGGAAAGCACTCGTGAACGCATTGCATCCGACCCCTGCTGTTTGTGGTTTGCCTAAAGCGGCAGCGTATCAATTTATTTTGAATAATGAAGGCTACGACCGTAAGTTTTATGCGGGTTATTTGGGCGAATGGAACAAAAACTTTACTACTTTTAAGACCGGCGATTGCGATTTGTATGTTAATTTGCGTTGTATGCAATGGGAAAATGACCGCGTAGCCCTTTTTGTTGGTTGTGGAATCAATAAAGGCAGTAATCCGGAGTTGGAATTTTTGGAAACGGTAAATAAAGCTGCAACGGTCAAACGCGCTTTGTAAATAAGCTATATTTTTAAAAATAAATCATGATGAAATTAGCAATTTTGGCTTTTGGAGCCCATCCCGACGATGTAGAATTAGGATGTAGTGGTACTTTGGCCAAAGAGGTTTCTTTAGGCAAAAAGGTGGGAATAATCGATCTCACCCGTGGCGAACTCGGTACCCGAGGGTCGGTTGCTATTCGCAATAGTGAATCAGCAAATGCATCCCAAATTCTTGGAATTCACATTCGGGAAAATTTGGACATGCGCGACGGTTTTTTTGTTAATGACGAAGCACATCAGTTGAAAATAATTCAAAAAATTCGCCAATACCAGCCCGATATCGTGCTCTGCAATGCGATCGACGACCGGCATATTGACCATGGTAAAGGCAGTAAGTTGGTTTCGGATGCTTGTTTTTTATCGGGATTAAATAAAATAGAAACCGAGTGGGAGGGTCGCGCCCAAACCGCATGGCGTCCCAAAGCGGTATACCATTATATTCAGTGGAAAACCATCGAGCCCGATTTTGTAGTCGATATTACCGATTTTATGGAGTGCAAAATGAAGTCAATTTTGGCCTATAGTTCCCAATTTTACGACCCCAATTCATCAGAACCTGAAACACCTATAGCTTCCAAAAACTTTCTGGAAAGCGTGCACTACCGCGCTCAAGATCTCGGTCGACTCGTGGGCGTTGACTATGCCGAAGGCTTTACCGTAGAACGGTATGTAGCCGTTCGTGCATTGAGTGATTTGGTTTAATATGCCAATGAGTCAATAAGTCAATGAGTCGATTAAGCAATTAGGCAATTGTAGGTATTAACCCATTTAAAAATTTAAAGTTGAATAATTTGCAATACGATTTTTCGATTCGTTTAGCGCGGTTATTTTCTTTTAAAAAAGCTTTGCAAAAAAAAAGTTTTGCGCTATATTTGCCACCGCAAAAGAGGTTGTCCTCGGTTGTATTTTTACACGGTGATTGTAGCTCAGTTGGTTAGAGCGTCGGATTGTGGTTCCGAAGGTCGGGGGTTCGAGACCCCTCATTCACCCCAAAGCCCTGAAATTTCAGGGCTTTTTTATTTTGGTTTACTTTCTTTTTTATTTTTGATAAAAATTTCCACATGAACAACTGCATTTGGGTTCTACTTTTATTACCGGGATTACTGTTGGGGCAGGCCAAAAAGAAAGCACCGACCCAATCCAGTTCACCCACCCAATCTGCTCATGGAGGAATGCATGGGCTGCCTCCCGAGATCGAGCGTACCCTCAAAATCAAATTGGCCGTCATTCAACATTTTGTGTCCCAACCTGGCGATCAAGGCGAAACATTGTTTTGGCAAACCAAAGGCAAACTCACGTTCGGAATTGTGAATTACACCGAAGAACAAAATCCCCAATTTAAAGCGCTGTTTATTGCGCAATACAAAACGATGTATTCGGGCTATATCACTATGATTTCCCAAGGCGATGTTAAAGCTACTAATCAATTTATGCAGTTATTGGTGCGTCAAGAAAATGAATTTCGTGCGCTGCTAAGTCCAACCCAACTTAAAAAATACCGGGAAGCATTTGCAACCATGGAAACCTCCAATCGAGAAGCGTATGACTCCTATACCGGCTTGTTTTTCTCCGACCGCTTGATGGCCGAGTACCAAAAAGGATTTCGATAAAAAAAGAAATTTATTTTTTACTTTCCGGATCGGTTTTGTCTACCACAAGGCGCTGTGCACGATTGGCAATTTCCCAAACAATGTTGAAAGCATATTTCGTGCGCTTGGCGAGTACTTCAAATTCGATTTTATCCACGTCATCCGTAGGCTTGTGGTAATCTGCATGCACCCCACTAAATAAAAATACCGAGGGAATATTGTGTTTTGCAAAATTATAATGATCAGACCGGTAATAAAAACGGTTAGGATCTTTACGGTCATTGTATTTATAATCCAGTTCCAATTGGGTGTATTGGGAATTCACGGTTTCACATACGGTATACAAATCGGTCGATAAATAATCCGATCCAATCACATAAATATAATTGCTATTCCCTGCATGTTTGGCATCGCTTCGGCCAATCATATCGATATTTACATCGGCAACGGTATTTTGCAAAGGGAATAACGGGTTTTCAGTATAATAACGCGATCCGTGTAGGCCATGTTCCTCGGCAGTCACATGCAAAAACAGTATCGAGCGCTTTGGTCCATTGCCTTCTTTTTTTGCTTTTTGAAATGCTTGTGCAATTTCTAAAAGTGCTACAGTACCCGATCCGTCATCGTCGGCACCGTTATAAATTTCGCCATTGCGAATCCCCACATGATCGTAATGTGCAGAGACTACTACAATTTCTTCGGGTTTTTCGGTGCCTTCAATAAACGCCCATAGGTTGGCCGAATCGGGAAGCCCTTCGTTTCTTTTGGCATTTAAAAACGCAGCCGGAACAAATTGCTCATAATTTTGGGCGCCTTTTGGATAAGGTATTCCATTTTTTTTGTACTGCTCGATGAGGTAGTTTGCGGCTTTTTTTTGCCCAGCACTTCCGGTTTCACGTCCTTCCATTTCATCAGCGGCAATTACAGTTAACATCGTTTTTAACTCCCCTGCGGTTATGGTTTCCATGTACTGATTAACGGCAATGGGTTCGGCGATTGGTTTTTTTATGGTGGGTGGAGCTCCGCTACAGGAAAGTAATACAGTAGCAATTATAGCGGATAGAACGATTTTTTTCATAGGTATAGGTAGCCTTAAACGATTAAAATTATGCTTAGACCTAATGCAAAACAAGAGTAAAACACCTCAATTTTTATCATTGTATTCAATAAAATGGAATTGTATTAGGCGCTGTAAAACTAGAAAAAAAATACATTTATATTTGTATCGTAAACGAAAATAAACTTTTATGCAATCAGCAGCCCAATCACCCGAAGACTATATGAAGGAACTCCCCGAAGACCGTGTAGCAGCGATGCAACAACTGCGTTCAACGATCAAGGACAATTTGCCCAAAGGATTCAAAGAGGGGATGAGTTATGGGATGCTTACCTATGTTGTGCCTTTTGAATTGTATCCACCCGGTTACCATTGTGCAAAAGACCAAGAATTGCCCTTTATTTCTATCGCTTCTCAAAAAAATTCGATCAATATATACCATATGGGAATTTATGCTGATGAAAATCTTTTGAATTGGTTTGTCTCCGAATTTCCCAATCATAGTAAAACCAAGTTAGACATGGGTAAAAGCTGCATTCGTTTCAAAAAGCCCGAGTCGATACCATTTGAATTAATAGCCGACTTATGTAAAAAAATGACTCCCGAGCAGTGGATTGCACTTTATGAAAAAAATTACCGTCGATGATCGAACTTTTAAACCAACATTACGGTGCCGTTTTTGAGGAAAAATTACGGCTAGAAATTGCTCAGGTTGCAGTGCTTCGCGATTTTCATGAAGGCGATGTGTTGATCGATTTTGGCGATTCAATTCGAAAAATGCCCTTACTATTAAACGGTGCAATTAAAATCTTGCGCGAAGACTTTGATGAAGGTGAATTATTGCTTTATTTTATTGAAAAAGGAGATACTTGTGCGATGACGATGGCGTGTTGCCTTGGAACTGCCAAAAGTGAAATTCGTGCAGTTGCAGAAACCGACGGTTTGTTAGTTATGATTCCGGTCGAATTTATGGAGGAATGGTTGGGTAAATATAAATCGTGGCGAAACTATGTTTTTACAAGTTACAACAGCCGTCTTAAAGAAATGCTTTCTACCATCGATAGTTTGGCGTTTATGAATATGGACGAACGCATTATGAGTTATTTGATTGACAAGTCGAAAATAGCAAAATCGAAAGAAATATTGGCTACCCATCAAGAAATTGCATACGATTTACATACTTCGCGGGTGGTAGTGTCGCGATTATTAAAAGCAATGGAAAATAAAGGACGCATTCGCTTGCATCGCGCATCAATTGAATTGTTGTAGTGTAACCTAAGTAACCAATCGAAACAAATTTTAATGTCAAATTTGTCGCATGGAAAATGATCATTTAGTTGGATACAGTTTAGCCGTTTTAGTTGGCATCTCCTTAGGATTAATCGGTAGCGGTGGATCCATTTTGTCGGTGCCCATTTTTGTCTATATCATGGGGATGCATCCGGCACTAGCTGCGGCGTATTCATTGTTTGTTGTTGGGATTTCTGCTTTGGTCAGTGGTGTACAAAAAGCCAAAGATGGTTTGGTAGACTTCAAAAAAGTGCTTGCTTTTGGTGTTCCAACCTTAATTGCAGTTTTTATTACCCGAAAAATTATTGTTCCTTCTATCCCCGAAATGCTGGTGATTACCGATCAATTTACACTTTCCAAACGGTTGTTGCTAATGGTCGTTTTTGCTCTAGTGATGCTTGTGGCCTCCTGGAAAATGATTCGTCCCGGTAACGAAACAAAAGGGAATTCAAGTAGCAATCCGTTTACCATTAGTTTGGCCGGACTAGCGATTGGGTTCATTGCAGGTTTTGTAGGAGCAGGTGGTGGATTCTTGATTGTTCCTGCTTTATTGTTTTTAGCCAACACCCCAATAAAAAAAGCGATTGGAACCTCATTGTTTATTGTTGCGGTTCAATCGTTAATTGGATTTTTGGGTGATATTCCCAATCCAAATATCAATTACCCGATGTTGCTCGTATTTACTGGATGCGCATTATTCGGGGTATTGATTGGAAATCGATTGTCAAAAGTAATTGCTGGCGAAAAATTAAAAACGGTATTTGGATACGTTGTCTTAGGAATGGGGATTTATATTTTGGTAAAAGAAATTGGTTTTTCGGCTTCATAACTTAATTTACATCAAGTCTAAATTGGATTGCAATACACTAGAAAAGTTTCTTTTCTTTCCGTACTTTTGTTAGAGTAACTTTAGTTACAATTAATATCCAATATTCGTATTAATTTTACATAAAATTTAGGCGTCACATGAAGATTGAACAAATTTATACCGGATGTTTAGCGCAGGGCGCATATTATATCGAAAGTAATGGTGAAGCTGCCATTATTGATCCCTTACGTGAAGTACAACCCTATATTGATCGCGTTGCTCACGATGGGGCAACCATCAAATTTATTTTTGAAACCCATTTTCATGCCGATTTTGTGAGTGGTCATGTGACTCTTGCTGAAAAAACAGGAGCTACTATAGTATTCGGACCTAATGCTAATCCTACATATAAAGCACATATTGCAACTGACGGTGAAGTTTTTAAAATTGGAAACTGTACCCTAACCGTGTTGCATACACCAGGGCATACCATGGAGAGCAGTTGTTATTTGTTGCAAGACGAAAACGGTAAAGATCATGCCTTGTTTAGCGGCGACACTTTGTTTTTGGGTGATGTAGGTCGTCCCGACTTGGCTCAAAAAGCAGCGCATATGACGCAAGAGCAATTGGCTGGAATTCTTTTTGAAAGTCTTCGTGCAAAAGTAATGACGCTTGCCGACGATGTCATTGTTTATCCCGCTCATGGTGCTGGAAGTGCTTGTGGAAAAAATCTAAGTAAAGAGACAGTTGGTTCGATAGGCGAACAAAAAGCGACTAATTATGCTTTGCGTGCTGATATGACCAAAGAGGAGTTTGTAAAAGAAGTAACGGATGGACTTTTACCGCCGCCAGCCTATTTCCCGATGAATGTCAAATTAAACAAAGAAGGCTATGAAAATGTAGAAAAAATCATTGCAGCAGCTCAAGCTTTGGATGCCGTAGCTTTTGAAGCGGCGGCCAACGAGACAGATGCCTTAATTTTGGATGTACGTCATCAAGATGATTTTTCTGCGGGCCATATTCCGGGTTCGATATTTATCGGAATCGACGGTCAGTTTGCACCATGGGTGGGTGCGTTAATCATCGATTATAAACAGCCGATTTTATTGGTAACTCCTGTAGGTCGAGAACAAGAAACCATTACGCGTTTAGCACGTGTAGGTTATGATCAAACTATAGGTTATTTAAAGGATGGTTTTGCGACATGGAAAAATGCGGGTAAAGAATACGATACCCTCAATGCTGTGACTGCTGTTGCATTGGAAACGCTTTTGCCTGAAGGAGTACAAGTATTTGATGTGCGCAAACCAGGCGAGTATAGCGCTGAACATATCGAAAATGTGCCTTCAACTCCATTGGACTTTTTGAATGATCACTTAGCTGAATTTCCAAAAGATGCTCCATTTTATGTTCATTGTGCGGGAGGCTACCGTTCGGTAATTGCTGCTTCTATTTTAAAAGCGCGCGGGTATCACAATGTGATTGATGTTAAAGGAGGTTTTGCGGCAATTCGTCAAACCGCTATAAAAACAACGGCCTTTGTTTGCCCATCGACTGTAAAGTAATGAAAAAAAATAGTTTAAAGAACTGGTCAATACTCCGCTATGCACGCTTGGCATTAGCATTGGTTTTAATCGTTAATGCGTATGAAACCCGTCAGTGGATTTTTGCCGTATTTGGATTATTTTTCTTGGGGCAAGCCCTATTGAATTGGGGCTGTGGTGCCCAAGGGTGTTCAATTGAATTTAAAAAGAAAGCAGATGAACAGTAATTTTGCCGATATAATCAAGTCAGACAAACCCGTTTTAATTGATTTTTTTGCTACATGGTGCGGGCCTTGTCAGCAGCTTTCACCGATATTAAAAGAAGTGAAAGATGCGCTTGGGGATTCGGTTTCTATCTTAAAAGTAGATGTCGATAAAAACCAAGAGTTGGCAGCCATGCAACAAGTTCGCGGTGTTCCAACGCTGCTCTTGTACCAAAAAGGGCAATTGCTTTGGCGCCAGTCGGGAGTGATTTCAAAAGCACAAATTGTACAAACTATCGAAACGAAACGACTTTAGTAAAAAAAGTAGTATATTTAAAATTATTTATAACCAAAATTAACACACATGAAAAAAATTGTTTCCGTTTTTGCAGTTACTGCATTATTGATTTCTGTAAATAGTTTTGCACAAGAACAAGCTAAAAAAGAAAAGAAAAAAGCTAAAACTGAAAAATCATGTTCTTCAGAAGAGAAAAAATCTTGTGGAACAGGTGAGAAAAAAGGCGGGTGTTGCGCAAGCAAACGATAAGTCAAATAAAACCAATGATTTAATGGTATAAAAGCGTCTCTTCGGAGGCGTTTTTTATTATAAATAAAGCTTCGGTGCTATAGGGAAATTGGATAAGTGATTTCTAAAAGTGCTTTACCTTTAAAGTAATCGTCTTATAAAAAAACCTGCACGTAACGGTGCAGGTTTCAAATTGTAGGGATTCAATCCTAATGAATAGCTTTATATGCGGTTAGCGCAGCATCGAGCACTTCGATCGCACGCTGTAAATCGTCCTTTTTTAATACATAAGCAATACGGACTTCATCCAGACCAACGCCAGGAGTAGAATAAAATCCGGCTGCAGGTGCGACCATTACTGTGGCTCCTTGATAATCAAAAGATTCTAATAACCATTGGGCAAAATCATCCGCATTGGCTACAGGTAATTTTGCAATACAATAGAATGCCCCTTTTGGTGTCGCAACTTTTACACCCTCTATTTTTTCTAATCCCGCCACTAATAGATCCCGTCGTTCTTTGTATTCTTCGATAACTTCATCAAAATAGGATTGCGGGGTTTCTAAAGCGGCTTCACTTGCAATTTGCGCGTAAGTAGGCGGACTCAAGCGCGCTTGTGCAAACTTCATAGCAGTAGCCATCACTTCTTTGTTTTTGGAAACGATACAACCGATTCGTGCGCCACACATACTATATCGTTTGGATACCGAGTCGATCATAATGGCATTTTCTTCAAGACCCGCTTCTTGTAATACCGAATGGTGTTGAACCCCTTCATCATAAATAAATTCTCGGTATACTTCATCAGCAATTAAAAATAAATCGTACTTTTTAACGATAGCTGCCAATTGTTCAATTTCTTCTTTAGAATACAAATACCCTGTTGGATTCCCGGGATTGCAAATTAATATAGCTTTAGTTTTGGGTGTTATCAATTTTTCAAAAGCAGCAATAGGGGGTAGCGCAAATCCTTCCTCAAGTGTCGAAATTACCGGAACTACAGTCACTCCCGAAGCAATGGCAAATCCATTGTAGTTGGCATAAAAGGGTTCTGGAATGATAATTTCATCACCTACATCCATCGTACTTCCAATAGCAAACAATAAGGCTTCAGAACCTCCGGTTGTGATAATAATATCTTGCTTTTCTACTGGTAATCCATGATTACAATAATATTGAGCTAATTTTGTACGGTAGCTTTCAAACCCGGCCGAATGACTGTATTCCAATACCCGAATATCAGCATTTTTAACAGCGTTTAATGCAACTTCAGGTGTTTTTATATCGGGTTGACCAATGTTTAAATGGTATACTTTTACCCCTTTACTTTTGGCAATATCTGCATAAGGTACAAGTTTACGAATAGGGGATTCAGGCATGGTTTTGCCTTTATGAGATACATGTGGCATGGTTTGATTTATTTAATGCTGCAAATTTGCAAATTTTTAGCGTATTTTAACGAATGGTCACCCTAAAATATATTCGTAATTCGTTAATTTTATAGAAAAAACAAGCATGTTTTGCAGACTGTATTCGGTTTTATTACTTTTTGGTTCGTTATTAGCTTGGGGGCAGTCGGGTTTCGAACTAGATAATGACCGCAAAAAGTCAAAAATTCCCTTCCAATGGGTAAATAATTTAATCATACTCCCCGTTGAGTTAAATGGAATTCCACTCAATTTTCTTTTGGATACGGGTGTTGAAGAGACTATTCTTTTTAGTTTAGATGATCCTAATGAAGTTCAATTTTCAACGTTAGAAAAAGTAAAAATCAAAGGATTTGGTGCAAATGAACCAATTGATGCCTACCGAGCTGATCATAATTCCCTTCGCATTGGTAGCGCCTTAGACAACGATCATAAGGTTTATATATTACTAGATCAAGAAATTAACATTTCTTCTTCAGTAGGACTTCCCGTTAATGGAATAGTCGGTGCACACTTTTTTAAAAATTTTTTAGTGCGAATTGATTATGTGAACCAACGCCTAATCATTGGGAAATCCCTCCAAAAAGTAAAACGGCGAAAAGAGCAATTCACACCCTTACCACTTTATTTAGTACAAAATAAACCGTATGTAAAAATGAAGGGCCAACAAGGAATAAAAACAATCGATTTATTGCAATTATTGGATACCGGTAATACCGATGCTGCCTGGTTGTTTCCAGCGGTTATGCCGCAGTCGTTTCTTTCAAAAAATACAATACAAGATTACCTAGGAAAAGGCTTAAGTGGGACAATTTATGGGAATCGCAGCCGAATTGATGGGCTTAAATGGGATACATTTATGCTCCCGCGACCTATAGTTGCGATGCCCGATAGTTTATCTATGACGCATTTGGTTCAGGTGACAAACCGCACGGGATCAATTGGAAACGAATTCCTGCGCCGCTTTCATGTTATTTTTGATTATGCACAACAACAACTATATATTCGCCCTAATCGTGACTATGATGATCCTTTTCGTTACAATATGTCGGGAATAGAAGTAAAGCACCAAGGGCTGCAGTGGATTGCTAAATCGCAGCGAACAGATTCTCGACTAACCTATGGCGATATTACTTTTGAAGGGAGTTCAACGAGTATTAGAGATAAAATTAAATACCAGTTTGAACTCAAGCCAATTTATGTAGTTGCGAATGTTCGTCCCGATTCTCCCGGTGCTAAGGTTGGCATTCAAAAAGGAGATATACTTCTAACCATTGAAGAAAAAGAGGGCCATGAAATGTCTTTAGATCAAATCAATTCATATTTTAAACAACAAGACGGGAAAAGTATCGAAATGGAATTGGAACATTTGGGTAACCCCTACAAAGTAACCTTGGTATTAAAAGATGTGTTGCCATAAAAAAAGCCCGATTACTCGGGCTTCATTAGGATTTATTCATCAATAAATTTGTTTTCTTTTCAAGGGGGTTGGGCTCGTTTTTAACAATAACCTCACCTTTAATTTTTAAGGCTACCATGCCTCCTTCAACATTGACTGCATTGGTTTCTACTGTAATGGTTTTACGAATAGGCCCGGGATTCATATTGTATTTTACCTTGATTTCACCCGTTTTACCTGGCATGATTGGCTGTTCGGGTTTGCTCGGCACGGTACAGCCACAAGTCGATTGCACATTTTTAATAATCAAAGGCTGATCTCCTGTATTGGTAAATTCAAAAATACGCTCACCATTATCAGTTTCTTTGGTTACCGTTCCATAGTCAAGGGTATTGTCTTTATCTTTAAAAACAATTTTGGGTCCGTTTTGTGCGCTCAGCATGCTCGATATAAAAAGCATTGCAGCAAATAGTATAGGTTTCATAAGTGGCATTTTGTGTAAAGTTACTACTTTCATTTTTCGTACAAAATTTTAAATCTTAAATTTTTCGTAACATACTATTTTCAGTACTTTTGTAGGCACTAAATCAAAAAGCGTACCAATTTTGGTGGTTCGAATTAAGCATGTTAAAATGCTTGTTTAGTGCCAAAACGCCTTTGCCTTTTAACTGCGATTTGCTTCGAGTTTACGGGCTTTAATTAGGCTTATATTCGTCGATTTTTGGTTCAATTTATAGTAAAAACAATAATTAACTCATGATTCCAGCACAGTACAATGCCAAAGATGTAGAACAAAAATGGTACAGCTATTGGATGAAGAACGATTACTTCACTTCTAAGCCCGACCACCGAAAGCCCTATACTATTGTTATTCCTCCACCCAATGTAACCGGTATTTTACACATGGGTCATATGTTGAACAATACGATTCAAGATGTGTTGATTCGTCGTGCTCGGCTTAAAGGTTTCAATGCCTGCTGGGTTCCGGGTACCGATCACGCATCGATTGCTACCGAGGCTAAAGTAGTGGCAAAGTTGAAAAGCGAAGGTATAGATAAAAAAGATTTGAGTCGTGAAGAATTTTTAAAGCACGCTTGGGATTGGACGGAAGAATATGGGGGTACCATTTTAGAACAATTGAAAAAATTGGGTTGTTCGTGTGATTGGAGTCGCACCAAATTCACGATGGACAGCGATATGACGGCTTCGGTTATTCATTCGTTTGTCGATTTATACAACAAGGGGTTAATTTACCGCGGCTTCCGAATGGTGAATTGGGATCCTCAGGCGAAAACCACTCTTTCAGATGAAGAAGTTATTTATGAAGAGCGCAATGGTAAATTATACTATGTCAATTATAAAATCGAGGGAAGTGATCAATGGGTAACGATTGCGACAACGCGCCCTGAAACGATATTGGGGGATACCGCTATCTGCATCCATCCTGAGGATGAACGATACCAACATTTGAAAGGTAAAAAAGCAATTGTTCCAATTTGCAACCGCAGTATTCCTATCATTTTTGACGATTATGTAGATCTCGAATTTGGAACCGGTTGTTTGAAAGTAACACCCGCGCATGATGTCAATGATAAGGAATTAGGTGAACGACATCATTTAGATATCATTGATATTTTTAATGAAGACGCTACCTTAAATCAATTTGGATTGCATTATGCCGGAAAAGATCGTTTTGAGGTGCGAGAGGCCATTGCTGTTGAATTAGAATCCATTGGGGCTTTGGTAAAAACAGAAAACTATTTGAATAAAGTAGGAACTTCTGAACGCACCAAAGCAGTAATTGAACCGCGTCTGTCAGATCAATGGTTTTTGCGTATGGATATGTTGGTGAAACCAGCAATAAAAGCGGTTTTAGAAACCGAAGATGTAAAATTGTATCCAAGTCGTTTTAATAATACCTACCGCCATTGGTTAGAAAATATACGCGATTGGAATATTTCCCGTCAGTTATGGTGGGGTCAACAGATACCTGCTTATTATTTTGGTCCCGGAAATGAAGATTTTGTAGTGGCAGCTACGCCATCGGATGCCTTGGAATTGGCAAAAAATAAATCCGGTAATTTTAATTTAACCGCAGCAGATTTACGCCAGGATGATGATGTTTTGGATACTTGGTTTTCAGCTTGGTTATGGCCAATTACTGTATTTGGGGGAATTTTAGATCCCAAAAATGAAGACTATAATTACTATTATCCAACGAATGATTTAGTAACCGGTCCGGATATTTTGTTTTTCTGGGTGGCCCGAATGATCATTGCCGGATATGAATATACAGATGCCAAACCCTTTTCAAATGTATATTTAACAGGGTTAGTGCGCGACAAGTTAGGTCGAAAAATGTCTAAATCGCTTGGGAACTCTCCCGATCCCTTAGATTTGATCGATCGTTTTGGTGCCGATGGTGTTCGTGTTGGATTATTGTTAAGTGGTTCAGCAGGTAATGATATTTTATTTGATGAAGAATTATGCCAACAAGGAAAAGCTTTTGCAAATAAAATTTGGAATGCATTTCGACTAATCAAAGGTTGGGAAGTAGCCGATTGTGCGCAGCCTGAAGCATCAAAAACAGCTATAGCGTGGTACGAAGCCAAGTTGCAACAAACGTTGATTGAGGTAGAAGCCAGTTTTGAAAAATACCGAATTTCCGATGCTTTAATGGCGATTTACAAATTGTTTTGGGATGATTTCTGCTCGTGGTATTTAGAAATGATTAAACCGGGTTACCAACAGCCAATCGATCGCTTGACGTTTACAAAAACGATTGCTATTTTGGAATCCAATTTGAAATTATTGCATCCGTTTATGCCATTTTTAACCGAAGAGATTTGGCAGCATATCCAAGAGCGTTCTTCAGATGACGCATTAATCATAGCGGAATGGCCAAAAACAGCAGCTTATGATGCACATTTGGTAACCGATTTTGAATTTGCTACCGAAGTAATTTCGGGGATTCGAACCATTCGCAAAGAAAAAAATATCCCGTTTAAAGATCCGATTGATTTAAAAATAGTGAACAATGAAAATGCATCACCTTTTTTTGATGCAATTATAGCTAAATTAGGAAATGTTGTTTCTATAGCGTATGTTTCTGATAAAGTGGACGGAGCTTTATCCTACAGGGTAAAATCCAATGAGTATTTTATTCCAATTACTGGAGCTATAGATGTAGCCGCTGAAATTGAAAAATTAACCGCTGAATTAGATTATATGAAAGGATTTTTAAAGTCGGTTCAAGCCAAACTTTCCAATGAAAAATTTGTTGCCGGTGCTCCCGAAAAAGTAATCGAAATGGAACGCAAGAAAGAGGCCGATGCCTTGGCCAAAATTGCAACAATAGTTCACAGTTTAGATGGATTAAAATAAAATTCGTCAAATAATTACCAAAAAGGAGTCGAATTAACGACTCCTTTTTTTATTCAAATTTCACCTTTACGGTTTGTGAAGTACCATTTCGTGTAAACACAACTTCAATTTCATCACCGGGATTAATTTTTGATAATGCTTCCATGTAGCCGTATACGTCTTTAATTGCTAAAGTTCCCATCTTGGTTATAACATCGCCTTCTTGAATTCCTGCTTTTTGTGCTGGACGGTTATCGGTTACTCCATCAACATGTAACCCATCGGGATGCTCGGTATAATCGGGCATTATTCCCATGGTAACTTTGTATTTCGGACGTGTTTTACCCGCATTTATTTTGGTTTTTGTAAAAACAACCGAATCCAAATCGGCGATTGCAAGTGCACATCGTCCAACGTATTCAATGATGTTTTTTACCCCATAATAATTAATTTTTGCTTCATCATCAGTGGGTTTGTGGTAATCGTTATGCGTTCCAGTAAAGAAATTTAAAACGGCAATATCCTGCAAATAAAACGATGTATGATCGGTCGGTCCCGTTCCACTTGCATCCATAGTGATATGGAATCCGGCGGGCTTATTGCGTTCTACCATTTCTGGAAAATCAGGGCAAGTTCCTGTTCCTCCAACGACCAAATCTTTGGATGTATTTAAGCGACCAATCATATCCATATTCAACATGGCTACAACGTTTGGAGTATTGGTTTTTATCATTTCGGCCAGTGCTTTAGAACCAATTAATCCATCTTCCTCTGCAGAGAAAAGGGCAAAAATATAATTTGCTTTTTCCAACGATTTATTTTGCGAAAATTGGCGTGCCAATTCGAGTACACCGGCTACACCCGAAGCATTATCATCGGCGCCATTATGAATTTCGCCTTTGGAATTCATTGATGTCGAATTTCCATGTTCATTTAGCCCTAAATGATCATAATGAGCTCCAATAACAATAGTTTTTGATGCCTTATTATCAAGATAAGCAACCACATTCTGCGCTTTTATTTTTACTTCTTGTGGATTTATTGAATCGTTTGGGTTCAATTTGTAATTGTATTCAAATGGAATAGCGAATGATTTCCCTTGATACGGTTTTAATCCCATTTTTTTAAATTGCTCCCCTAAATAATTTGCCGCTTTTTGTTCTTCTTTTGAACCGGCAAGTCGACCTTTTAAATCATCTGAAGCTAAAAACGATAGATGTTTTTTTAATTCGGGTTCATTTACATACGCTGCGGGATCTATATCGACCCAATCGGCAATAAATACATTAGTTTCACGCGCGGCCTGTTGTTGGCGATTACTCGAGAATACCAATTTCTTTCCATTCGGCGAAAACATAGGAAAAGCATTGAATTCACTTTCAAATGTGATTTGTTTCAAATAAGTACCATCAACATCAATCATATACAATTGGAAGTCGTAACCTCGTGTTGCATGGTGATTGGATGAGAAGATAATTTTCTTGTCGGATGGGTGGAAGAAGGGTGCCCAATTGGCTTTACCTAAATTTGTAATTTGTTTCAAATCGGATCCGTCAACATTGCAAGTGTAAATTTCCATTTCGGTTGGCGCCACCACATGGTCTAGTAGTAAGGATTTGTAATCATTAATTTCAGCTTCAGTTTTCGGTCGGGAAGCCCGAAAAACTAATTTTTTGCTGTCATGTGAGAAGAAACTTCCGCCATCATAACCTAATCCGAAGGTAACTTGCTTTAGGTTGGACCCATCAATATCCATGGTCCATAACTCTAAGTCGCCAGAGCGGGTGGAAGTAAATGCTATTTTTTTGCCATCGGGAGAGACTACGG
Organism: Flavobacterium sp.; assembly: GCF_027484945.1. Classification (GTDB taxonomy): domain Bacteria; phylum Bacteroidota; class Bacteroidia; order Flavobacteriales; family Flavobacteriaceae; genus Flavobacterium. The sequence goes on from NZ_JAIXRZ010000009.1 coordinate 32,111, forward strand.
CTTCGGCGTCATATCCGGGGGTGTTGGTTAATTGCTTGATAATAGTGCCGTTAAGATCGGCGATATATAAATCAAATTCAGGGTAAATTGCCCATAAATATTTTCCATCCCGTGGTTTTGGTGGTGGAGGGCATTCATTTTGTGATCCATGGGTTGATGCAAAAATAATGTGTTTTCCATCGGGCATAAAATAGGAGCAAGTCGTACGTCCTTTTCCATTGGAAATTCGTTTCAAACTTTGGGGAGAAAATTTCTTTGCATTAAGATTTAGGGAATAAATTTGATCACATGCAGCTCCGAGATTCGGATTGGTTACTTGAAGTGTGAGCATTGATCCATCGGGACTGAAATATGCCTCGGCATTATCGCCACCAAAGGTTAGCTTTTGGATATTTTTTAATTGGGATTCCTGAGCGAATAAGCCCAACGAAAAGAAAAGGGCTATCCAAAATAAGCGTGTTACTTTCATTGTATATTTTTTTCAAATATACTCGGTTTTTAGCGAACCTATAATTTCAATTTTTCCAAAATAAATGTTAATTGATCTCGATTTAATGGTTTCTCTAAATATCCTTTTAAGTCAGGATATTGCGCAGCTCTTTGCCTATCTTTTTCGTTTAATGAGGATGTTAGAATATAGATAGGATGTTCAATCAAAAAATTCGGCAATCGTTTTAATAGTCGGTCTAAAAATTCAAACCCATTGTATTCCGGCATATTGATATCTAAAAGCAGACAAAACGAACCTCCTTTTTTTTCGGAATAGTGATCAATAACATGTTCCAAGGCTTCCCGACTTGATACAAATGATAGTACAGAACATTCTGGACAACTATTACGTATTGTCTTTTCATGGATATAATTGAAAATCGGATCATCATCTATTAAAATAAAAAGCATACGTTTTTGTTTAGAGCAATCTAAATTAAAAAATCTAACTTAAAATTATTAATACTACCGGGAAGACTATAAAAAAATCGGTTATAAGTTGTTTTTGCCGTTAAAACTACCTTGTTTTCGAATCAAAGTGTTATTTAACAATAGCTTCTTCGAATTTTTCAGCTACTTTTTCCCAATTGATGCATTTAAAGAAATTTTCGATGTATTTTTTTCGCTTATATTGGTATTCTACAAAATAAGCGTGTTCCCATACATCAATACCTAAAATAGGGGTCCCAGCAATAGTAACTCCTGGCATTAAGGGATTGTCATGATTTGGAGTTGAAGTGATTTGCAATGTTCCCGATCGGTCAACAATCAACCAAGTCCAACCTGAGCCCGTTTGCTTGTTGGCTGCGTCAATAAATTGCGATTTAAAATTGTCAAATGATCCAAAATCTTTGGTAATTGCAGTCGCCAATGTATCACTAGGTTTACCTTGCGATTTTGGGGTAAGTAATTCAAAATATAAACTATGGTTGTAATATCCGCCTAATGCATTTCGAAGCTCTTCATTGGTACGATCTTGTTTTTTTAAAAGGTCGGTTATAGGTAAGGATTCTAAATCAGTCCCAGCGAGCAACTCGTTTAATTTATTGGTGTAGCTTAGGTAATGATTGGAATAATGGAGTTCCATTGTAAAGGCATCGATGTGAGGTTGTAACGCATCATATTTAAAGGGTAGTTGAACAACTTCAAAAGCGCCTTCAGTAGCTTTTACATCGTCGGGTTCGCCCAGAGTTACCTTTTGTTCTTTTGAAGGCAAAGGAACTTCAACCACTTCGGTATATTTTTTTTGCTTACAAGACACGCTAACCCAAAGTGCAATAACGGTAATTGCTAGTCCAATCTTTTTCATATCGATTTTACTTCTTTTGCGTCAAACTTAAAATAGCTGCAATATATTGTTCTTTAGCTTCGTCTTGGGATAAATGATTAATTTGAAACCAAGCATTCATTTTGAATGCATTACGCAAATCTTGAGGGAAGACAAAGCGATGGTTTGCCCTTCCAAAAGTAGCTTGTTTGTACAAAGCATAAAGGCGTAATTGTACATCTTGAGGCAAATCGTTTTGCGACATCGCATTTGCCAAATCTACGGCTTCATCAAAACGTTCTTCTAAAGTGCGATTATCCATTGTTTTTTACAGCAATGATCGTTTTATTTCCAACGGCTTTTTGACCTAATTTTACATTAACTTCGGTTCCCAAAGGTAGATAAAGATCTACGCGTGAACCAAATTTGATAAACCCAGCATCTGCGCCTTGTCGAACAACCATTCCCTCTTCGGCATAATTAACAATTCGCTTAGCGAGTGCACCTGCAATTTGTCTGTAAAGAATTTCTCCAAAAATACGATTTTCGATTACGACTGTAGTCCGTTCATTCTCGGTACTCGATTTTGGATCCCATGCTACTAAATATTTTCCAGGATGGTATTTGCTAAATTTTATTTTACCGCTGGTACAATAGCGTGTTACATGCACATTGATAGGAGACATAAAAATAGACACTTGTAAACGTTTATCTTTAAAATACTCCGCTTCGTAAACTTCTTCAATTACAACAACTTTGCCATCAACAGGGGCAGTGATATGATAATCATTTACTTCTAAATGACGTTTTGGGTTTCTAAAAAATTGAAGAACCATTACCAACAGGAATAGTAATGTAATTTGAATTCCTTTTAAAATCCAAATATTCGAAAATAAATAGGGCGTGGCCAATAAGGCAACTGTAAAGCTAAATGTAGAAATCAGGATGATTTTGCCTCCTTCTTTATGAAACATAATATAAAATTTGATAAAACAAAAATACAAATGGTGCTACAAATATAACACTATCTAAGCGATCCAAAATACCTCCATGCCCAGGCATGATTTTGCCACTATCTTTAACTCCCGCAATTCGCTTGAATTTAGATTCAATTAAATCGCCTATGGTGCCCATAATCCCTACGATTAAGGCAATAGAGCACCAAATGAGAATTGACTTTTGACTGAATTTTGGATTAGCTTGTATTAAAAATTTCGAAATTAAAAATCCAGCAAAAATTGCAAAAACAATACCACCAATAAATCCTTCGATTGTTTTTTTGGGAGAAATTCGTTCGAATAGTTTGTGCTTACCGATCGATTTACCAACGATATAAGCAAATGTATCATTGGTCCAAATCAAAATAAAAAGTCCGATAATAATTTTCGGATTGTATTCTTTTACCCCGAAAGAAATTTTTGTAATGAATATAAAAGGTAAAATGATGTAACCTAGTAAATACAAATACTTCGAAGATATGCTTACGGATTGTATGGAATCGTAAAATAAAAATAAAATACATTTTATTGCAACCACTATGGTTATAGCTAATAAAACGAGATTAAGCGTCTGCAAATCAAAAGTAAGTGAAAATTCCCGTTGAAAAGTTTCAGTTAAGAACGCTTCGCTTTCACTACGATAGTTGCTTAAAAGGATAATCCCTGTATAAATTAATAGCCCAAAAATTAATGGAAATGGTTTCTTTACGTGAATTAAATTACAAAATTCATAAAGTGTAATCACTAAAAACACACCGAATAAAATCAAAAAGCTTTCTGTGGAATACAGGATTGATGCTAATAAAAGCACAATGTAAACTGTACCCGATAGGGCCCGTTTTACAGTTTCATTCATTCTACAAATCTTCTAAAAGAAGGAGGTAAAGGTTTTTATAGCAGCTGCCATACGTTAAGAAATCCTCTTCTTTTGCTTTTTCAAAGTATTTGATTGTCGTAATGTTTGTTGGGAAATCTTTCACGTATTTCTTTTTAATGGTACGTAAACCATCACTTTTAGATTCTAGAATCTGACTTGTAGTTGCCAATATTACAATATTATCAGGTAAGTTTTCTGCTCGATTTTGACGAATTTGATTGGATGAAAACAATACCGATCCATCGTCTGCAATTAAATTTTCACAACTTGCAAATAAAAATACCGGTTCAGAACAATTTTGATAAGGCAGTCGATTTTCATCTAAGAGCGGAAATAAATTGGGTTCAAAACACAAAACTTCACGTTCAAACCAATCGTTTTCTTCTAGTATATTTTCAAACTGTTCTTTGACTTCATTTAAATTTTCACAATAAATAAATTTACCTCCATTTTTTTTAAAATTGAAAGTAAATTGCTCATCTACAGGGAGGTTAGAGTTTTTTTGAGAATTATATTCACTTTGACTTTCCTCGTCGGAACCTTCTTGACCGGAACCAAATATTTTTTTGAAAATACTCATATATATTGGGTATAATTCTTTAAAAATTGTATACTCCCAAAGATAAAAAAATCTTAATTCAAAAAACATTTCGAATTAAGATTTTTAAAATTTTGTTAAATAGCTATTATTCAGCTATGGGATGATTTTCTTCTGCTGTCAATCCAAAAGGTCGCTTGCCAAAAATAGCTTCTAAATCGTCTTTAAAAATCACCTCTTTTTCTATAAGAATATCAGCCAATTGAATTAATTTATCTTTATTATCATTTAATAATTGAATGGCACGTTGGTATTGCCCTTCCACTAAAGCAGAAATTTCTTTATCAATCAATACGGCAGTTGCCTCAGAATAGGGTTTGCTAAAACTATATTCCGATTGACCACTAGAATCGTAATAGGTAATGTTTCCGATTGCTTCGTTTAATCCAAAAATCGTTACCATTGCGCGCGCTTGACGAGTTACCTTTTCTAGATCTGATAGTGCACCTGTAGATATGGTATCAAAGATTACTTTTTCAGCGGCACGACCACCCATTGTTGCACACATTTCGTCCAACATTTGATCGGGTCGCACGATTAATCGTTCTTCAGGTAAATACCATGCAGCTCCTAGACTTTGACCTCGAGGAACAATAGTAACTTTTATTAAAGGTGCTGCATGTTCAAGCATCCAACTTACAGTAGCGTGTCCAGCTTCATGAACTGCAATTGCACGCTTTTCCTCAGCCGTTACGATTTTATTTTTCTTTTCTAAACCACCAACAATTCGGTCAACCGCATCTAAGAAATCTTGTTTATCAACTGCAGTTTTGTTATGACGTGCTGCAATTAATGCCGCTTCATTACATACATTGGCTATATCTGCTCCCGAAAAACCGGGCGTTTGTTTTGCTAAAAATTCAGTATCTAAATCGGCTGCTTTTTTTAACGGAGTTAAATGCACTTCAAAAATTTCTTTTCGTTCCCGTATGTCCGGAAGGTCGACATAAATTTGACGGTCAAATCGTCCAGCACGCATTAATGCCTTATCCAAAATATCCGCACGGTTTGTCGCCGCCAAAACAATCACATGGGTATTAGTGCCAAAACCATCCATTTCGGTAAGTAATTGGTTTAACGTATTTTCGCGTTCGTCGTTTGAACCAGAAAAATTATTTTTTCCACGCGCTCGACCCACGGCATCTATTTCATCAATAAAAATTATCGAAGGTGATTTGTCTTTGGCTTGTTTAAACAAATCACGCACACGTGAAGCACCTACACCAACAAACATTTCAACAAAATCGGAACCCGATAAGGAAAAGAATGGAACTTGTGCTTCGCCTGCAACTGCTTTTGCCAATAAGGTTTTACCGGTACCCGGAGGCCCAACCAATAGTGCTCCTTTTGGAATTTTACCCCCTAATGCAGTGTATTTTTCTGGGTTTTTTAAAAATTCTACAATTTCTTGTACTTCTTCTTTAGCACCCTCAAGACCTGCAACGTCTTTAAAAGTTACTTTAACATCATTTTTTTCGTCAAATAAGCGCGCACGTGATTTCCCAATATTGAAAATTTGACCACCGCCAGCACCACCGCCACCAGAAGACATTCGGCGCATAAAGTACAACCAAACCCCAATTAGAATAATGATCGGTAGGAAGTTGAAGAAATAACCCGACCAATCACTCTTTTGATCAAACTTATAGCTTACTAATTTTTTATCGGCTACAGCTTGGGCTAATTCTTTTTGAAAAATTTCATCATTACCAATATCAAAAATATAATGGGGTCCCTTATTTGTGGCACCAAACATATCTTTAACTACCGCTTCATGGGCTTTGCTTTTTTGTGCTTTTTCGGTTAGATAAGCTTCTGCCTTCGTTTTGTTGTAAACGATAACTTTTTGAATTTCCCCTTTGTTTAATAAGGCATCAAATTGAGAAACACTGATGGAAGAGTGGTCTTCAATTGCGCTACCTCCCATAAAATTGAGGGCAACCAACATAAATAAAACGGCTCCAGTAATCCACCAAGGACTAAATTTTAAACCGCTGTTTGGTTTTTTATCTTCTGACATAATTTTGTACTGCTATTAATAATTGGTTTCAATTCGTGTAATTTTGGCATCACCCCACAATCCTTCTATGTTGTAGTATTCCCGGGGTTCTTTTTGAAAAACATGCACAACGATGCTCACATAATCCATTAAAACCCACTCGCCGTTATCGGTTCCTTCTACATGCCAAGGTTTTTCTTTAAATTCTTTTGAGACTACTTTTTGAATGGAGTTAACAATCGCGTTAACTTGGGTATTGGAAGTACCAGTGCAAATCACAAAATAATCACACACTGCAGTATCGATTTCTCTTAAATCCAGGATGTCAAGTTCATTTCCTTTTAGGTCTTCAATTCCTTTTATGATGCCCGTCAACAGGACATCGGTACTAACTTCTTTTTTCGTCATTTAAAATTGCGTCTTATTTTGCAAAGGTATTATTTTTTGTCATTATTTTTGAGGCTTAACATAAGTTTAAAAACGAATTTTTAATCTATTGCGCAATGCCTATAATCAAACTCGATGCCATTGATTCAACCAACGATTATCTCAAAGAATTATCTCGGCAAAAAGTACTAGAAAATTTCACCACTGTTACAGCGCAAGTGCAAACAAACGGACGCGGACAAAGAGGTGCGGTTTGGCAGTCGGAATCAGGTAAAAATTTGACTATGAGTGTCTTAGTTAAAGATGTAATTCATGCGCCTGCTCAGGTTTTTGACTTGAATGTGGCTGTTGCTTGTAGTGTGTTTACTGTTTTTAAGAACTATAATATTCCCAACATTAGAATTAAGTGGCCCAATGACATGCTGTCAGGTCATTATAAATTAGGCGGTATTTTAATTGAAAATTTGATTAAGGCGGAATCACAAATTGAAGCAATCGTTGGAATTGGTATTAATGTAAATCAAAGCAATTTTGAATCGTTGCCTCAAGCCTCCTCAATTTATAATGTATTAAGACAAGTTGTAGATACCGATTTGCTTTGTCAAGCTATACTAACGCAAATCATTCAAAATTGTCAGTTAATCGCTAGTGGTAAAAAAGAAATTTTATGGAATTTATATCATACCCATCTTTTTAAAAAAGGAGTGCCAATGCCTTTCAAAACTTCAGGAGGTAATCAATTTATGGGTATTATTCAATCGGTTTCCGCAAACGGTCGTCTACTTATTTTACGCGATGATGCTTCTACCGCAGATTTTGATGTTAAAGAAATTCAATTACTGTATTAATCGTGAACGTATGGACTATAATTTATCCAAATTTGAAGCTAACGTATCTAAAAATTTACTGATAGGACCTTTAACCATCATGGCCATCATGGGATTAAATTCTCCTTCAAAATGCAACTGAACCAAAGCACTTTCACCGCCTGTATTTTCAATATTTGCGATTAATGTAAAAGGGATTTTATCACTGGCTGCACCCAATTTAATGTAGGTATTGGGAGTTTGTTCTTTTAAACGCAGTTTAATTTCGGGCATCCCGCTAAGACCAAATAAGAAGGTGTTTTCATCAGTCACCTCAAATTTTGCAATCGTATCAGGCATTAATTTTTCAAAATTTTTAACGTCGGTTAATGCGTTAAATACATACGCTGCCGACTTGGCAACAGTTACTTTTGGACTTTCGAGTTGCATAACGGTTTATTTTAGAGTGGTATTCCAAGTATCGGGTTGTTTACGCCAATCTTGTAATGTACTTAGTTCATTTTCGTTAATATATTGTTTAGCAACAGCGAGCGGTAATACATGTTCGTAATCACAAAGTGTATTCAAATTCACATTTGCATTTTCAAAGTTTGTTTTTGCGGTTTCAAAACCATAGGAAAAAATGGCAGCCATTCCTTTAACATGAGCGCCTGCTTCTCGAAGTGCTTCCACAGCCAATAAACTGCTTTTTCCTGTACTAATTAAATCTTCAACCACAATAACGTTTTGACCCTTTTGTAAAAATCCTTCGACTTGATTTTTTCGACCATGTTTTTTGGGTTCGGGTCGCACATATACAAACGGCAATCCCATTACTTCAGCGACCAATACACCGATGCCAATGGCACCTGTAGCTACACCCGCAATCACATCCGGTTTTCCATACGTTGCTTCAATATTTTTAGCAAATTCATCGCGTAAAAAATTCCGTATCGCAGGAAAAGAAAGCGTTAAACGATTGTCACAGTAAATAGGGGAGTGCCATCCGGAAGCCCATAAAAAAGGATTTGACGGATTTAATTTAATTGCGTTTATTTGTAAGAGCAATTCGGCAGTTTTCTCGGCAGTTGTGTTATTAAAAATCATAGTACAAATGTATAAAGTTTTTGTTAACGATAAACCACTTTTTTTGACAAACCAGGTTGTTAAAGAAACCGATTTTCAGTTGTTTTTGTTAGAAACTGTTGATATCGAGCAGCTTATTGTTAAGATGTTTAATAATAAGATTAAGAAGGCCTATTTGTACTATCCCGATGAAAAAGAAATCCTAAAGAAAGTTAAAGAGAAAATCCCCGTAAAAAAAGCAGGAGGCGGTTTAGTATACAATGATTTAGGTCAAGTATTGTTTATTTACCGCAATGGCAAATGGGATTTGCCTAAAGGTGGTATTGAAAAAGAGGAATCTATTGAAACAACGGCCATCCGTGAAGTAGAGGAAGAAACTGGTGTAAAACAACTAAAAATAACACAAAAACTTCAAAAAACCTACCATGTTTTCAAGCGAGGTGGTAAATACCGTTTGAAAATTACCCAATGGTATGAAATGAAAACCAAGTTTAAAGGCAATCCAATTCCACAAGAGAATGAAGGAATTGAAAAGGTAGTATGGTTAAATCCCGAAGAAGTAAAAATAGCTTTGGGTAACTCGTATGAAAATATCAAACTTCTTTTTGAGGAGGAAAATATCGTGAAGTAATTATCGTTTAACTTTTACAGCATCGGGAACCAGCACTGTATAATCGCCACCATTTCGGATCACATCGCGAACAATACTTGAGGAGATGAATGAGGTTTTGGCTGCAGTCAATAAGAATACGGTTTCAATTTTCGATAATTTTCGATTGGTATGTGCAATGGCTTTTTCAAATTCAAAATCGGCCGGGTTGCGCAATCCCCGTAAGATAAAATCGGCTTTTTCTTTTTTGCATAAATCAATGGTCAAACCTTCGTACGTAATCACCCGAACTTTCGGTTCATCTTTAAAAGCCTCTTCAATAAACTGTTTGCGCTCCTCAAGCGTAAACATGTATTTTTTATCCGAATTGACTCCAATGGCTACAATTACTTCATCAAAAAGGGAAACTCCACGCTGGATGATGTCAAAATGTCCCAACGTAATTGGATCAAAGGAACCGGGAAAAATCGCTTGTTTCATGCGGTAAAGTTAATTTATAATTATAAAGATTCTTAGAGGCTCTTACAATTTAGCCCAAATTGTTTTTCGCTCCATGGCCAGCTGAATTTCATTTTCTAATAAATCGCTAAAAGCCATTTTTGCATGTGCTGCTTGTTGTGGAAAAATACTTTGTGGCGAAAGTCCGGGATTCGTATTCATTTCGATAAAATACGGAATTCCATCCATTACAATGAAATCGGTCCGCGAAAATCCAGTCATCCCCAATGCTTCATAGGCTTTTTTTGCAGTTGATTTTACTAATGCTTCCGTTGCAACATCTAATCGCGCAGGTGTAATTTCTTCTGATTTTCCTTGGTATTTGGCCTCATAATCAAAAAAAGCATTTTGAGAAACGATTTCGGTTATTCCCAATACAAGAATTTCCCCTTTGTAACGTAAAACGCCAACAGAAACTTCAGTCCCTTTTAGGTACGACTCAATTAAAATATCATGGTCTTCTGCAAAAGCAAACGCTAAAGCTTGATCTAATTCATCTAAATTATTAACCATGGAAACGCCCAATGAACTTCCCGATTGATTGGGTTTTACAAAAAAGGGAAGCCCTAAGGTATCCGCTAGTAGTTGTCCATTAATTGCATCTCCAAAACGTAAATAGACCGATTTTGCTTTTGGGATATCAAACTTTGAAATCACGGATAGTGTATCGCGTTTATTGAATGTAAGTGCCGATTGGTAAAAATTACATCCGGTATAGGGTAAATCGATTAATTCCCAATAGGCTTGCAAATGACCGTCTTCACCAGGGGTTCCGTGAACAGTATTGATAGCGACATCAAATTGTATTTTTTTTCCATGGTGTTGAAATGAAAAATCGCTTTTATCGAGTGCGATTTTTTCTCCCCCAACCAGTACATACCAACCTTCTTTTAGAATATGAACTTCAAAAGGGGTATGTTTTTTTGTGTCCAATTCGTTTAAAATCAATTGGCCACTACGTAACGAAATTACCGATTCATCGGAATATCCGCCCATAACTACTGCAATATTCATCGGGGATAAATTTTAGATGTACGATACAAAAATAGCATAATTGTTGCAACTAAAATCCTATCTTTGCTAGAAATTGAACACGATGCGTTTACGGAATTATTTGACCACTAAAGTCTTTTTTGCCCAAATGGCAGCGGCACTACTAATTGTCGGTGTTTTGGGTTTTTTGTTTTTCCATTGGATCACTTTTGTAACCAATCATGGTGAAGAAATTACCGTTCCCAATTTGAGCAAAATGACGCCCGAGCAGGCTGAAACCGTGTTGGATGAATTGGACTTGGACTATGAAATTATCGACACCGTTGATTATATTGCTGACTTTCCAAAATTGACTATTGTACAGCAGGAACCTACGGCGGGAAGTAAGGTTAAAGGAGGACGTACGCTTTATTTAAAAATCAATGCGGCAACATTTACGATGGTTGCTTTGCCTGATCTGATTGAAAAAACGCACCGACAAGCCGTGCCGACATTAAAAGCAGTTGGTTTGCTAGAAGGTGAAATTACCTACAAACCCTATGTTGGTAAAGACATGGTCTTAGAAATGTGGATGAACGGTAAAAAGATAAAACCAGGAACCAAAGTGTTAAAGTCCTCAAAAATCGATTTAGTCTTGGGTGATGGAAAAGTGGTTTTTGAAGAAACAGCATCCGATTCAATTCCCGATACGGAACCCCAAGATAGTATCTCCGATGGATTCTAATGCAATTGGGTTAGAACCCGAGGACGAACTTTTTGAACACTTTCGGTTCGAAGTATCGAAAGGACAGGGTTTGTTGCGAATCGATAAGTACCTCCAATTACAAATTCCTAATATTTCTCGAAATAAAATACAAAATGCCGCCGACAGCGGTACGATACTCGTTAATGAACTCAGCGTAAAGTCGAATTATAAAGTAAAACCGGGTGATTGTATACGAATTGTATTGTCCCACCCACCGTTTGAGCATAAGATTATCCCAGAACCAATTCCCATCGATATTGTGTATGAAGATGATGCTTTAGTTGTGATTAATAAGCCGCCGGGTTTGGTCGTTCATCCGGGTCATGGAAATTATACAGGAACCTTAGTTAATGCTTTGGCTTATCACTATGGAAATCGGTTGCCTTTAAATAGTTCCGAGCGTCCGGGTTTGGTTCATCGCATAGATAAAGATACTTCGGGTTTATTGGTTGTGGCTAAGACTGAACAAGCAATGACGCATTTGGCAAAACAATTTGAAGAAAAAACTTCGGAGCGCGAGTATATTGCTCTTGTTTGGGGAAATGTTGAGAACGCTGAGGGGACAATTGAAGGCAATATTGCACGTCATCTTCGCGATCGTATGCAAATGGCGGTTTTTGACGATCCTGAGATTGGTAAGTATGCGGTTACCCATTATAAAGTCCTTGAACGATTAGGATATGTGACCTTGGTTTCTTGTAAGTTGGAAACAGGGAGAACACATCAAATCCGTGTGCACATGAAACATATCGGTCACACCTTATTTAACGATGAACGTTATGGAGGCAATACAATTTTAAAAGGCACGACTTTTACCAAATACAAGCAATTTGTGGAAAATTGTTTTACCGTATTACCACGTCAGGCGCTACATGCTAAAACGCTAGGTTTTGTTCATCCAACAACAGGTGAAATGATGCGGTTTGATTCTGAAATCCCCAACGACTTAGTAGAATGTATTTCAAAATGGCGCACCTATTCCAAATCACATACTTTAGAAGAAGATTAATAATTTTTTAAATCATAAAAAATGCCTCAAATAGTGTCTAACTTTTTGGGGCATGTTTATTAGTTGGAGGCTTTTTTTATTTGATGATTACTTTTTGGGTTACCGATTCGTTTCCAACTTCCATTTTGAAAAAATAGAAACCACTTGGAATGTCTTTTATTTCCAAGGTATTGTTGGAAAACGA
>NZ_JAIXRZ010000013.1 GCF_027484945.1 Flavobacterium sp.
AGGCCTATTTGGATGTGACGGTGAATAAAAAAGGCAATCCGAGTGCTTCATTGCTAGCTCAAGAAATTCGTTCACGTATTTATAATGAAATTGGGTTAACCGCTTCGGCAGGGATTTCCAACACCAAATTTGTTGCCAAGGTAGCAAGTGATTACAACAAACCCAACGGTCAAAAAACAGTCCCTCCCGATGAAGTGGAGGCATTTTTGGAGGTGTTGGATATCAAGAAGTTTTATGGCATTGGCAAAGTGACTGCAGAGAAAATGTACCATCACGGAATTTTTACTGGGAAGGATTTAAAAGCCCGCTCGCGAGAATATTTGGAGCAGCATTTTGGCAAAAGCGGGGGCTTTTATTACACTATTGTTCGTGGGATTCATTACAGTGAAGTCAAACCCAATCGCGTATCCAAATCGGTTGCCGCCGAGCACACCTTTCGGGAGAATTTGACTTCGGAGCTGTTTATGGAAGAAAAGTTGCAACGAATTGGCGAGGAATTGGAACGTCGTTTGAAAAAACATTCGATTTCGGGCAAAACAGTGACATTAAAAATCAAATACAGTGATTTTACCACCCAAACCCGGAGCAAGACCTTACCCTATTTTATTGCCGATAAAGGTTTATTGTTTGAAACAGCTAAGGAACTGTTGTACCAAGAGCGTTTGAAAGAGTCAGTGCGGTTGTTGGGCATTTCGTTAAGCAATTTAAATACTGAAGTTAAAAAAACGGTAGCCGTACAGTTGAAGTTTGCCTTTTGAGATTACAGCTATAACTATTTTACTGATAGCGCGTATTGTAAATACGCGCTATCTGAAATTTTCTTCACTAAAACTGCAAATTTCAAATCCGGCGTATAAAAAAACCACCCCGAAGGATGGTTTAGAGCTATTTTTATACGACTATTTTTAGTCTCTACTATTCAATTTAGACAGCAAGCGTAAGAATTCAATGTACAACCAAACGAGCGTGATCATCAAGCCCATAGCACCATACCATTCCATGTATTTCGGTGCGCGGTTGGCAACTCCTCGTTCAATTTGATCAAAATCCAAAAAGATATTTAAAGCTGCAATAACAATCACAAATACGCTGATTCCTATACTCATTAGGGAACTACCGTGGTGAACGGGTTGAAAGTTTAAAAATAACGAAAGCAACCATGAAATTAAGTAATAGGCCGCGATTGCCAGTGTAGCCGCGACAACAACCGAACGAAATCGTTCAGTTACTTTTACAATTTGGTATTTATAAAGTACCAAACAAATAAAAAAGGTCACAAAAGTAGCGCCAACAGCTTGAATAACGATACCAGGATACATCGCTTCAAAGAAGGCAGATATTCCGCCAATAAAAAGGCCTTCAAACAGCGCATAACCTGGAGCTAAATACGGCGATAAATGCGGTTTAAAAGTAGCAACCAATACGGCTATTAAACCTACGATTGCACCTCCTATTATAAGCACGATTGCGTCAGATCCCGATCCAATTAGTGTCCAAGTAGCAGTTGCGCCAGCTACCAATAACAATAGCATAATGAACGCTTTGTTCATCGTGCCGTTTAACGTCATGGTTTGATTGTAATCGATTAGTACAGCATCGTGAACTTTTTCAGAATTGTTGTACGATTTAGTGTTGAAAAAAGGGTTTTTTGATTCCATAATAGTGCTATTTGTTTCTCAAAGATAATTTGATTTTTTGTAAAAAAAAAGGATTATCAAAATACTAGAATTTTGGCACCCACTTTTTGATTTTAGTTTTTATTCAATTTCTGAAATGCGAAGTGTATTGACCATCCCTCGCTCAACTACGGGCATTGCGGCCAAATTGATTAGAATATCGCCTTTTTTAACAAACCCTTGCTCTTTTGCCATTTGGTTGATATCGTCAACGGTGTCATCGGTGGTAACTAATTTGTCATAAAAAAAAGCTTTTACACCCCACAACAAGTTCAATTGGGTTACAATTTTTTTATTGGAAGTATACACCAAAATATGGGCAGAAGGACGCCAAGCGGAAATTTGAAACGCAGTGTAACCACTATTGGTTAAGGTCGAAATTGCCTTGGCTTTTATATCATTGGCCATTGTTGCGGCATGGTAACAAATCGATTTTGTAATAAAACGTTTGGTACGTACATACGGAGGGTTTTGAGGCACTTGAATAAGTGGCGAATCTTCAACGGCTTCGATGATTTGCGCCATTTTTTCAATAACTTGTACAGGAAAATTCCCCACAGACGTTTCGCCAGAAAGCATAACAGCATCGGCACCATCCATAACTGAGTTGGCCACGTCATTTACTTCGGCGCGTGTAGGGGTTAAGCTCGTAATCATCGTTTCCATCATTTGAGTAGCCACAATTACAGGGATACGTGCAGTTTTGGCGCGATGGATTAATTTTTTCTGAATTAACGGTACTTCATGGGCCGGAATTTCAACGCCAAGATCCCCCCGAGCAACCATTAACCCATCACAATAGGCTACGATTTTATCAATATTTTCTACTGCTTCTGGTTTTTCGATTTTGGCTACAATCGGAATTTTATGATTGGTGTGTTCGCTGATTAATTCTTGCAACTCCATCAAGTCTTTGGGTGTACGCACAAATGAAAGTGCAATCCAATCTACGTTATTTTCAATGGCAAAAATAGCGTCTTTGATGTCTTTTTGTGTGAGTGCAGGAAGTGATACTTTGGTGTTCGGAAGATTTACCCCTTTTTTAGATTTCAAAGGCCCGCCTTGTATTACTTTGGTTTTTACCTCGTCTTTCCCGTCGGTTTCTACCACTTCGAAGATCAATTTTCCATCGTCTAATAAAATACGCTCACCTGGATTAACATCGCTAGGAAATGCTTTATAGTTCATATATACGCGTTCGGCATTTCCGGGAACATCTTCGGCTGTTTGAAAAGTAATGATATCACCGGGATTAACCACTACATCTTCTTTCATTACCCCCACACGCAATTTTGGACCTTGAAGGTCGGCTAGAATAGCTGTGGTATACCCAAATTCTTCGTTTAGTCCACGGATAATAGCAATTCGTTCTTTTACATCGGCATAATCGGCATGTGAAAAGTTGATGCGAAACACGTTTACTCCGGCGTCAATCATTTCTTTAATCACTTCACGCGTGCTACATGCCGGTCCTAATGTGGCTACAATTTTGGTCTTTTTTCTGGTGGTTGGCATTCTTTAAAAAATTAAATTGTTTTTTGACTTTAATTTGTCTTTATCAATACAGTATGCGAGGCTTACCCATTCAATGTCACTTATTTTTCGGACTACGGTATCCAAGTCTAAATTAGCTTCTAAGTTTTCGATTTTTAACAGGTAATCTACTTTTTTAAATTCGGGCAAAAGATATACTTTAGCTGCCATGCCATGGTCTATTCCTGCAAATAAATCACTTGTTACAGTTGTAACGCTATTGATCTCGCTTTTATTTTGTACCAAGTTCCAAGTAATAAATTGGCCCTCATCATAAAATTCAAAGCGGGAAAGTCCGGTCAACCCATCTTTAACTTGAATCTGAAGTTCTTCTTTAGTGCGGGCTAGAAGCACTTCGAGTTGGCGATTAATATGGTAAGCCAACCGTGAATCTTCCAAAGTCGTATGAATTGCAATTACTTCATAATCGCTTTCCTCAAACTCATGGATGTAGATTTTTTGAGTTGCCATTTGCGCCAAAATAAGTTGTAAATATAAGCTTTATCGGGTATGATTTTACGGAATGAAAGTTAGATTAACGTTATTTTATGAACGAAAACGTTGTAGGTTTTTTGAATTTGGTCTACGCTCGGTTCATTTTTTCCTGAAAAGCAAAGTAGGCTCGTTTCGCTGCAATTTCTTCCGCTTTTTTCTTGGATGTAGCGCGCGATTTGGCTACAACCTTATCGTTGATCCGTAAACGAACACCAAAATACTTTTGTCCGTCGTTACCATTATCATCAAAAACATCAAAATGAAAATGCTGTTTTTCTTTTTGACACCATTCGATAACTAAACTTTTATAACTAATTACTTTGCCTTCAAGTTTTTCGATATCAACATAAGGAATGATGACTTTTTCTCGAATAAATTGTTCACAATAGCCATACCCTTTGTCCAAAAAAATGGCGCCAATTAGGGCTTCAAAGATGTTGCCGTGAATATTTTCACCAAAGTGATGGGTTGGCACTTTGCTTTCTACAAACTGAACCAAGTTGAGGTCGCGTCCAAGTTCGTTTAAATGTTCGCGACTCACAATTTTTGAACGCATTTTGGTGAGGTAACCTTCGTCACCAGAGGGGGCTTCTTTATAAAGATGCGCAGCAATTACAGATCCGAGCATGGCATCGCCCAAAAACTCCAAACGTTCATAATTGAATGGGCTTCCTTTATCATCTGTAATGTTGGATGAGCGGTGGGTAAATGCTTTTTTGTAATAGTTTAAATTGCCCGGTGCAAATCCCAGTATTGAATGGATGGAATCAAAAAAAATCCCGTTCTCAGCCTGTGGACGGGATTTTTTTCCAAATATTTTAGTTATAATTCGCATACAGGAATTACGCGTCTACTTTTTTGAAAAGCACACAAGCATTATGTCCGCCAAAACCAAACGTATTGCTCATCGCTACTTTAATTTCGCGGTGTTGTGCCTTGTTAAGCGTTAAATTCAAGGAAGGATCAATATTTTCATCTACCACTTCATGATTGATCGTTGGGGGAACAATACCGTGTTGCATTGCTAATATTACCGCAATTGCTTCAATTGCTCCTGCAGCACCCAATAAATGCCCTGTCATGGACTTGGTTGAGTTAATATTCATGGATTTAGCATGATCCCCAAATACTGCGCTAATCGCTTTTAATTCGGCTACATCACCCAGAGGTGTAGAGGTGCCGTGAGTATTAATATGATCTACTTCATGAGGTTGCATTCCTGCATCGCGTAGCGTATTCTTCATTACAGCGATTACACCCACACCTTCAGGATGGGGAGCAGTTAAGTGGTAGGCATCTGAAGACAAACCACCACCTCCGATTTCGCAATAAATTTTTGCTCCACGGGCTTTTGCATGTTCGTATTCTTCTAAAACTAAAGCACCGGCACCTTCCCCTAATACAAATCCGTCACGGGTAGCATCAAATGGACGTGAAGCCGTTGACGGACTTTCATTTCGAGTGGAAAGTGCATGCATGGAGTTGAATCCACCCATGCCGGCTATGGTAACAGCTGCTTCAGAACCACCTGAAATAATTACATCACACATCCCTAAACGGATGTAATTGAAGGCATCAATCAAAGCGTTTGCCGAAGAAGCACAGGCAGAAACAGTAGTATAATTAGGCCCCATATAACCATTGCGCATTGAAATGTGCGCTGGTGCAATGTCGGCAATCATTTTCGGTATGAAAAAAGGATTGAATTTTGGAGTTCCATCACCTTTGGCATAGTTCAACACTTCATCTTGAAAGGTTTCTAAACCGCCAATTCCAGCTCCCCAAATAACTCCAACCCGACTTTTATCCACATTTTCGTCGGAGATCCCCGCATCTTTTATGGCTTCATCGCTGGCCGCAATAGCATATTGTGAAAATTTATCCAAACGGCGGGACTCTTTGCGGTCCATGTATTGCTCCACATCAAAGTTTTTCACTTCACAAGCAAACTTTGTTTTGTGTTTCTCGGTATCGTAATACGTAATCGGTGCAGCACCGCTTCGGCCATTTACCAAACCTTCCCAATATTCCGCAATGGAATTTCCAATAGGAGTAAGGGCTCCAAGTCCGGTTACAACAACACGCTTTAATTGCATAGAGATGATTTTTATTTTGTTGCTAATATAAAGAATACCCGTGTTCCTTTTTTGGGTTAGCGCAAAGAGACAGGGGTATTTATAGACATGATTGATTTCCAATCATAAAATCGTAATTTTAAAATAATAAAAACCCGTATAAACGTTGCGATTATACGGGATAGTTATATTTTATTATTTTTTAGCTTCTTCGATGTAAGAGATAGCTTGACCAACAGTTGAAATATTTTCTGCCTGATCGTCTGGAATTTGGATGTCAAATTCTTTCTCGAACTCCATGATAAGCTCAACAGTATCTAATGAATCCGCTCCTAAATCGTTAGTGAAGCTTGCTTCAGATACAACTTCATTTTCGTCAACTCCTAGTTTGTCCACGATAATCGCTTTAACTCTTGATGCAATGTCTGACATAGTTTCTAATTTTTAATTTTAAATTGATGGCAAAAATAAAAAACTTTATTTTATTTCTACATTTTGAAACACAAATGTTGTAACGAAGATACTAAAAAATTTTAAGAATCCTTTAAGCATCGGTGATTTATCTCGTGATTTATTTGTTTTTTTGCAGAAGAAAAACGACTAATTATTTTCCAATATGTCACAAATTGTGATTTTTGCCTCCGGTTCAGGCACGAATGCCGAAGCGATTATTCGCTATTTTTCAACGAAATCGGTTCGTGTAGGGGCGGTTTTTTGCAATAATCCACAAGCGGGTGTAGTTGATAAAGCAAAAAGCTTGGGCGTTCAGTTGGAATTTTTTGATAAAACACAATTAGTTGAAGGTGATGTGCTGTCGCGTTTACAGGCATTTCGACCCGATTTAATTGTTTTAGCCGGATTTATTTGGATGTTCCCAAAGGCAATTTTAGAAGTATTCCCAAAAGTTGTTAATGTTCATCCCGCATTATTGCCTAAATATGGGGGAAAAGGAATGTATGGAACGTATGTGCATCAAGCAGTCCTCGAAAATCAAGAATTGAAAACCGGAATTACGATACATTATGTCAACGAGCATTATGATGAAGGGGCAATTATCGCACAATTTGAAACCTCGATTGAAACATGTACCACGGTAGCATGCATTGCAGCTAAAATTCATGAATTGGAACAACAGCATTTTCCAAAAGTTATAGCTCAAATATTAGAGACCAAAAAGGATTACAATTTATAACACTCAAAAACAATCCAACGCATAATTTATAATTTCTAATTCAAAATTTAAAATAATTTTTCCATGCATCAAATCCACTTATACACCGATGGCGCAGCCAAGGGAAATCCTGGCCCAGGCGGATATGGAGTGGTATTAGAACAAGTAGGAACAAATTATCGCAAAGAGTTTTTTGAAGGATTTCGGTTGACGACCAATAACCGAATGGAATTGTTGGCAGTGATCGAAGGTTTGGAAAAATTGCGCCAACCAGGGATGACTGTTTTGGTTGTATCTGATAGTAAATACGTTGTCGATGCCGTTGTAAAAGGTTGGCTTTTGGATTGGGAGAAAAAAGGATTTAAAGGAAAGAAAAATCCCGACCTGTGGATTCGTTTTTTAAAGCAATTCCGGCAACATAAGGTCGATTTTCAATGGGTAAAAGGGCACAATAACCATCCTCAAAATGAACGCTGTGATCAATTGGCCGTCATGGGTTCGATGCAACCGAATTTATCAGTAGACACCTATTATGAGCAACATCAGAATGAATTATTCTAATCGTTTTTTAAATTTTTGAGAAGCGTATTGTACTCTTCAAGCAAGTTTATATATTTTGCTTTCCAATATTCTGAAGTAGTAGTATTTTCAGGATAGGCTGAACGTTCTTCCTGCACTACATTTTTCCGAAGTTCATAGATCTCGGAACTAAAATCATAATTGATAACTTTTCCTATAGCTAGCACTACATCAATCGATACGTTTTGGTTTTCAAACATCAGATAAACCCAACGTCTGCTTCGGTTTAAGCGTAATGCCAATTGACTAATGGGCATTCCACTTTCGTATACCGCTTTTTTAATTATTTCGCCTCGATGTTGCATGGCGCAAAGTTTTACACCTATGTGAGAAAAATAATGCTCAATTATTACCCAGATGTGTTAAGTTCTTCTAATTTAGTGATTTTAAATGGAATATTCATATTTATTATATAAGTAACCACTTTCTGAGGTTCAAATGCGTATTGAATTAAACACGATTGATTTTTTCCTAAAAAAAATAGATTCCTGAAACGTTTCACAAATCGATTTAGGCCGGGTTTTTCTTTAGAAAAGTAAAGACAAAAAAACCTTTTCCAAGCGAAGTTTTTATTCTTAATAAATGAATACGTATCTTTGCGCCTTCACTATAAAAACGTGTTCATGAACAAGCTTTTAATCGTTGGGACAGTGGCTTTTGATGCCATCGAAACTCCCTTCGGCAAAACCGACAAAATATTAGGAGGCGCAGGTACCTTTATTGGGTTATCGGCAGCGCATTTCAACCTGCAATCCGCAATTGTTTCAGTTGTAGGGGATGATTTTCCACAAGCGTATTTGGATTTATTAACGGCACGCAACATTGATATTTCGGGTTTGGAAATTGTTAAAGGCGGAAAAACGTTTTTTTGGAGTGGTCGCTACCATAACGATATGAATTCGCGCGATACTTTGGCTACAGAACTTAATGTTCTGGCCGATTTTAATCCTATTGTGCCAGAAAACTTCAAAGACGCCGATGTAGTGATGTTGGGCAATTTGCATCCGTTAGTACAAACCGGTGTTTTGAATCAATTAACAAAAAAACCAAAATTGGTGGTGTTGGACACTATGAATTTCTGGATGGATTGTGCATTACCCGAATTAATGGAGGTGATTAAACGCGTAGACGTGATTACCATTAACGATGAAGAAGCCCGTCAATTATCGGGAGAATATTCTTTGGTAAAAGCAGCTGCAAAGATCCATACGATGGGCCCAAAATACGTAGTGATTAAAAAAGGAGAACATGGTGCCTTATTATTCCATAATGAACATATTTTCTTTGCACCCGCATTACCGTTAGCCGATGTATTCGACCCAACGGGAGCAGGTGACACGTTTGCAGGTGGATTTGCAGGCTATATAGCACAACAAGGCGATGTTTCGTTTGAAACACTAAAAACAGCGATTATTCAAGGATCCAATTTAGCGTCATTCTGTGTGGAGCAATTTGGAACTGAGCGCATGGTTAATTTGACGAAGGAAGATGTCGCGCAACGATTGAAACAATTTAAAGCGCTGACCCAATTTGAAATAGAATTATAGTAACTTTATGCCTCGAATTTTCGGGGCATTTTTGTTTACTTAAAATATAATTTCCCGAAAATTTCATTGATTTTCAGAGTACTAAACAACAACACACAACACAACAACATTTTATGAGTGATGCAGTAAAACACGAATGTGGAATTGCACTTTTACGGTTGAAGAAACCGTTGGATTACTACAAACAAAAATACGGTTCGGCTTTCTATGGCATACAAAAAATGTATTTGCTCATGGAAAAACAACATAACCGCGGGCAAGACGGAGCTGGATTTGCATCGATTAAATTTGATGTCGATCCCGGGGAACGGTATATCAGTCGTATCCGTTCCAATGAGGCACAGCCGATTCAGGATGTGTTTGCTCAAATCAATCAACGAATCAATAGTGAGCTTGAATCCAATCCCGATAAAGGCGATGATGTGGCTTGGCAAAAAGCAACGATCCCCTATATTGGCGAATTGTTTTTAGGTCATGTTCGCTATGGCACTTTTGGGAAAAACAGCATTGAAAGTGTTCACCCTTTTTTACGTCAAAACAATTGGATGCATCGTAATTTAATTGTTGCGGGTAATTTTAATATGACTAATGTTAAGGAACTCTTTGCTAGTTTAGTCGAGTTAGGACAACACCCAAAAGAAATGGCAGATACCGTTACGGTCATGGAAAAAATTGGTCATTTTTTGGATGATGAGGTAACTGAGTTGTACCAAGAATGTAAAAATGAAGGACTAACCAAGCGTGAGGCTTCTCCTGTAATTGCCGAACGTTTAAATATCAATCGTATTTTAAAACGTGCTTCTCGCGGATGGGATGGCGGTTTTGCGATGGCGGGGTTATTTGGTCATGGTGATGCTTTTGTGTTGCGGGATCCTGCAGGTATTCGTCCGGCCTTTTATTATGAAGATGATGAAGTCGTGGTGGTGGCATCAGAACGCCCGGTGATACAAACGGTATTTAATGTTGCTTTTGACGCTGTTAAAGAATTACAACCTGGAAATGCACTAATTATTAAGAAAAACGGAACGGTTACCGAGGAAGAAATCATTGTTCCGGTTGAAAAAAGAGCCTGTTCGTTTGAGCGAATTTATTTTTCACGTGGGAGTGATGCCGAAATTTATCAAGAACGAAAAGCTTTAGGTAAATTAATTTTACCCGATGTTTTGGATTCTATTGATCAAGATACCGACAATACAGTGTTTTCATATATTCCCAATACGGCTGAAACTTCTTTTTTTGGTATGATAGAAGCCGCGAATGACTTTTTAAACCAACGCAAAAATCAATACATTTTAGACAACCGAAAGACGTTAATTAAAGAAAAACTAGAAGAAATCTTGGCGGTTAAAATCCGAACGGAGAAAATCGCTATTAAAGATGCTAAATTGCGCACTTTTATTACTGAAGACAGTAGTCGGGATGATTTAGTAGCCCATGTATATGATGTAACGTATGGTGTGATTCAGCCTTCGGATAATCTCGTAATCATAGACGATAGTATTGTGCGGGGAACAACCCTAAAAAACAGTATTCTTCGCATGATGGATCGTTTGAATCCGAAAAAAATCGTTGTGGTTTCCTCAGCGCCACAAATTCGTTACCCGGATTGTTACGGAATTGATATGGCAAAATTGGAAGGGTTAATTGCATTTCGAGCAGCAATTGAATTATTGAAAGAGCAAAATCAGTATTCAATTGTTGATGAAGTCTATGCTAAGTGTAAAGCGCAAGAAGGAAAACCCGACACCGAAATTGTTAATCATGTGAAAATGATATATGCATCCTTCAGCGATAAAGAAATTTCAAATAAGATCGCACGACTTTTAAAGCCTGAGGGAATTAGAGCCGAAGTGACACTTATTTTTCAATCGGTAGAAAACCTACATCACGCCTGTCCAAAGCATCTTGGGGATTGGTATTTTACAGGTGATTATCCCACTCCCGGAGGCAATCGAGTTGTGAATCGGGCCTTTATGAATTTTTATGAAGGGAAAGATGCGCGCGCGTACTAAAATTCTGAAAAGATGCACTTTATCGTTTTTATTGGTAATTCGTCAATAATTTTGTGATGGTAATTACAGAACTATATACATTTGAATCACCATAGCATTAGTAGGTTAAGTTTATGGTAGATTTGGGGCAAAAAGGGTGAGAAGAAATTTTCACCTTTTTTATTTTTACGAAATTCATGTGTTCTCTTTTATTTTCGTACCATTCACTCTCAAAACAATTCATTTCGCACATTTATTTTCAAATAGCACCTGAACAAAAGGCTGTTGTATAATTTTGCTCTACCATAGTATTTAGTAGGTTAAGTTTATGGTAGATTTGGGGCAAAAAGGCGTTCGCTAGAACGCCTTTTTATTTTTATAAATAAAAAAACCCCAATAATTGGGGTTAAAGTATTGATTTCTAATTCTTATTTATTAGCTTCATATAATCGTGAAACTTCGTTCCAATTGATTACATTGAAAAAGGCTTCAATATAATCTGGGCGACGATTTTGGTAATTTAGGTAATAGGCGTGCTCCCAAACATCCATTCCTAATATAGGGAACCCTTGGCATGCAACACCAGGCATAAGCGGGTTGTCTTGATTGGGAGTAGCGCAAACTTCCAATTTTCCGCCTTTGTGTACGCATAACCACGCCCAACCAGAACCAAATTGCGTAGCTCCTGCTTTAGCAAATTGCGCTTTAAATTCATCAAATGATCCAAAATCACGGGATATTGCAGCGCCTAATTCACCAGTTGGAGTGCCGCCTGCATTAGGAGCCATAATATTCCAAAACAAGTTATGGTTGTAAAAGCCACCGCCGTTGTTGCGAATAGCCGCTTTACTCATATCTAGGTTTTCTAATAGTTCTTCAATGGTTTTTCCTTCTAAATCAGTGCCAGCTATGGCAGCGTTTAGGTTAGTTGTGTACGCATTATGATGTTTGCTATGGTGAATTTCCATAGTACGCGCATCAATATGGGGTTCCAATGCATCGTGAGCATAGGGTAATTGTGGTAACTCAAAAGCCATAATTTTTTTGTTTAAATGAATATTAATTTAAATTCAAATTTATACATTTAACTTCGGAATAGAAAATACAATTTCTCGATTTAACGTTAGTTTTAACAAATAATAAAAGATGCATTTTTCGGCACAGCCCACCCATCTCGAAGGCGACAAAATTCGATTGATTCCATTAAGCGAAGATCATTTTGAAGCATTATATGCAGTGGCTGCAGATCCGCTTTTGTGGGAACAACACCCAAACCCCAACCGTTATCAAAGAACTGATTTTGAAATTTATTTCAAAGGCGCCTTAGAATCGAAAGGCGCTTTTTTGATACTCGAAAAAACGACAAATGCCGTTGTGGGTTGTAGCCGGTATTATGACTATAACGCAATACACAACACTATATTAATTGGATATACTTTTGTAGGAAGAGCCTACTGGGGTTCGGGATACAATCGCCAATTAAAGAAAATAATGTTAGGATATATATTTCAATATGTAGCAACGGTTTTCTTTCATATTGGTGCACAGAATTTTCGTTCACAAAAAGCTATTTCTAAACTCGGAGCCGAAAAAATAAATGAAATTGAGGTAGCCTATTTTGGCGAACCTGAAAAGATTAATTTTGTCTATGCGTTTCAACGCCATCAATTAGCTGCTTTATGAAAACTACTGCCTTTTCTCTTTATGATGCTTCTGCCGGATCGGGGAAGACCTATACATTGGTCAAAGAATACTTGAAAATTTTATTGTGTTCTCCCCAACCCGATGCCTACCGAAATATTTTAGCAATCACATTTACCAATAAAGCGGTACACGAAATGAAGAGCCGAGTTGTGGAAAATTTGATGCAATTTGCAAGCCCCACACCCTCGTCCAAAGCGCTTGATTTTATGCGTGATATTGCTCAAGATACTGGGTTGTCGTTGTCGGCAATAGAAGAGAAGGCACGTGTAATCATCAAGCATTTGATTCATAATTATGCGGCTTTTGATATTTCAACCATTGATAAATTTACCCACAAAGTTATCCGTGCATTTGCACACGATTTGAATTTGCCGATAACCTTTGAGGTTTCTTTAGATACCGATAGTTTACTAACGGAAGCGATTGATACAATCATTGCTCAAGCTGGTGAAGACGAGATCTTGACCCAGCTTCTGGTGAACTATACGATGGAAAAGACCGATGATGATAAAAGTTGGGATATTTCTAAAGAAATTTTCGAAACCGGTAAGTTAATGTTAAATGAAAATAATCGGGAGGAAATTGCACAACTTCAGGAAAAATCAATTGAAGATTTTGTAGTATTAAAAAATAAATTAATTGAACTTACAGCAGATTTAGAGACGCAAGCTGTAGGTTATGCACAGCGTATTTTTCAGCTTTTAGATCAACATGGGGTAGACTTGAAATCGTTCTCTGGGGGATATTTCCCGAATCATTTGAATGGAATTATTGAAAAAAAATACAATCCCAACACTAAAACGTATCGTGAAGTTGATGCAATCAAGATTAATAAAACAGCGCCCGATCGGAATACTATTGAGTTGTTGATTCCAGAAATTATGGATCTATTGCAAGACATGTACGCCTGCTTGGATAAAAAATTGTTTTATACCGCCTTTTTAAAAAACGTTACACCACTATCGCTATTAAATACGTTGCAGAAAAAACTAAAAGCGTTACAAGAGGCACAAAATATTCTTTCGATTACCGAGTTTAATAAGCTAATTCATGAGCAAATTCAGCACCAACCGGCTCCTTTCATCTATGAGAAATTAGGTGAAAAATACCGTCATTTTTTCATTGACGAATTTCAAGACACTTCTGAATTACAATGGAAAAATTTAATTCCATTAATCGACAATGCTTTAGCTGGTGAAGTGTTTGGCGTCTCGGGGTCATTGCTTTTGGTTGGTGATCCAAAACAGTCTATTTACCGCTGGCGTGGTGGTAAAGCCGAACAATTTATCCGTTTAGGTAAAGGGGAAAATCCGTTTTCGAATAAAGATTTTTCCCGTGAAACGCTAGAAACCAATTACCGAAGTTATGCTGAAATTATTCAATTTAACAATGATTTCTTTCATTTTCTCAGTGGTAAATTTGAAAATACCGACTATAAAACCTTATATCAACACTACAGTAAACAAAAGATCAATTCCAAAAAAGGCGGTTTTGTATCTTTTGAATTTTTACCCGTTGTTCCCAAAAATGAACTGGAAGATGATGCCTTAGATAAAGCAGAACAATACCTTTTAGCCATTGCAAAGACAATTTCAACGATTCGAAATCAAGGCTTTGCCTATAGTGATATCGCAATTTTGATTCGCAATAACCGACATGGAGCAATGATTGCACAATCGTTAACCGAACAAAGAATCCCTATTATCTCCTCCGAAAGTTTACTTCTGGAAGCTTCTGGTGAAGTTCGTGTAATTATAGCTGCGTTACGTTATATAAGCAATCCTACTGATTCGGGAGCAAAAGCACAATTATTGTATTATTTGGCAAAAAATGCATTTCCCAATGCTATCCATTCTTTTATTTCAAGAGGCATGGCTTTAAAGTCGGAAGAACAATGGGAAAAAATGTTGCAAACGGAATTAGGTGCAAAATGGAGCCAATTTTCATTTCAAAATTTACGAAAAAAGGCCTTGTTTGACGCTGTTGAATATTTGTCGGAGTTAATTATTCCCGCCGATAAACACAATGCTTATTTGCACTATTTTCAAGATGTAGTTTTGGAGCAAGATTTACGAAAACAATCCGGTTTGTCTGATTTTTTAAGTTATTGGGACAATCACGCACACAAGCTTAGCATTCCTTCCCCTGAAGGAAATGATGCCATCCGAATTATGACGATACACAAGTCAAAAGGATTGGAGTTTCCTGTTGTTTTGTTTCCTTTTGCAGAAGAAAATTACGCATTGACTAAAGGAGATAAATTATGGCTAGATGCCGATAGTGAAGAAATCGGTGTGCCAAAAGCATTGGTAGCCAAAAACAAAGAAGTGGAAGGGTTTAATCCGCATGCAGCAGCAGTGTATAACCAACGCAAGCAAGAAGATTTGTTAGATCATATCAATGTGCTCTATGTCGCTTTAACGCGTGCTGTTGAGCAATTGTATGTAATTTCGGCCAACAATCGTTCTTCCAAAGGGGTGCTGCCCAACAATTTATCCTCTTTTTTTATTGAATTTTTAGAAAACCGGGGATATACAATTGGAGTCGATCCTATACTAATGGGGGAATCGCAACGCGTTTCTACTCCCGAGGAGACTATACAAGCTTCGCAACTTATGCCTAAAGTAGCGCATAAATTTGATATTAATAAGAT
This sequence comes from Flavobacterium sp., assembly GCF_027484945.1. Classification (GTDB taxonomy): domain Bacteria; phylum Bacteroidota; class Bacteroidia; order Flavobacteriales; family Flavobacteriaceae; genus Flavobacterium. The sequence continues at coordinate 15,425 of NZ_JAIXRZ010000013.1, forward strand.
CAAAATTGCACAACGCGAAAGTTTAATGTGGGGGACACTTCAGCAGGAGGCCATTGCTTTTGGGAATTTAATTCACGAAATCATGGCTAAAATTCAGACGCCTTCCGATATAGATTGGGCTTTAGAGCGTTCCGTTGAAGAGGGACTAATTACGGTAATCCAATCCCAAGCGATTCGAAAAACGTTGCTGCAAATTGTGACTCATAAAGAATTAACAGATTTCTTCTCACCAGATGGGAAAGTGTATAGTGAGCAAACCATTGTTCAACCTCAAAAAGGGATTTTATTAAAGCCTGACCGGGTTGTAATCAAAGGTAATCAAGCGTATTTGTTGGATTACAAAACGGGAGAGCATCATGAAAACTATAAATTGCAACTGGAAGGATATGAAAAGGCTCTTCAAGATATGGGTTTGCAGGTAGCGAAAAAAACACTTGTTTATATTGGTGAGAACATCGAAATTGTACATTTGCACGAATCAATTACTTAATTTTATGTACGGAAAAATTCAGCAGCATTTGCAAAATGAAATCCAATCGATTAAAGACGGTGGGTTATACAAGAAAGAACGAATTATTACTTCGCCTCAAGGTGCCGAAATAACGGTTAATGGGACGACTGTTTTAAACTTTTGTGCGAACAATTATTTGGGATTATCTTCTCATCCTGAAGTAATTCAAGCGGCCAAAGATGCAATGGATTCGCATGGGTTTGGGATGTCATCGGTACGGTTTATCTGCGGTACGCAAGATATTCACAAATCATTGGAACAAAAAATTGCCGATTTTTATGGCACGGAAGATACAATTTTATATGCCGCAGCATTTGATGCTAATGGTGGGGTTTTTGAACCTTTGCTTGGTGAGGACGATTGTATTATATCCGATAGTCTAAACCATGCCTCTATTATTGACGGTGTTCGATTATGTAAGGCAGCCCGCTATCGTTATGAAAACAACAACATGGCCGATTTGGAAACACAACTTCAAAAGGCAACAGCAGCAGGGCACCGTTTTAAGTTAATTGTTACTGATGGAGTGTTTTCTATGGATGGTCTAGTTGCACCATTGGATAAAATATGCGATTTAGCGGATCAATATGATGCAATGGTTATGGTAGATGAATGCCATGCCGCAGGTTTTATAGGAACTACGGGTAAAGGAACATTGGAAGCAAAAGGAGTTATGGGTCGCGTAGACATCATTACGGGAACACTTGGTAAAGCCTTGGGTGGAGCAATGGGTGGTTATACTACCGCAAAAAAAGAAATAATTGAACTCTTGAGACAGCGTTCGCGTCCGTATTTGTTTTCAAATTCGCTGGCGCCAAGTATTGTTGGTGCTTCGCTTAAAGTTTTTGAATTATTAGAAAAAGATACTTCCTTACGCGATCAATTGGAGTGGAATACCAACTATTTTAAAAAAGGAATGAAAGCCGCTGGATTTGATATCATTGATGGTGACTCTGCCATTGTTCCAGTGATGCTTTATGATGCAAAATTATCACAAGTAATGGCCGATGAATTGTTAAAAAAAGGGATTTATGTTATAGGCTTCTTTTATCCGGTTGTGCCTAAAGAAAAAGCGCGCATTCGCGTACAACTTTCCGCTGCACATACCCAAATTCATTTGGATAAAGCGATAACCGCATTTACTGAAGTTGGAAAAAGCTTAGGGATAATTCATTGAAATATGGGATAACATTTTGATATTTCATTATTTGGTTATAATTTTGCGCACTATTCATATATAATAATCTAACAAAATTAAGTATGAGACATCTTAACAAACTATGTGCTATTTTGATGCTTGCTGGCTTAACCGTTCAAGCTCAAGATTATAACAACAAATGGTCGGTTACTATTGGTGCCAATGCATTTGATGGCGGAAGAGTTAGCGCTGCTTCCACAATTAAAGATCAATTCTCTCAATTCTTCAATGCAAGAGAGTATTGGAGTGTAATGCCGGCAGTGAGCTCAGTAAACGTTTCACATTATGTAGGAAATAACTTCTCTTTTGGAGTTACAGGTTCTATTAACAAAATCAACAAAATGGTTGGTGAACGTGTATACGACGCGGCTACAAATACGAGTGAGTATACCGTAGCTAACCCAGGGGATTTAATGTATTACAGCTTTGATGGTGTGGTTCGCTATAGCTTTATGAGCTTAATCAAATCTAAATCATTTGATCCATCAGCTCAATTTGGTGGTGGTTACTCATGGTTAGGTAATGCTTCAGCAGGTACTGTAAACGCAGGTCTAGGTTTGACTTACTGGTTTGGAAAACAAATTGGTTTTAGCTATTCAGCTACTTACAAGCATTCTTTTGATGACACTCGTTTTGCTAATGTTGATGTACCAACACACATTTTACATTCTGCAGGTTTAATCTTTAAATTTGGTGCAAAAGATACAGACAACGACGGAATTTATGATAATGACGATGCTTGTCCAGATGCTGCGGGTACAATTGAATTTAAAGGTTGTCCAGATTCTGACGGAGATAAAATTATTGACAAAGATGATTCTTGTCCAGATACTCCAGGTTTAGCTCAGTTTGCAGGTTGTCCTGATACAGATGCTGATGGTATTCAAGATAAAGAAGATGCTTGTCCAGATGCAGCTGGTGTTGCTGCTTTAGGAGGATGTCCAGATGCTGACGGTGATGGTATCGCTGATAAAGAGGACAAATGTAAAGATGTTAAAGGTCCAAAAGAAAACGGTGGATGTCCTTGGCCAGATAGAGATGGGGATAAAGTTTTAGATAAAGATGATCAGTGTCCAGATGTTGCGGGTACAGCTGCTAATAAAGGATGTCCTGAAGTAACTGAAGAAGTTATGAAACGTTTGAACGATTATGGAAAAACAATCTTGTTTGATACTGGTAAAGCATCATTCCAAAAACAAACATATCCAGTTCTTGAGGCGATGACAGCTATCTTTAAGGAATATCCAAATTCACAATTCTCTATTGAAGGTCATACAGACAACAAGGGTGCAGATGCTACCAACTTGAAATTGTCTGAAGAAAGAGCAGCAGCTATTAAAAACTTTTTAGTAACTAATGGTATTGATGCTTCGCGTTTATCTTCGAAAGGTTTTGGAGAGTCAATGCCTGTTGCTTCAAACAAAACAAAAGCAGGACAAGCACAAAACAGACGTGTTGAAGTGAAATTAATAAAATAATTTCTTTTTAAATATTTTCAGAAAACGCTCCGAAATTTCGGAGCGTTTTTTATTTTTATACAATGCAAACAGATTCTTTTTTACATCAACTCGCTACCACTATTTTAAAAGATTATTCCACTCAATTGAGTGATGTAGTCATTATACTGCCCAACAAGCGCGCGCGAATATTTTTAATAAACGCATTTCAAAAACAAACGCAGTCAACATTTTTTGCTCCCAAAATTATTAGCATTGAAGATTTCGTTCAAGATATTTCAGGGCTACAATACATCGATGGAATTGAACAGTTGTTTGTATTTTATGAGGTTTATTGTTCGCTAACACCAGATCAGCCAGAACCTTTTGAAACCTTTGCCAATTGGGCAAAAACATTAATTCAAGATTTTAACGAGATTGATCGCTATTTGCTCGATCCGGATAAAATTTTGAAGTATTTAGAAAATATCAAGGAAATCGAACATTGGTCAGTAACCATTGAAAAACAGACCGAATTAATCGAAAAACACTTGGCTTTTTGGCGAAAACTACCCGAATACTATCATGCGTTCTACCAACATTTGCGTTCAGCCAAAAAAGGATATCAGGGATTGATTTACCGTGAAGCAAAAGATAACTTAAATCATTTTACCAACAGTTTACAAAACGAAATTTATCTTTTTGCAGGTTTTAACGCCCTGAACAAAGCCGAGGAGGTTATCGTACAACATTTATTAGCACTTGATAAAGCTAAAATTTACTGGGATATAGATCAAATATTTTTAAATGATCCCTTACATGATGCCGGACATTTTTTACGCCGTTTTCAAAAAGAGTGGCCGTATTATAAAAATAATTCGCTGCAGTGGATTCAAAATGATTTTGATACTCCAAAAAAAATTCAGGTCATGGGAACTTCCAAGTCGATTGGTCAAGCAAAACTCGCAGGACATCTTTTGGAACAACATATAAAAAACCAACCCGAATCCAATCTTCAAAATTGCGCTGTGGTTTTGGGCGATGAAACAATGTTGATGCCGCTACTCTATCATTTACCAGCAGAAGTTCAGGCTTTAAACATCACGATGGGGTATTCGAGTAAAAATAATCCGGCTCAATTGCTCGTTAATAAATGGTTTAAAATGCATATTAATGCGCTTTCTCGAAATGCCAATTCCTATGTGTTTTATTATAAAGAAGTTCTGGATTTATTAACCCACCCGTTGCTCGAACCGTATCTTAAAACACAAAGTCTCGTAAGTCGTATTCGAAGCTATAATATTTCCTTTATTCCTCAACATCGATTGATGGAAATGCAAGGTCAATGTTCCCCCTTGTTCCAACTCGTTTTTGGGGCATGGGAATCCACTCCCTTAGCTATTTTAGAACAGCTTTCAAAGTTGTTATTGTCAATTAAAGAAGAATTCAATTATACCAATACAGAAGAAAAAATAGCCAATGCCTTTTTATATTCGGTTTATAAGGTTATCAATAAATTGATTAGTTATTACCAAACTCATTCGGTAGATAGTAACCCCGAAACGCTCTATGCCTTATATAAACAAGTCATCGACTTGGCCGAAGTTTCATTTGAAGGCGAACCCCTTGAAGGACTCCAAATTATGGGCGTTTTAGAGAGTCGTGTACTCGATTTTGAAACGGTAATTATTACTTCTGTCAATGAAGGTAAATTTCCATCTGGGAAATCTGGAAATTCTTTTATTCCCTATGACGTAAAGCGCGAATATGGATTGCCAACCTACAAAGAAAAAGATGCCATTTATACCTATCATTTCTATCATTTGCTCCAAAGGGCTAAAAACATATACCTAATTTACAATTCCGACTCCGAAGGATTAGATGCTGGGGAACGAAGTCGTTTCATTACTCAATTGCAAGTAGAAAATCGGGATAATCATACCCTTTCATTTGAAATGTACCATCCCGAAGTACCTCAAACCGCTTATGAGCCCATAGTAATTCCAAAAGATGTAGCTGTACTCCAACAATTACAAGATATTGCAACCCATAAGTACTTTTCTCCCTCAGCGCTTACGAATTATGTTCGCAATCCAATACAGTTTTATTTTCAGCGGTTATTACGTGTTTTCGAGGCAGAAGAAGTTGAAGAAAATATTGCCGTCAATACTTTGGGAACTATTATTCACGCGGTATTAGAAGATTTGTATGAGCCCTTTATTGGACAAGTCTTAACCGAAGCTGCTATTATGCAATGTTTCGCGCTGATAGATGAAAAAGTGTTGGAGAAATTCAAAGACGTGTATAAAGAAGGTGAAATAAAAAAAGGGCGCAACTTGCTTGCATTTGAAGTAGCCAAACGCAATGTCTATAATTTCCTTAAACTCGAACTCGATGCGCTACAACAAGGTGATGTTGTACAAATCATTGCTTTAGAACAACCATTCGAACGAGAGTTGATACACCCAAAATTGCCATTTCCAATAAAAATAGGGGGTAACGTCGATCGTATCGAACTCCGAAACCAGCGCATTCGTATTATCGATTACAAAACCGGAAAGGTAGACGCTAATGCAGTTATGTTGTCCAAATGGGAGGGTTTAACCGAAGACATCAAAAATGATAAAATCATCCAAGTGTTAGCCTATGCTTTCTTATACGAACAACAGGCCAAAGGACAACCTGTAGAAGTAGGGATTATTTCTTTTAAAAATTTAAAAGCAGGATTTTTACCCTTTGCGTTTAAAGTAGATAAAGAAGTACACACAGAAGTGACCCCTGCAATAATAAGTGCTTATTTAGATGAGTTGGCAACTTTATTGGCCGAAATCATTAATCCAGACATCCCATTTGTTGAAAAGGTGAATTAAATGGATTTCAAAAAAGACAAAAGGGTTTGTCCTACTTCTTTTTCATTTTCCAAATGACTCATGTGGCCGTCAGGAAAGGTAGTCAGTGCAACTCGTGTATTTTCGATTTGGGTACAATTTTCTTCATAGGGAAGCACGCTGTCCTTTTTTCCTAAAATCAATGCAATGGGATAGGGTCCAAAATGTAACAATACTTCGCGGTCATTTCGGATTTTCATCCCTTCTAATGCGGCGACAATTCCTTGAACAGGGGTTTTTAAGGCTTCTAATTTTACTTGTTCGATGACGTCGGCCAATTTTTCTCGGTTGTCTTCACTAAATAAATTCGCAATCGACATGCGCACAAAAGCCGTGTAGTTTTGTTTCACTGCAGCAATTGCCCGATCACGGTTCTGTTTACGTTCATCACTATCGGCACGCGAAGTCGAGTTGAGTAACACCAATCCCTTGACATTATCGGGATAGCATTCGGCAAAGGCCAGAGCGATATAGCCGCCCATGGAATGTCCAATTAGTACCGATTTTCGAATTTTCAATTCATGCAAAACATGATGTACCATATCGGCTTGATCTTCCATGGTATGCACATAACCGAGGCAACTCGTATTACCATGCCCTAATAAATCAATCGTAATGACCCGGTATTTAGCAGCAAGAACAGGAACCAAATGGTGCCACATGGTTTGGTTTTCTAAAAAACCATGGAGCAAAACCACAGCACTGCCTTTACCCGTTGAGGTATAGTCAATAGTGATATTTTTATAATGCAATTGCGCCATGATTAATAGCAAAAATACAGCTTAAGATGAAATGGCTACAGGGTGTTTATAACTTTTCAATTATCATTAAAATATAAATAGTCAAAAAAGATTGCTGCATAAAAAAACGGCCAATAAGGCCGTCTTTATCAATTAGTGCAATTCCGACTTTTCACGATAAACAAATTGATCACTGCGACTGCAAACTAGTTTTCATTCATCAATTGTTCAATTTCTTCGGCTTCAATCGGGATGTTGCGCATTAAATTGAATGGTGCGCCGCTTTTTTGAATCACTACATCGTCTTCTAAACGAATCCCAAAACCTTCAGCAGGAATATAAATGCCTGGTTCAACGGTAAACACCATATTGGGTTGCATTGGCTCGTATAATAAACCGTAATCGTGGGTATCTAAGCCCAAGTGGTGCGAAGTTCCGTGCATGAAATACTTTTTGTAGGCTGGCCATGCGGGATCTTCGTTTTGTACATCGGCTTTGTCCAATAAGCCCAAACCGAGCAATTCGGAAGTCATGATTTTACCCACTTCTACGTGGTATTCTTTCCAAAGGGTGCCCGGAACTAACAATTTTGTTGCTTCGTTTTTAACCTTCAATACAGCATTATAAACCGCCCGTTGACGTTCGGTAAAACGGCCAGAAACAGGAATCGTGCGACTCAAATCACTAGAGTAATTGGCATATTCAGCACCGACATCCAAAAGCAATAAATCGCCGGCCTTACATTCTTGGTTGTTTTCGATGTAATGCAACACATTGGCATTGGCACCACTTGCGATAATCGGCGTGTAAGCAAAGCCTTTGGAACGGTTACGCAAAAATTCGTGTGCAAACTCGGCTTCGATTTCATATTCCATAACACCCGGTTTTACGAAATTTAAGATGCGACGAATTCCTTTTTCGGTGATGTCGCAAGCGGTTTGCATTAGTGCAATTTCCTGGGATTCCTTAACCGAACGTAAGCGTTGTAAAATTGGATTAGACTTTTCTACTTTATGGGCAGGGTATGTTTCTTTCCACCATTTGATAAAACGATCTTCTCGGGTTTGCGTTTCTACTGAAGCACGGTAGTGTTCATTGGTATTAATATAAATTGTGTCGGCATAAGCCATGACTTCTTTTAGCGTTTTTTGAAAATCTTGGAGCCAAATAACCGAGCGTATACCAGATACTTCGAACGCGCGTTCTTTAGTCAGTTTTTCACCTTCCCAAATGGCGATATGTTCGTTAGTCTCCCGTAAAAATAAAATTTCGCGAAGGTGGGCATAAGGAGCATCTGGAAAAAGCAACAAAATACTTTCTTCTTGATCAGCACCCGATAAATAAAAGATATCACGGTGTTGTGCAAAGGGTAAGGTGCTGTCTGCAGATATAGGATAAATGTCGTTGGAGTTAAATATAGCGACACTGTTCGGTTTCATTTGCGCCGTAAATTTGGCCCGATTAGTACTAAACAATTCGCGGTCAATAGCATGATATTTCATATTCTTTTATTTGAAGATTTTTTATTTGAAGATTTGAAAATGGTTTACCAAAATTACGGATAAGTCTGAAGTGATTCGAGACCAAATGACCTTATTTTACATTTTTTCGAAATTAAGTTTCAATATTAGGGAATTTTTCGGAATGAAATGAAAAGTGTACTTTTAGAAAAAAATTAATCCATGAAAAAGGGAATCCTTTCTTTTTTGTTGCTCATTGGCATTATGTTGCACGCACAAGACAAGTCCGTCTATCAATTATTTGATAAAAACGGAAAAAAAGTGGCCTATAAAAAGCTATTAAAAGCGGCCTTGGAAACTGAAGTTGTTTTGTTTGGCGAATACCACAACAATCCCATTTGCCACTGGCTCGAATTGGAGTTAGCCAAAGGTGTAGCTGCTGATAAAGCTATTGTTATGGGTGCAGAAATGTTTGAAGCCGATAATCAGAAAGCCGTAAATCAGTATTTAGCGGGGAGTATCGATCAGAAAAAATTGGACAGCACCGCGCGGTTATGGCCCAATTATACAACCGATTATAAACCCTTATTGGATTTTGCAAAAGATAATGCAATTAAATTTGTAGCCACTAATATACCACGACGCTATGCTTCTCAGGTCGCTAAAAAAGGATTTGAAGCATTGGAATTACTCTCTCCCGAGGAGAAATCTTGGATGGCACCCTTACCGATGCCTTACGATGCTTCGTTGTCGGGGTATGTCAACATGATGAAAATGATGGGCGAGCATACCAGTCCGAACATGCCCAAAGCTCAAGCATCAAAAGATGCAACTATGGGTTATTTTATTGTTCAAAATTTGCAACCCAACACGGTCTTTTTACACTACAACGGCACCTATCATTCAGATTATTTTGAGGGAATTAGTTGGTATTTACAATCCTATAAGCCCGGAACAAAGATTATTACAATTGCGACAGTTGAGCAAAAGGATATTGATAAATTAGATTCAGAGCATTACAATAAAGCCGACTTTATACTCGTTATCGATGAAGATGTAACAAAGAGTTACTAGGTTTGTCTTGTTTATATCTTAATCGAACTCGTATGAAGAAACTGATTGCGCTTGTAGTTGCAGTGTTGCTTTTTTTACCGTTTTATTCGTGTGAAAAAGAAGAGACGCCAAATACCCATTATTTAATCTTAAAATTTAAGTTCGATCCCACGCAAGAGCGATTGAATAATTTGGGTCAAATTGCATCCGTCCCTACTGGACATGCTGCCCAATCTCCCGTTTTTAATACAATTTCTTCACATTATGTAGAATTAGCTCCAACCGCCAATACCCAATTGGGCCAAGGCACCATTTTGTATCATGCGCCCGAAACAATTGCAGGCGGTGCAAATGCAATTGATTTTAATCAGGCAAAGGTAGTGGCAGAAGATGAAGTTTTTTTGAAAATACCACTAAAACAAGTTGCTGCTGGAAGCTATCAATGGATGCGTGTTTCGTTATCATATCAAAATTATAGGATTGCTGTACGGCATTCGGGAGCTGATTACTTGGGGACTTTAGCAAGTTTTGTGGGATTTAAAACCTATATAACCAATCATTCAATAGGCAATAATTTTTTTACTGTTAACGGTAATCGCGCTCAAGGTTATTGGGCATTTGCTTTAAATGATTTTCCGTATTCAAGTTCGGGTCAAGCCCCCGAAGGCGCTACAACTGTACCTAATCCGTTAGCTGCTACATCACCTATACCGGCGGGTTCCTGTGTGGTAACTGGACAATTTGCTGTGCCTTTACAAATTTCTGGAAATGAAACGAACGATGTAGTAGTAACCATGTCGCTTTCGACCAACCAAAGTTTTGAGTGGATAGATACAACACCCGATGGAAAATACGAACCTTCTGCTGGGGAGTCGGTTGTCGATATGGGTTTACGTGGATTAATTCCAACCTATGTTAAATAAATCTTCCAATTTTCGGTCATAAATAGTTGATTTTCAATAGGCGTTAAACGCTTTTTAAATTCATTATAAATTAGCCTCAAAAGGTTGTAGTTAAGTACAAGAAGCCTTATTTTTGTTTGATTTTTTAAAAAACAGTTATAATCAACGAATAATTATGGCAAAATCTGCACTTTTGAAGTCGTCCATCACAAAAAAATACTGGATGGCTCTTACGGGTTTATTTTTATGCTTGTTTTTGACAGGTCACTTGTTGGGAAATCTACAATTGATTTTCAGCGATGCAAAACATTTTAATGAGTATGCATTGTTCATGACCTCAAATCCAGCAGTTAAAATTTTATCGTATTTAACGTACCTCTCAATTATCTTCCATGCAATCGATGGGATTATGTTGGCTTTTCAAAATAAGGCAGCGCGCCCTGTGGGTTATGCAAAATCCAATCCTTCGGCTAACAGTTCATTTGCATCACGTAATATGGCGGTTTTAGGGACTGTTATTTTAATTTTTATTGTAACACACATGGTAAATTTCTGGGCTAAGATGCATTTTGATAAAAATATGCCTCTAGCAAGTAAAGAAATTTCAAATATGGGGGTTACGCAAAAAATGGCTATTGGTATTTTAGGTTCACCCAATCCAATGTTTCCATTAACTCCAGAAGGAACTATTGATCCGATGACTTTGAAGCAATACCGTTTGGTGCAAAAGGATCTTACCACAATTACGGATGAAAAAGGAGAAGTCATTTTTGTTGGAATGAAAGATTTGCACAAAATTACAGTAGCGTTTTTCAAAGATGCCAAAACGGGTTTGATGGCTACATTGTTGTATGTTGCAGCAATGTTGGTTTTAGCCTTCCATTTATTACATGGTTTTCAAAGTGCCTTTCAATCTTTGGGAGCAACTAGTCGTAAATTTACTCCAGCAATCAAATTCTTCGGAACAGCGTTTGCCATTGTAGTTCCGGCTTTATTTGCTGCCATTCCTGTTTACATTCACTTTTTCTTAAAATAATCAACATCGCATTATGAAGTTAGATTCGAAAATACCGGTAGGTCACATTTCAGAGAAGTGGACCAATCACAAGAATAACTTAAAATTAGTGGCTCCTAATAACCGTCCAAAAATTGACATTATTGTTGTAGGAACGGGTTTAGCTGGGGCATCCGCAGCGGCTTCTCTAGGTGAAATGGGGTACAATGTAAAAGCGTTTTGTTTTCAAGATTCTCCACGTCGCGCGCACTCGATTGCTGCTCAAGGTGGAATTAATGCTGCTAAAAATTACCAAAACGATGGGGATTCAACCTACCGTTTATTTTACGATACAATTAAAGGTGGTGACTACCGTGCGCGTGAGGCAAACGTACACCGATTAGCCGAAGTTTCAGGAAATATTATTGACCAATGTGTAGCACAAGGTGTCCCCTTTGCTCGTGAATACGGAGGTATGTTGGACAATCGTTCTTTTGGAGGAACACAAGTGCAACGTACATTTTATGCAGCTGGACAAACGGGTCAACAGTTGTTGCTAGGAGCCTATTCGGCATTGTCACGTCAAATTGGTTTAGGACGTGTTCAAATGTTTCACCGTCATGAGATGTTGGATTTAGTAAAGATCGATGGTAAAGCTCGAGGAATAATCGCACGCAACTTAGTTACGGGTGAAATCGAGCGTCATTCTGCACATGCAGTGATCATTGCATCGGGAGGTTATGGAAATGTTTATTTCTTGTCGACCAATGCAATGGGAAGTAACGTTACAGCAGCATGGAAAATTCACCGTCAAGGAGCTTTATTTGCAAACCCTTGTTTTGTTCAAATTCATCCTACTTGTATTCCTGTTCATGGAACGAACCAATCCAAATTGACCTTGATGTCTGAATCGCTTCGCAATTCAGGGCGTATTTGGGTACCTAAGAAAAAAGAAGATGCAGAAGCCATTCGTGCGGGTCAGTTAAAACCCACTCAAATAGCCGAAGAAGATCGCGATTACTTTTTAGAAAGAAGATATCCAGCATTTGGTAACTTAGTTCCGCGTGACGTGGCGTCGCGTGCTGCAAAAGAGCGTTGTGATGCAGGATTTGGTATTGAGGCAAATGACACCAACGAAGGAGTTTATTTGGATTTTTCTACTGAGATTCAAAACAAAGGAAAACAAGCGGCTTATGCAGCAGGTAATCATAATCCTTCCGCGGAAGAAATTACGCGTTTAGGGAAAAAATGGTTGGAAGAAAAGTATGGTAACTTGTTTACGATGTACCAGAAAATTACCGACGAAAATCCATATGAAACGCCTATGAAAATCTATCCTGCGGTTCACTATACTATGGGTGGAGTTTGGGTTGACTACAATTTACAATCAACTATTCCAGGTTGTTTTGTCGCAGGGGAAGCAAATTTCTCTGACCACGGAGCAAACCGTTTGGGAGCTTCTGCTTTGATGCAAGGACTAGCTGATGGTTATTTTGTTTTACCGTATACCGTTTCTAATTACTTGGCAGACGATATTCGTACAGGGAAAATTTCTATAAATTCTCCAGAATTTGATGAAGCCGAGCAACGAGTAAAAGATCAAATCAACAACTTCTTAAACAACAACGGTTCAAAATCAGTGGATCACTTCCATAAACGTTTAGGATTGATCATGTGGAATAAAGTAGGGATGGGTCGTAACACTGAAGGCTTGAATGAAGCTATCCGTGAAATTGCCGCTTTACGCGAAGAATTCTATAAGGAAGTTTATGTTCCTGGAAGCGCAGATGAATTAAATCCTGAATTAGACAAAGCGATGCGTGTTGCTGATTTTATCGAATTAGGACAGTTAATGGCGATGGATGCACTACAACGTAATGAGTCTTGTGGAGGGCACTTCCGTGAAGAGTACCAAGATGCTGAAGGCGAAACTTTGCGCGATGATGCCAACTTTTCATTTGTTGGAGCTTGGGAATATAAAGGTCAAGATATTAGTAAAGCAGAACTTCATAAAGAAGAACTGAAATACGAGTTTATTAAAATTGCAGCTAGAAACTATAAATAATCGGAGACATGGCTTCTAAAAAGAACATCAACATAAATTTGAAAATTTGGCGTCAAAAAAATGGCAATGCCAAAGGTCAATTGGTAGACTATAAATTAGATAATGTATCTACCGATAGCTCATTCTTGGAAATGTTAGACCAATTAAATGAGCAATTAATAGCACAAAAACAAGAGCCAATAGCGTTTGATCACGACTGTCGTGAAGGAATCTGCGGAATGTGTTCGTTGTATATCAACGGTCGCGCCCATGGACCCGACACAGGAATCACTACGTGTCAATTGCATATGCGTATGTTTAAAGATGGCGATACTATTTATGTAGAGCCCTGGAGAAGTCGCGCATTTCCTATCATCAAAGACTTGGTGGTAGATCGCAGTTCCTTTGATCGTATCCAACAAGCGGGTGGTTTCGTTTCGGTTAACACTTCGGGTCGTACGATTGATGCAAATACCATTCCCATACCAAAAGACGATGCCGACAAAGCATTTGAAGCAGCCGCTTGTATCGGTTGTGGCGCTTGTGTTGCCACATGTAAGAATGGTTCTGCAATGTTATTCGTAGGGGCAAAAGTGTCTCAGTATGCATTATTGCCACAAGGTAAAGTAGAAGCAACGCAACGGGTTTTAAATATGGTACGCCAAATGGACGAAGAAGGATTCGGAAATTGTACCAATACGGGAGCTTGCGAAATTGAATGCCCAAAAGGAATTTCTTTAGAAAACATTGCACGAATGAATCGTGAATATTTAAAAGCAAGTATTAAATAAGTCCCACATAAAAGGTTAATTCATACGAAAGCACTCCATAACGGGGTGCTTTTTTTATTTTTGACGACTTGCTCATAGGGCAATACTACCGCTTAAACGCACAAAAAAACGTATATTTGAAAATAACAAATGATTACCTATGAAATTCCTATTCTCCCTATTGTTGAGTGGATGGGCGTTAACTGCAACGGCTCAGCATTTATCGCAGTATGTTAACCCAATGATTGGCACTGATGGTCACGGACATACCTTTCCTGGCGCAACTTTACCCTATGGCATGGTGCAACTTTCTCCCGATACCCGTATCGATGGAAGCTGGGACGGATGTTCAGGCTACCATTATTCTGATCCGGTAATCTTCGGGTTTTCCCATACGCATTTAAATGGAACCGGCTGCTCCGATTACGGTGACATCATGCTTATGCCTACGATGGATAACATTTCATTTGTACCCAGTCAATATTCTTCGCCATTTTCACATAAAAAAGAAAAAGCGGCAGCTGGATATTATCAAGTACATTTAGATAAACACCAAATAGACGTTCGTTTAACCGCATCCACTCGAGTTGGATTTCATGAATATACATTCTCTAAATCTGGAAAAGCTAGTTTGATTATCGATTTGAATCATCGGGATAAGTTGCTCTATGGGGCTATTCGTCTAGTAGATGCCACAACTATTGAAATTTTACGTCGCAGTGAAGCTTGGGCAAAAGATCAATATGTGTATGCTCGAATTGAATTTGATACACCGATGACCGTTACGAAAGCATTAGGTAATGCTGAAAATAAAAATGGATTTTATTCGGGGACCGAAGTGAAAATTGCATTGAGTAAAAAAGTAAATACCGGAGATAAGATTAAAGTTAAAGTCTCACTTTCTCCGACATCTTATGAAGGCGCAAAGCTAAATAGCGCTGAGATTCCGCATTGGGATTTTGAAAAAGTGGTGCAAGAAGCGGCTCGTTCGTGGGATCAAGAACTGGCTAAAATTCAGATTACATCAACGGATACCGATAAAAAAGCCATTTTTTATACTGCTTTATACCACACAATGATGCAGCCCAATGTGGCGCAAGATATTGACGGTTCCTATAGAGGTCGCGACAACTTAATTCATAAAGCGGAAGGATTTACTTATTATTCGGTGTTTTCGCTATGGGATACCTTTCGTGCAGCGCATCCTTTATATACCTTAATTGATAAAAAACGTACTGCCGATTATATTAATACATTCCTCAAACAATATGAACAAGGGGGACGTTTACCCGTTTGGGAATTGGCCTCTAATGAAACCGATTGTATGATTGGGTACCATGCCGTTTCGGTTATTGCTGATGCGATGGCTAAAGGAATTCAAGGATTTGATTATGAAAAAGCTTTTGAAGCTTCAAAACATTCGGCAATGCTGGATCATTTGGGATTAGCAGCTTATAAACAACAGGGCTTTATAGCTATGGACGACGAACACGAAAGTGTTTCTAAAACTTTAGAATATGCTTATGATGATTGGTGTATTGCGCAAATGGCAAAAATTTTGGGCAAATCAGAAGAGTATACCTATTTTATGAAGCGTTCACAATCGTGGAAAAATGTTTTTGATTGGAACGTTGGGTTTATGCGACCCAAAAAGAATGGCGGTTGGGACAAGCCTTTTGATCCACGGGAAATCAACAATAATTTCACGGAGGGCAACAGTTGGCAATATTCATTTTTTGTACCTCAAGACATCCCTGGTATGATTGAAGCCTATGGTGGTCCTGCTCAATTTGAAGCTAAATTGGATGAAATGTTTACAAGTGAAAGTAAAACAACCGGTCGCGAACAAGTTGATGTAACGGGACTTATTGGGCAGTATGCCCATGGAAACGAACCCAGTCACCACATGACCTATTTATATAACTATATAGGCAAACCCGAGAAAACCCGAGAAAAAGTTCATTATATTCTTCATAATTTTTACAAAAACACCCCAGATGGTTTGATTGGAAATGAAGACTGCGGACAAATGAGCGCTTGGTATGTGTTGAGTTCAATGGGAATTTATTCGGTTACCCCTGGTGAGGAAAAATGGGAGAGTATAACGCCTTTATTTGATGGGATTGTCATAAAAGATGAAACCGGAAAAAGTATTGTTGAGTACCAAAAAGAGGTTGTAAATGGGATATCCAATCGAATTTTTTTATTGCCTAGTAAAATGAAAGAACAACTGCTTCAAAGTAGAAGTTCAACCTATTCCCAATTCACAAAAGTAGAAGAAATTAGTGCCGCAATCCCGCTACTTCCTGTCCCCGTGTTTCAAGCAACAAGTAAATCGTTTAAAGATACTTTGCGCGTTGAATTGATGTCCCAAAACCCTAAGGATGAACTTTACTATTCTATTTCATATCCAGATGAGGTTCAAAAAATAGTTGGAGTTTCTTTTCAATATACCCAACCTCTTACGATTTCCAAAACGGCTACGATTAAAGCTTTTTCTAAAAATAAAACTACCCAAAGCGCTACCGTTGAGGCTACTTTTTATAAAAAACCCAATACATATACGATTGCCATTCAATCCAAATACAACCCGCAATATCATGCCGGTGGTCCAGAAGGATTGCTTGATGGTATCCACGGTACGACCAATTGGAGGAAAGGCGATTGGCAAGGCTATCAATCACAAGATTTTGAAGCTATAGTAGATATGCAAGCAGTCAAACCTGTTTCAAGTATTAAAGCTTTTTGCTTACAAGATAGCCGTTCGTGGATTTTAATGCCGAGCAAAGTTGAGTATTTTTCATCATTAGATGGGATAAACTTTACTTTAGTTGGAACAGTCCACAATACCTTAGACCCAAAAAACGACACCAATTCAATTCAAGATTTTGCCTTTAATTTGGATAAAATATTATCTGCTCGCTACATCAAAGTAAAAGCGTATAATTTTGGAAAATTACCCGATTGGCATATAGGTGTAGGCGGCGATGCATTTATATTTATTGACGAAATCGAAATCAAGTAGCCATGAAAATCGCCATTGTACAGTCAGAATCTATTTGGGAAAATCCAAGTGCAAATCGCACACTATTTGATGAAAAATTCAATACAATTTTGCCAGAAACCGACTTAATTGTACTCCCGGAAATGTTTACTACAGGTTTTACCATGCAACCGCAATTTTGTGCAGAATCAATGGATGGTCCAACGGTAGTTTGGATGCAATCTTGGGCAAAAAAGTTACATGCAGCACTAATAGGAAGTATAGCCGTGGAAGACAATGGACACTTTTACAACCGATTATTTTTTGTTCATCCTGACGGTAAACTAGAAATTTATAATAAACGGCATCGATTTACTTTAGCCGGTGAACATCAGGTATACACAGCTGGAAAAGAACGCTTAATCGTAACTTATAAAGGATGGAAAATTTGTCCATTAATTTGCTATGATCTTCGATTTCCCGCGTATTCCCGCAATACTGAAAATTATGATATCTTACTTTACGTGGCCAATTGGCCGCAGCCTAGAATACAAGCCTGGGATCTATTATTGCGCGCTAGAGCTGTCGAAAACATGTGTTATACGCTTGGCGTCAACAGGGTTGGCCAAGATGGAAATAACCATTGCTATGTAGGCCATTCACAAGCTATCGATTGTTTTGGAAACTATAGTTTAGCGCCCCAACAAAACGATGCTATTTACTATGTGGAATTGAATAAAAAAACATTAGAAGAAAATCGCAAAAAATTTCCTTTTTTAGAGGATCGCGACACCATACATTGGGATTAATTTCCGTTTAAATCGATCAGCTGTTCCGCATCCCAATTCATGCGGACGTCGATCGTTTCGGGATAATAAAATACCTCTTCACTTTGCCGTTGTTCAATAAAATTTCCAGGCGTCCATTTTTGATCTTTGTCGTCATCATAAATGATGCGAACAGTAAAAGCATTAGGTTGTACTAAATCGAAGTTGATTTCATTGGATTTTTCACTATAGGAAGAAGCTAAAATTTTACCGGTTTTGTCGGTCAATTCAACCAATATAGGAAATCGTTTTACATTTTGGAGGACCAATTTTAAATTGCCATAATCGGCATAATCTAATGTGTTGGTTTCATATTTTATGGTATCGTTTTGTTTCCCGAAATCATCGAGTAGTGCCCCAGGTAAAAGGTGTAATTTGTACTTCTGATTGGGTTCTTTATCAAAAATTAACGCCAACTCTTTATTAATTTCTGAATAAAAAGGTTTGTAATTTACTAGGGTAGAATCTTTTCGATACAATTTTATTTTTGAGACCTCCCAAGATTGAAGTGGAATACTCGTCCGAATACGTAAGGTATCTCTAAAATGCAAGGTCCCTTTCGGTTCAATAGCAATGGATAAACTATCTTTTTTAAAATCTTTTACTCGAAATCCAAATTGTTTTTTATACTTATTTTCAAGCACGGTTAAGGTAAGGGAATCGTTTTTTTGGGCAGCAAACCAAACTTCAACCGAATCTTTTCCCTGTAATTTTGTTACTTTATGAGGGATGATTTCCGTTCCGCGATTTAATGTGATTTTATTTTTTTCAAGGGTTCCTTGGTGTCCAAGTAATACTCTAGAAGCTTTTACATGGGCGGAAGTTGTGATTTTTAAAGGTTTCCGTTCTTTAAATAATTCCAATTCAAAAACCGTATCATTTGGAATCGATACAATATCTTTTTGAAATCCGATTTTTTCATTTTTAGGATCAAACGTATTGTTTTTATTCAAATCAGTTACAGCGATAAGTCGGTATTTACCCGCTTTAATGTTTTCAAATCGCATTATTTTCAAGCTATCAAGACTATTGACAATATATTGAGGCGGTTTTTTAAATACAATTGAATCATTATACGTGTCATTAACTTCATAAAGCATTATCGAAACGAAATTATCGGTGTTTTGGGCCAATGCATCTTTAATTTTAACGCTTAATTGTAAAGAATCAAGGGTTGGTCCGGTTGCGACCACATAGCGAAATTGGGGATACGGATTTCCTTCGTTATTATCTTGTATGCTCCGCCCAAAATTAAAACTGTATGTGGTGTTGGGCTTTAACGTATCTTTAATTTTAATTGTTAATGTTTTACTTGCCGTTTGCGGACTAACTTCAGGCGCTATTTTCATGGGTGGAGAAACCACAAGTTGCTTCTGAATATCTTTTAGCTTAACATATTCATCAAATTGAATTCGGATTTCATTCCCATTAAAGTTTGTGCTTAAATTTTTAGGAATACTAAACAACATTCGGGGTGGAATGGTGTCTTTTGGTCCACCAGATATAGATCCACGACGAGCACAAGAAGGAATGAGTACGGTCAACAAAACC
Organism: Flavobacterium sp.; assembly: GCF_027484945.1. GTDB lineage: Bacteria > Bacteroidota > Bacteroidia > Flavobacteriales > Flavobacteriaceae > Flavobacterium. The sequence goes on from NZ_JAIXRZ010000013.1 coordinate 34,782, forward strand.
AAGGAAGCAAATACGGCTACTTGTTTGCGCATGAAATCAAAATTTTACGTTGCAAAGTAACAATTATAATTGGTGTTTGGGAAATCTTTTTCATCAGAATTAACGATTTATTGACTCATGGCCATACAAAGAACACTAATTTTTGCGCCAGGAATCTTTAATAGTTCACGCGCACAAGCTTCAAGAGTAGAGCCCGTAGTAATTACATCATCAACCAAAACGAAATGTTTATGGTAGTGATTTTCGTTGAAGTTAACGCTAAAAATGGACTGTACAATTTCAGCGCGCCCAATAATTGATTTTTTAGTTTGCGTTTTCGAATATAAATTTCTCCTAAGGATAGTGTCCTCAAATGGGATGGACCAACTTTCAGCTAATGCCTTGCCATAGGAAGTCACTTGATTATAACCCCGTTGCCTTTGTTTTCTGGGGTGTAACGGTACAGGAATGATATAATCGGGTGCTGGGTTGAGTATGCTTGAATTAAGTACGGAACTATGCCATAAGCCTAGGGCGGTTCCTACAGCTTCATTTCCTTTCTATTTGAGTTCATGAATCAACGATTGTACTAAACTTTCTTTGTGGAAATAAAGTAATGAGCCTCCAAAAACAATAGGGATTCGTCCATAAAATTTTCGAACAATTTCATTTTCAGCAACAGCATGGTGAGAAGTTACAGGGAGTACATGCCGACAATGACTGCAGAGCACCCATTCTTCAGAAATTAAAAAACCACGACAAGCGGCACATGTCTCTGGATAAAAGAGGCGAATAAGATGTGATAACATAGGCGTATAAATAAAGTCATAAAGATAGAAAATTCCTTGATTAACATACGATTTCACGGCACTTTTTATATTTTTGCACCACTATGGCAAAACAAGAAGATCTATTCAAAAATGTAATTTCGCATGCAAAAGAATACGGGTTTATTTTCCCTTCTAGCGAAATTTATGACGGTTTAAGCGCCGTATACGATTATGCTCAAAATGGAGTAGAATTAAAGAAAAACATCCGCGAATATTGGTGGAAAGCAATGGTGCAGATGCACGAAAATATTGTGGGAATTGATGCGGCAATACTAATGCATCCTACCACTTGGAAAGCTTCTGGTCACGTTGATGCATTCAATGATCCGTTGATTGATAATAAAGATTCCAAAAAACGCTTTCGCGCCGATGTGCTAATTGAAGATTATTGCGAAAAATTGCAACAAAAAGCACAAAAGGAAATCGATAAAGCCCGTGAACGATTTGGAGCTTCATTTGATGAACAGCAGTTTATTACTACAAATGGACGTGTAGTTGAGTATTTAACCCAAAAGAAAACCATTTTAGAACGCATGGCACGTTCTTTAGACAGTGGTGATTTGGAGGATGTAAAAGCATTGATTGAAGAATTAGCGATTGTCGATCCCGATACGGGTTCCAAAAATTGGACTGAAGTACGGCAGTTCAATTTGATGTTTGGCACTAAATTGGGCGCAGCAGCAGAAAATGCGATGGATTTATACCTCCGTCCCGAAACGGCACAGGGAATTTTTGTGAATTTCTTAAATGTTCAAAAAACGGGTCGTATGAAGATTCCTTTTGGAATTGCCCAAACGGGTAAAGCATTTCGTAATGAAATTGTGGCACGTCAATTTATTTTCCGTATGCGTGAATTTGAACAGATGGAAATGCAGTTTTTTGTCAAGCCAGGTGAAGAGATGAAATGGTATCAATATTGGAAAGAAACGCGTTTAAAATGGCACCAATCGTTAGGTTTAGGCGCTGAAAATTACCGCTTTCATGATCATGAAAAATTAGCACATTATGCGAATGCCGCCGCCGATATTGAGTTCAATTTTCCATTTGGATTTAAAGAGTTGGAAGGGATTCATTCGCGAACCGACTTTGATTTGAAAGCCCATGAGCAGTATTCAGGAAAAAAATTACAATATTTTGACACTGAAGAAAACAAAAACTATGTTCCCTATGTCGTTGAAACTTCGGTGGGTTTAGACCGTATGTTTTTGGCGGTATTTTCAAAATCGTTACAGGAAGAAACACTAGAAGATGGAAGTACGCGAACGGTGTTGCGTTTACCGAGTGTTTTAGCTCCTACAAAAGCAGCGGTATTGCCCTTGGTTAAAAAAGACGGACTACCCGAATTGGCACGCGAAATTATTGAAGAATTAAAATGGGATTTTAACGTAGCGTATGATGAAAAAGATGCGGTTGGTCGTCGTTACCGCCGACAAGATGCTTTAGGAACCCCATTTTGCATAACCGTAGATCATCAATCGTTAGAAGACCAAACGGTAACCCTACGTCATCGAGATACAATGATTCAAGATCGTGTTAAAATAACTGAATTACGAGCAATAATCAATACTGAAGTTTCTATGCGCAATTGGTTATTACGTTCGAAATAATCAAGAAAAGCAAAATAAAAAGCGGCATTAAACGGCCGCTTTTTTTGTTTATAAAATTGTTCAAAAATAGTAATTGTTTCACTTTTCACTAGAGTCATAATGTTTCTAAATTCATTGAAGCAAATTCATAGGTTAAATTGGTTGAATTGCTGCAGTATTTTCAGTTGATTAGCCAATAAAAGCGCTTCAAGTTTTCTACGAGTAACGGGTCTTTTGATATTAAATAAGGGAGCGTTGAAATAGAAATAGAGGTTATAAAAGCTAGTTATTTTACCAATTGAATCCGTTAGCCCCAGCTATCAATGATTTTTATAATTAAACTTAATCCATTTTGAAAAAAAGGACTAACGCTTTGCTAAAAAGTAAAAGCAATTGAGGACGTTTACCTTTGTTATTATCGATGATAATCCAAATCATATAAAGAAAACTATGGCAACTGCTGTTAATTTTCCTTATATGAGATGTATGGGAAGTGCCGCCAACAGTGATGCGGGTGTCGATCTCGTATTGGAACATCGGCCGGATTTTATCTTTTTAGAAATTAATCCTAAAGAGCAAGAATCTGGCTTATCCTTGCATTTCATCAGTGAATTACATCGGTATCTTTTACAACTTCCAAAAATAATTATCACTACGAAAGATCATACCCAATGCCCTACGGCATTCCAATTTGGCGTTTTTGATTATTTGATACATCCTATTGCTGTTAAAGATCTTCGTAAAACACTTTTGCGTTTTGAAAAAGAAATTGGTGAAGGGCAGCCTATAAAAAATCAAATGGTGCCTCCCAATAATATCAACCATGTTGCTGATGAAGCCCGAACAATTTTAGTTGATAATGATTTGCCCGAACCGATTCAAGAACAAAGCGAACTACCTGAGGAAGCGACACATTTACCAGAAAATAATGAATTAGCCAAGACTCTGGATGAATCCGGTGAGAAAAACACAACGCAAAGAATTGCCGAGCAACCCATTCAAAAACCCTTGGTGATATGCGTAAAATCGTATGGGGATTACCGCTATATTGATGCTGCAGAAATTTGTTATTTGCAAGCCGATAACAATTCAACAGATATTCATTTAAATTCAGGAGAAATGATAACAGCATTCAAAACTTTAAAACATTTTGAAAGTGTGCTTCAACATCCTTTTGTACGAATCCATAACAGTTATATTGTAAACTGCAATTACATTGCTCGTATTCACACAGGGAATTCCGTTTGTCATATAAAAAATTCTTCGGTCAAAATTCCCTTTTCAAAATCGTACAAAGACAATATTGAGCAGATAATCAGTAGCATAGCGTCTGGAAATTATTTGGAGATATAAATTATTTTCCTTTTTTTTGTTCAAATTTATAAGCCATGGATATACAAATTTTAATTATTGATGACCACATGTCAATTATTGAAGGATATAAAACGATCCTTTCAAACAACCGTTTAAATGCAACCTTGCACATTACAGAGGCTCTTGATGCCCAGCAAGGATATGAAGCCCTAAGCAACCCAGCAAACAGTCAAAAGTTTGACGTAATTATTTTAGATTACACCTTGCCGCCTTATGAAGCGCTGGAAATTCAAAATGGGTATGATTTAGTGCAATTTGTTCGCCAATTTCAGCCTCAAGCTAAATTAATGATATTAACGTCACATTCTGAAGCTTTGATGTTGTATAAAGTCATTGTCGAATCGCGCGCGGAGGCGATTATGATTAAAAGTGATTTCACTTCAATGGAATTATTAGAAGCATTTGAGGCGGTTTACCAAGGCGGTAAATGTTATACGAAAACCGTTTTAGAATTGAAAAATCAATTACTGTCAAATTATCGCATATTTGACACGACCAATAGGGAGTTGATTAAGTTAATTGCTAAAGGATTAAAAACAAAAAACATCATGGCCGAATTAAATCTATCTAAAAGCGCCATTGATAAACGAAAAGCTCAAATTCGCGATTTTTTTGAGATCGAAAAAGGGAATGATGAGGATATCATTCAAATAGCCAAAAAGAAGGGATATATTTAACAAATTGTACACTTTTTGTATACCTAAAGGTTAATTTAAGATTCTATATTTGTAGTGTTAAAAGCCTTATAATTCAAGTTAATTCTTGAATAGTGTAAATTTGATGTTGAAATTTAAAACCTATAAATGCCATGATTACAAAGTTCATTATTTATTATTTGCCTTATTTGTTTATTCTTTACCTGTAGCACAGGAAACAGCTAACATTGAATCCGGGAAAATTATGTTCCGGCTTACCGTTCAGTCTGATACATTACTTTTTTATTTTGATTCCAAGCCGATTTTTGAAAAAGCCTTGCAGGAGTTTGTTTTTAATTATACGGACTTTTCAATTGAAAATTTTAACAAAATCCAAAATGATCAGCTACCAATTATTGTTATCGCGTTGTATATTCAAAACGATAAAAAGGATTGGGTTGATGGGCCTGATGAAGCATGGAGGTGTATTGGGTTAAAATCTTGCGAAATGGAATGTATTGAACAAGAAATCAATGGGTTGTGGATGGATTGGAAGTGTAAAAAGCTTTGAAATTTAACAAATTCTACACTTTTTGTATACCAATAGTAAAGTTCAGGTAGTATAATTTTACGATATCTAAGCGCCAGTTGTAAGGTATAAGCCAAACATAAGTTCAAATCCCTTTCCTCGGAATTGTCACTTTCGTTAATTCTGTTGTATAAGCCCGGATTCTTTGTTTTTTCTACGCCTGTCCGAGGAGGGGATTTTTTAAATTTTTATTAATAAGTAGGATTGATTAACTTATGCATTGTAAAACTGTTTTTTAATTATGAAAAAAGCACTTATTATAACTTCTTTAATTTTTATTCTTTTGTCATGCAATAATAACAATGTAGAGATAAATGATGTACAAAAAATAGAAAGTCAATTAAAAGAAATAGAAAAAGTCAACTCAAAAAGTAAAAAATATTTTATTTTGAATAAACTTTATTTTTCAGCATTAAAAATAGAAGTTGATAGTCAAAGAATTAGATTGTTAAATCAAATTTTCAAAGAATCAAATTTTAATAATAATTATAATTTATCTCGAAAAATCAATATTGCTTTTGCTAAGCAACCAGTTAAAAAAAACGTATTAGAACAAGCAAATTTATTTAAAAATAAAGCTTCATATTTCAGAATGATAGGGATGCTTGACTCTGCATATTATTTTTTTAATGAGTCAAAAAAAGATTATGATATTCTAAAAAAATATAATGAATATGGATCTTCATTGTATGGTTTAGCAGAATTAGAATCTAAATTTAATGACTATAATAGTTCTGAAATCAAGTTAAAAAAAATAATTGAATTATCTAAACAGATTGACGACAAAAAATTATATTATATTTCATGTATTGCTCTTGGTAATAATTATAAAAGTAGCGGCGATTACATTTCCTCTATTAAATATCACAAAATTGCTTATAAGTACTATATAGATAATAGGGATAAAATTCACATGAGTTATCTTCATAGACAAGCTTTTTTAAATAATATTGGAAATGTTTACAAGGAGATGGGACTTTTCGATACCGCTAAAACATATTTTAAAAAAGCACTATCTAATAAAAAAGTTTTATTGGATAGTGACTTAGAATTATTTGGTTTGTTAAAATCAAATTTAGGATATTGTTATTTGCAAAATAATCAACTGGAAAAAGCATTAGAGAGTTTTGAAGAAGCAAAAAAAGCATTTTTTAAAGTAAATAATTTTGAAGAGTTATCTTATTTATTGATAAATGAATCAAAAATATTTTTAAAAAATGGAAATACTTTAAAGTCAAATGAATTGTCAAAACAATCATTAAATTTTGCAAAAAAATCTAAAGCTAATAGATGTGAGTTATATATTTTAGAGAAGATAATTGAGCAGAGTGAAGATAATAAAAGTTTATTTTTTGACTATCTTAAATTAAAAAATAAAATAGAGAATAATGAAAATCTATCCAGAAATAGATTTTATAAAATTGAACTTGAGACAAATCAAATTGAACAAGAAAAAAAGCAACTAGAAACCCAAAGAAATCAAGCAATATGGGTAGGGGTTATAATTTTTTTAATTTTAGCAATTATATTTATTAATTACAGAAATCGTATCATAAAAAGTAAATATGAACTAAATAAGAAACATCAAAAAAGTAATGAGATTATTCAAGAATTAATTACCCAAAATCAAGCTATAGAAGTTGAATCGCGCCAAAAAGAACAACGCCGAATAGCTATGGAAATCCATGATAATGTGTTAAATCAATTGGCTAGCGTGCGTTATAGATTGTTTAAATTGAATTTTACGCAAGACCCTAATGCTTTAAATGATGCGCTCTACGGTATCGAAAACATTCGACAAGTAGAGGTTGAACTTCGGAATCTCACACACAACCTCACGAACCAAAGTCAACTTGAACATATATCCTTAAAACAAATGATTGAACAACTCATAGTTGTTCATCATGAAATATACGGTCAAAATGTAATTTTTGAAATGGATACTTGGGATTGGGAAAAATTACCAGCGGAAACTAAATTATGTTTGGTGCGTATGATCCAAGAAGCATTGTTTAATACAGCCAAACATGCTAAAGCGGATAATATTTTAATTGCCTTTACGCAAATTGACGGTCGAATAAAATTGAGGATTAAAGATGACGGAAAAGGATTTGAATTGCACTCCATACAAAGAGGAATAGGATTGCAAAACATGGAGACAAGAGCAGCCCAAATTCAAGCCAAAATAGAAATCCTAACCAATCGAAATCAAGGAACCGAAATTATAGTTGAATCCCATTGAATTAATTAAAAGCCTGAAATACAATTAGTTGAGTTAAAATAGTTCTTTTATTACGGTGAAATACAAAAAATAGCGCATTCACCAAAATTTGAGTATCATTTACTACCAAACGACATACATTCACATAAAACGCCCACGGAAATAGCAATTGACTTCCCGTGCTATACTAGTTTTACTCCGTTGAAATACCCTCAAATCAAAGGCAATTCAACCATTTAAAATTTAATAATAACTAGTAAAGCATACGATTATGAGAAAGTCAGCAATTATTTCTGCATTATTTACAATGATGTTAATATTAACATCCTTTAGTACTCCTTCTGAAATTGGTGGTAGAGGCCAAGTAGGAACAGGTAGTTATGAAATTGGTGGTAGAGGCCAAGTGGGAACAGGTAGTTATGAAATTGGCGGTAGAGGCCAAGTGGGTACAGGTAGTTTGAGTATTGGTGGCCGTGGTCAAGTGGGTACTGGGAGTTAATATATTTAATAAAAAGTATTAAGAAAGTCAACATTTTATGTTGGCTTTTTTTATTTTTGTAAAAACGATAATTGAAAAACTTTATAAAAATATTTAACCTTGTGTTGCTTGTTTCTTTTTTTTCGTGTGAGAAAAAGGGAACAAGTAGTGATGATCAATTTTCTTCAAAAGATTTAAATTTTTTTAATAGTAAAATTTATAACAAAGATTTAAGTTTAACGGAAAGATTAAAATATAATGATAAGGCTATTAATAAATTATCAAAGGAATTAAAAAAAAAAGATTTAAAAGATTTTGATAGATATTTAAATAATTATTTTGAATTTCAAGATTGGGGGAAGTATAAAAGTGCGTCTTTAGTTTTATTAGAAAATTCATTAAAATATAATGACAGCTTATATTATGGTTTGTCTTTAAGATACATAGGTAATTATTATTATCAAAAAAATAATTTGGATAGCACATTTTATTTTTACACTAGATCTGAAAAGGTTTTCAATAAAATAAAAGATAAAAAAAATTACCCTATTATATTATTAAAAAAAGGAATTGTTCAGTTAGAGATTAATGATTTCTTAGGTGCAGATTTATCTTTAAGAAAAGCATATCAAATATTTAAGAATGGTAATGATTTTCAAAAATTATATGCAACTCTAAATACTTTGGGTTCAGTTTCTGCTGAATTGAAAGAATATAGTAGGGCAATTTATTATTACAAACAAGCATTAAATGTAATAAAAAAAGGAAATTTAAATAATCTTGAACATCAAGAATCTAATTGTTTGAACAACTTAGGATTATTATATAATGATTTAAAAGATTATAAAAAATCAATTTATTATTACAATCTTGCTTTAAAGAGTAGAAATTTAATTGATGATAATCCTAGATTGTATTCTATAATAATTGATAATTTAGCATACTCAAAGCTAAAGTCAAATCAATTTTCAGGTTTACCAGATTTATTTTTTGAATCTTTAGATAAAAAAGATTCAATTGAAGATTTAAGTACAATTACAATTGTTAATATTCATTTGTCAGAATATTATGCTAGTATAAAAGACACAATAAATTCTGTATACTATTCTGATATTGCAATAAAAAATGCTTTAAAGCTTAATACACCTTTATATAAAATTGCAGCTTATAAGCAGGCTTCAAATGTTAATAAAAAGAAAAGTTTAAATTATTCTGATTATTACATTAAATTAAATGATAGTCTACAAATGCTGGAGAGAAAATCAAAGGATCGTTTTGCTAGAATCGAGCTCGAAACCGATGAAATTCTTCAGCAAAAAGACTCACTCGAGCAAAAAAATCGAAGTATTCTCAATTATTTTATCGGAACCATTGCTATTGGGACTTTATTGTTTTTTATGCGCGCCCAACGGGCAAAAAGTCGTGAGCTTTTGTTACGTCAGGCACAGCAACGCGCGAATGAAGATATTTATAAGCTTATCATTTCGCAACAAAACAAACTTGAAGAAGGACGTGTACTTGAAAAAAATCGGATTGCAAAAGAATTACATGACGGTGTTTTAGGTCGTTTATTTGGCCTACGCCTAAACCTTGATGGCCTCAATCACCGGGAAGATGAAGCAGCCATTCAAGAACGAATTCATTGCCTAGAAGAATTAAAAGTTATTGAACAAGATTTACGAGAAATCTCTCATGAACTTTCCCGAGAAAAGTATGTATTGGTCAATAATTTCGTTGCTATCGTCAATAATTTATTTGAAGAACAAGCCAAAATTAATCCAGCCAAACTTACTACGATTCTCGATGAGCAGGTCGATTGGGACATATTAAGCAATACAACCAAGATCAATCTTTATAGAATTCTTCAAGAATGTTTACAAAACATCAACAAGTACGCCAAAGCAAATACTATAAAAGTTGAATTCCGTAAGGATAAAAAGGGTAATTTAGTGCTGAATATAACCGATGATGGCGAAGGATTTGAAGTTGATAAGAAAAGTAAGGGGATCGGCCTTAAAAATATTGTGACCCGAACCCACGAAAGTGACGGAATTATCGAAATCAAATCTGCCCCAGGAAAAGGTACCCGTATCAGTATAACAGTTCCATTGGAGCAAAAAAACATCAAACATTAACAAAAAATATATATTGCTATGTCCCAAACAATCAATATTTTAATTGTCGATGATCACCAGTTTATCATCCAAGGCTATAAAAATGTAATTAACCTATTTCCCGATAAATCTATAACCTTTAATTTTATTGAAGCTTCAGATTGCAAGTCTGGTTTTGAAACGATTAGCAATAGTCCACAACCCTTTGATGTTGCATTCCTAGATGTTAGTATGCCAGAATATCCTGAGAAAAACATTAATACAGGTGAAGATTTGGCCAAATTGATTAAGGAAACGATGCCAGAATGTAAAATTGCCCTTCTAACTATGCATTCCGAAAGCTTGAAAGTCATGTCCATTATCGAAGAAATCAATCCCTTGGGATTAGTTATTAAAAATGATCTGACTTTTGATAGTATGATTTTAGCCCTTACCTCTATACTTAATGGTGATACGTATTATAGTGATTCGGTGATTAAATTCTTAAATAACCAACAAAAAGAAAAAGTATACATCGATGTAATCGACCGCCAAATATTACACTATTTAAACAAAGGGGTCAATTACGATGATATCCCATTATACATCACGATCTCATCTAGTTCGGTAAAAACACGAAAAGAAAACTTGAAAGACCTTCTCGGAATTTCAGGTAGTGACGATGCCTCCTTAGTATCCGTAGCGCGCGATCGCGGATTATTATTGTAATTATTATTCGGTTTCGGTTTGAAGTGCATTCCAACCACGTGCCTTCAATTCAATCTTTGTATTAGCACGTGTGACTAAATGCATGCCCTCACTTTCTGGGGTCATGTGTCCGATTACAGTTAAATGGGGATTCCCTTTGATTTTGTCAAAATCTTCTAATTTAATCGTAAATAACAATTCATAATCTTCGCCCCCGTTTATGGCCAAGGTTGTGCTGTCAATAGTAAATTCTTCACATGTAGCAATAAATTGAGGGTCCAAGGGTAATTTTTCTTCAAACAAGTTACAACCAACGGAACTGTTTTTACACAAATGAAGCAATTCTGAGGATAAACCGTCAGAAATATCAATCATGGAAGTGGGTTGAACCTCTAATTGCGCCAATAATCCTTTGATATCTGTGCGCGCCTCTGGTTTCAATTGACGTTCAATTAAATAAGTATAGTTGTCTAGGTCAGGTTGATTTAATGGATTCACTTGAAAAACTTGCTTTTCTCGTTCCAAAACTTGTAAGCCCATATAGGCCGAACCCAAGTCGCCCGTTACTACAATCAAATCGTATTCTTGGGCTCCGTTGCGATAGACCAATTCGTTTTCTTGGGCAGTTCCAATTGCAGTAATTGAAATAATCAATCCTTTTTGTGATGAAGTGGTGTCGCCACCGATAATATCAACTGAATAGGTTTTGGCCCCTAAACGAATACCTTCATACAGTTCTTCTAAAGCTTCCAAAGGAAATCGGTTGGAAACCGCAATTGAAACCGTAATTTGCGTTGGTGTTGCATTCATCGCGCAAATATCAGAGAGATTAACAACCACCGCTTTATATCCTAAATGCTTTAACGGCATATACGACAAATCAAAATGTACGCCTTCTATCAACAGGTCGGTTGAGACTACTGTTTTGGTGTTTTCAAAGCTTAAAACAGCAGCATCATCGCCTATACCTTTTAGGGTAGTGGGCTGGCTAACTTCCACTTTTTCCGTAAGATGTGCAATTAAACCAAATTCGCCCAATTGCGATAGCGGTGTTCGTTGTGGGGCTTTATCTTCCAACATGGTTTTATGTGTTTTAAGCGGTAAAGGTACATTAACCCTTATGGAAATCCAATACTAAAACATCGGGTTTATATTTTTGAAATGGGTGTTGTGTATTCAGCCCCGATCGCAGCGGCATCCTCTGGTGATTCCTTGCCAAAGGGGTCGCCAGAGATACAGCTAAGAGCGGGAGGATACGCGTAAAAAAGGACAGGTGTCTGCTGCCCAAAAAAAAGTCCGGCAAAAACCGAACTTCATTTATAATTCAAAATTTAAAATAGTCAAAATCTAGTCGTTCAACTTCAACACCGCCATAAACGCCGACTGTGGGATTTCTACGTTACCTACCTGACGCATACGTTTTTTACCGGCTTTCTGTTTTTCTAATAACTTACGCTTTCGCGAAATATCTCCCCCGTAACATTTTGCGGTTACGTCTTTACGCAAGGCTTTAATAGTTTCACGGGCAATGATTTTGGCCCCAATCGCGGCTTGAATCGGAATATCAAATTGCTGTCTTGGGATCAACTCGCGTAATTTCTCACACATTTTCTTACCAATATGATAGGCGTTGTCTTCATGGATTAAGGCCGATAAAGCATCTACTGAATTGGCATTCAACAGTACATCTAAACGCACTAATTTAGAAGTTCGCATTCCTATGGGGTGGTAATCAAAAGAAGCATAACCTTTGGAAACGGTTTTTAATCGGTCGTAAAAGTCGAAAACAATTTCTGCCAAAGGCATATCAAAATTCAACTCAACCCGTTCCGTAGTTAAATAGGTTTGATTGGTAATGATTCCTCTTTTTTCAATACACAAACTCATTACATTTCCTACGAAATCTGATTTGGTAATGATTGTAGCTTTGATAAACGGCTCCTCAACCCGGTCCAGTTTTGAAGGTTCCGGCAAGTCGGATGGATTGTTAACAATAATTGCTGTTTCCGGATCTTTTTTGGTATAGGCTAAATACGAAACGTTGGGGACGGTTGTAATTACAGTCATATTAAATTCCCGTTCCAAACGCTCTTGAATAATCTCCAAGTGCAACATTCCCAAGAACCCACATCGAAAACCAAAGCCCAAAGCGGCCGAACTCTCAGGGGCAAAAACCAACGAAGCATCGTTCAATTGTAATTTTTCCATCGAAGCGCGTAAGTCTTCATAATCTTCGGTATCAACGGGATAAATTCCGGCAAAAACCATCGGTTTTACATCCTCAAATCCTTGAATCATTTGGGTAGTCGGCGTTTTTGCATCGGTAATCGTGTCACCCACTTTTACGTCTTTCGCCTCTTTAATCCCAGAAATTAAATACCCTACATCGCCACAACTAATCACTTCTTTTGGAACCTGATTCAGTTTCAAGGTACCAATTTCGTCTGCAAAATATTCATTGCCTGTGGACATGAATTTGATTTTCTGACCCTTACGTATTTCTCCATTTTTCACACGAAAAATAACTTCAATACCACGAAACGGATTATATACCGAGTCAAAAATCAAAGCTTGCAAGGGCTCTTCTTTATTGCCTTTTGGTGCAGGAATTCGCTCGATTATTGCTTCCAAAATTTTATCTACACCAAATCCCGTTTTCCCCGAAGCATGGATGATGTCTTCCAATTTACAACCCAACAAATCCACAATATCATCGCTCACTTCTTCAGGGTTGGCACTAGGTAAGTCAACTTTATTCAATACAGGAATAATCTCCAAGTCGTTTTCTAAAGCTAAATACAAATTGGAAATGGTCTGTGCTTGAATACTTTGTGCTGCATCTACAATCAACAAGGCTCCTTCGCAAGCAGCAATTGAACGTGAAACTTCGTACGAAAAGTCAACGTGACCCGGGGTATCAATTAAGTTTAAAATATATTTTTCCCCATTTTGGGTATATTCCATTTGAATGGCGTGACTTTTAATCGTAATGCCTCGTTCCCGTTCCAAATCCATATTGTCTAGCAATTGCGCTTGAGCTTCGCGCGCAGTTACAGTCTGAGTTTGGTCCAACAAGCGATCCGCCAACGTACTTTTTCCGTGGTCAATGTGGGCAATAATGCAAAAATTCCGAATATTTTTCATCGTCAATAGTCCTTTTATGGTCGCGCATTAAAATTTAAAATACATCATTTAAAATAATACTTGGGACGCTTCCGTCGTGCCTCCGTACCGGGCTTTTCGCAGTACACGCCTGCCTAGCGGCAACGGCGGGGTACTTAGCTGCAATCCCTAGCGCAACACCTTGCAAATATAACGCAAAGTTTAGAATATCGCGTGTATTGCGTCGGTTTAGCTAGGGATATTTTTGCGCTTAATTTTAAGTTTTAGCAGTTGATTTACAATGGGTTAACTTCTTTTCGGTTGATTTTCACTTTATTAATGCGAGAATAGTTTTATTTTTGCCTCCTGAATTGTATTCTTTATGGTCAAAATCGGAAACATTGAACTCCCAGATTTTCCTTTACTACTCGCGCCGATGGAGGATGTGAGTGATCCACCGTTTCGCCGATTGTGCAAAACGCATGGTGCCGACCTTATGTATTCCGAATTTATTTCGTCTGAGGGCCTCATTCGCGATGCGATTAAGAGTCGGATGAAATTGGATATTTTCGATTATGAACGTCCTGTAGGCATTCAAATTTTTGGTGGTGATGAAGAAGCGATGGCGCTCAGTGCCAAAATTGTAGAAACGGTTCAACCCGATTTATTGGATATTAATTTTGGGTGTCCAGTAAAAAAAGTAGTTTGCAAAGGTGCCGGTGCCGGTGTTTTGAAAGATGTTGACTTGATGGTTCGTTTGACAAAAGCGGTTGTAAAAAGTACGCATTTACCCGTAACGGTGAAAACCCGTTTGGGCTGGGATGAAAATTCGATCAATATCGATGAAGTAGCCGAACGGTTGCAAGATGTGGGGATACATGCCTTAACGGTTCATGGCAGAACCCGCGCCCAAATGTATAAAGGTCACTCGGATTGGTCGCATATTGCGCGCGTCAAAAACAATCCGAGAATTCATATACCCATATTTGGAAACGGCGATATTGATTCTCCTGAAAAAGCGCTGGAGTACAAGAATAAATATGGTTTAGACGGAATAATGATTGGCCGCGCGGCGATTGGTTATCCTTGGATTTTTAATGAAATCAAACAGTATTTCGCTACAGGTCAACACTTGCCAACACCCACAATTACAGATCGTATAGAAGCAGCGCGCAATCATTTGTTATGGTCGATGGAATGGAAAGGAGAACGTTTAGGAATAGTGGAAATGCGCCGTCATTATACCAATTATTTTAAGGGGATTCCCAACTTCAAAGAATACAAAACCCGATTGGTGACAACCGATGGCCGTGATGATTTGTTACGCGTGTTTGAAGATATAGCGACCCATTTTATGGGTTTGGTGATTTAGTCCATTATCTTTTTTGAAACCCGGCTGCTCGCAATCCAACTCGAGATAAAACCAAGAGTTACCACAGTCCCAAAAACTAAAACCAAGTTTTCCCAGTGAAATTCGATCGGATAGGCAAGCGATGGTGTAATCATTATAAGTTGAAACTTTTGTTGAAGAAGAACCAAAATTGAACCCAATCCGAGTCCTAATATCCCGCCCAAAACACTCAGTATTGTTCCTTGAAGCAAGAAAATACGCCGAAGTTCTTTTATTTCCACACCTAGATTATAGAGGGTTTTTAAATTTCCTTTTTTGTCCAACACCATCATGATTAAAGCACCGGCCAAACTAAACAACGCCATGATAATCACTAAGGTAAAAATTAAATAAACAGCAATATTTTCAGAGTTTAACATCTTGTATAACGTCTCGTTAAGCTGGGCCCGGTTTTTTACCAAAGCGGTTGGAAAAATCGATTCAATTTGTGTCATGACCGCTTTTTCATTCGCATTTGGTTTGAGTTTAATTTCCAAACTAGAAACCTGATTTGGCTTTAATTGCAACAACTCTTGGGTTAATCGTAAGTCTGCAAAAACATATTTAGAGTCCAATTCTTCATTAATTGCATAAATTCCAACAGGAAATAGAATTAAGGTATTGAAAGCGTCTTCTGGATTTAAACTCAAGTCACCACGACCCGGTTTTGGAACATATACCTCAAAGGGATTGTTGTAATCCATAAGTCCTAATGAAAGTTTTTCAGAAAGTCCATAGCCAATTACAACCTGCGTAGAATTTGGGCTCAACCACTGCCCGTTAAACAACTTTTCAGAAGCATTAGATACTTTTGAAAATTGATTATCGACTCCCTTTAAATAAGAAAATTGGGTTTTTCCATCAAAAAGAAACATCACCCTTTTCTCTACTACTTTGCTGAAATGATCCAAACCTTCTACTTGTTGAAGTTGTTGGATTTGCGCTGGAAGTAGGGTAAAATATTCTCCTTTTTTAGCAAATAATTTAAGGTCGGGGTCCAATTCATTAGAAAATGAGAGGCTGAAGGTGCGCAATCCACTAAAAACCGATAAAACTACAAAAAGAGCCATTGCGCCTACAATAATACTTAAGGAGGCAATACCCGTAATGATATTTATTGAGGTGTTTTTGCTCAATGAAAATAAATAGCGACGGGCAATGTAGAGCGAAATATTCACTTACGATTTTTTGCGTTTAGCTAATAATTCACGATTTTCAATAGGATTTTCTTGACCAGAAAGCGCGCGGTCAATTTGCTCAATGTATTCTAATGAGTCGTCAATATAGAAAATTAAATTGGGCACTTTTCGCAATTGTAGTTTAACCCGTTGGGATAAATCGTGCTTGATTAAAGGGGTGTTAGAACGAATAGCAGTTAATAATTCAGGGCCTTTTTCAGCCGGGAAAACACTTAAAAATACTTTAGCAATAGAAAGATCTGTAGTGACATTAACTTTAGAAACAGAGATGATTAAGTTGGCAATTCCGTTTTTACGCACTTCGCCTTGTAAGATGTCGACTAAATCTTTTTGCAGTACACTCCCTATTTTTTTCTGTCTATTTGATTCCATTTGACAAAAATACAACTTTAATCGGAATTTGAATTTTTCCCGATTTGATAAAATCCGTATTATACCCATTAGCTATTTTCTATCTTTGTGGTAAATGAAATGGTATGAGAAAAATAGAACATATTGGAATTGCTGTGAAATCACTTAGTACATCAAATGCTTTGTTTGAAAAACTATTGGGCGTCCCAGCCTATAAAGAAGAAGAAGTAGAAAGTGAGGGTGTGAAAACTTCTTTTTTTATGAATGGACCCAATAAAATTGAGTTGTTAGAATCCACTCGTGAAGACAGTCCGATTGCCAAGTTTATTCAGAAAAAAGGTGAAGGGATTCATCATATTGCTTTTGACGTGGCCAACATTTATGAAGAGATAGAACGGTTAAAAGGCGAGGGTTTTATAATATTGAATGAGCAGCCCAAGCTGGGTGCTGACAATAAATTAGTTGTTTTTTTGCATCCTAAATCGACCAATGGCGTATTGATCGAGCTGTGTCAAGAAGCGGAATAATCGTAAAAAGTTATCTCTTGAATCGTTTGCAGAATCGCAGAAATAGTTTTAATATTGCATCCGCTACAAAAGCCTTGGCTTTATTCACAAAACACAATTATTAATTGAAGTTAGTGAAGTAGATGGGTCCTATAGCTCAGTTGGTTAGAGCACCTGACTCATAATCAGGTGGTCCTTGGTTCGAGCCCAAGTGGGACCACCACAAAACCCTTGTAAGTATCAGTATTTACAAGGGTTTCTTATTAAAAAGTTGAGCAAAAAGTTGAGCAAAACATCGTGCTCAACTTTTTTAAACTCCAATATTTATAGTGTTTTTTGATTATGTGAGATATTTATTTTTAAAGATATCTTATGAAAAATCCTAAAACTTCAACCCTAGTGTTCAAAATTCATTTAGAAGATTTTGAAAACAATGAACAATTTACAGACGCTTTGATTTATGCTATTGAAACAACTTTAAAGTTGAATGACGATAAAAGTTTTGTATGTTCAATGCGAGATAGACCAAATGGCTATTTCCTTGGTTTAAATAAAAAAATAAGAATTGAAATCCGGAATTGTGATTGTTAAATAAATAACCCCCAATATAAGTCTATAAGCTTATACTGGGGGTTATTTATTTTGAATAGTATTTATCAGAATACCACCTCAACTTTAAGTTTTTTAGAGATGCGTTGAATAGCTGAATTAAACCCTTTAATATCTTTATTGGTTACAACATAAATATCATTAAGGGGTTTGTATAACTTCTGTTTTAGTACTGATTCAGGTAATTCATTATAATCTAAACAGATTGTTCTTCCCAATGCTATTGAAGCATCTTTTTTAGTTGCAAACTCCCCGTGTTTGCCCTCAAGGACATCTTTAACCAAGTCATAGTATGCCATTGCGTATGATTTGTTGTTGTACTTTGTTTTGTTGAATTCAAATTGTGAATCAGGGAATAATGTTTTGAAAGTTGTCATAATAATTAATTTTTAAATTGTTCTTTAAATTGTTTTTTGAATGGGTGGCCACCTGAATTCTTTGACAAAAATATAGAGACTAATTTTGCTGTACTGCATAAAATAAATTTTTTTATTTGGAAAGTTTGTACAGCATTATAATAAAGTTAAATGAAGATAATTTAAGTAAATCAACCTCTCGCTAGGTGGCTTGAGGTTATTAAATAATTTATTAAAATTATAATTAATAAAAGGAAGTTCTATAATCTCCTCTTTCGCTCTGGGCTGGGCTCCTTACTGTTTGTAAGGACATCCAATAATTAAATTGAATGTGGTTGCTCAACTGATTTCTCAGCCCAACAGAGTTTTTGCGGTATGACCCGACCTTCTTTATCCAGAACCGTTCAAGAAGGATTTTTTTAAATAATAGAAACATCTTCCCCCACTTCATATCCTCTTCTTCTCGTGGTGGGGTTTGCCAGTTGATTTAATTTCAACTCATATATTCTATACTATAATAAATATAGTAATATTTCAAAAAGTCATCATTTAGGGTGATTTTTTTCAAAAAAAAGTTTAGAAAATAATTAAAGAACCAAATGGTTTATATTAGCTATAATTTTTTTTATTATAATTCCGCAACAGGCTTACCGTCCATTGTTAATTTTACCAAATCTCCAATAAATTTAGCGAATGGTTCTATATCTTGTTTGACGCTAGCCATTTCAAGGGAATTCATATATTCATCTCTTTTTTGAACAGGTATTACCATCCATTTATAACCTCCCGATGCTAATAATGTATTCATTAAGAATCTGCCCATCCTACCATTTCCATCCATATAAGGGTGAATATAAACAAATATGAAATGTCCTAAAACTGCTCTTACAGATGCTTCAGGTTCTTCGGCTATTAATTCAAATAAAATTGGCATTACGTCTCTTACAGCATCCACATTTACTGGTACGTGTTGTGATTGTCCAATATAAACTTGATGTCTTCTGTATCCTGCTAAATCAGAAGGTTTTAAAATACCTGAAGTTACACTTGGCGAAAATAATTCTCTAAACCAATCACTATGTTCTTCAGAAAGTATCTTACCTAAATCACCGCCATCAATAATTTTTTCAATACTATTTTTTACACTATTAAAAGCAAGCCAATAACCTCTTGCAGCCATAGCGTCTCTATGTTTTTTATCTTCTTCATTATCACCTAAATTCCATTTGCCACTTTTGACTTTTTCAATTAGTTCCGGAGTGACTTTATATTTTTCAATTGATAAAGAGTGGTACGCATCGGTTACGTAGATATCGTCAATATTTTTTAGAAAAGTCGCTTTGTCTATCAAATTAATATTTAATGGCTTTGGGAAAGCTTTAATTACTTCATCTCGCATTTCAACCCACATTAAACGGATTCTATTGCAATATGGGGAACGTTCTCTTGAATATAATGGTATTGCCGTTTTCTGCTCAAATGGGTCTGTTTCTCGCACATCATAACCTGCTGACTTCATCGTTTTCAAAATCTCATCTGCTATTTTAGAATTTCCTATATTTCTAAATGCCCCCACTATTCTTCCGGCTTTCAAACTATGCCCGCCATCTAATAATAATCCTAAAATTTCAGAAGCATCATTTATCATACTTAATGCCGTTCTCACATCTATTGGATTACTAACAAAAATTGTTGGAGAACAATAAATAATAGAGGAAGATAGATTTAATATTCTCAATCCGTTTTTAACCTCTACACCTTCTAATTCTGATAGTGGCGATTTCATACAGAATAACGAAGTATTGAATAATAAAGAAGTGTTGTTATTTTTACCCTTAACTGACCGCACTATCATCTGATTTGGAACTACCTCGTTACCTGAATGAAGCAACAATGACTGTTCGGCAGAAATACAATAATCATCACCGTATCGGTCTTCCAAAAACTTCGAGCAAAACCCCCAATAAGAAGTGAACCAAGAGGTACTATTACCTTTATTTTCTTCAGGATTTACCGCAATGTACCAGCCTCTAATAACTTCTCTTATGAAACCATTAGCAATAAGTCGGTCTTTATGAGTTCTACTTAAATCTTCCGATTTAATAGCTACAATGCCCTTACTTTGTATTGCTTGGAGAACTTTTAGTGATTCTGCTAGTTTTTCTGCCGGTTTTGCCATCGTGTATTTGTTATAGTATAGTGCTGTGTGTTTATTATAATAAGTCGTCGTGTGTTTATTATAATTTAACGATGTGTGTTTATTATAATTTGATGCAAATATATGTAAATAATAATAAATGGATGAAAAATAAATTCTTTAAATAAAAATCAATAACTAACCTCAAGCTAAAACGCAACAGGTTGTCTCAATTTAATTACTGTCTCAAAAAAATATCAAAAACAGGCGCCGACATATAGGTTTTCCGCTGTATGTTAGCCTCAACGAAATTCAAAGGATAAAATTGAGACATTATGATAAAAGCAGTAATCTATTCCAGAGTGAGTTCTGAAGGCAATCGTCAGGACACCGAAAGACAAACAAATGAACTTATTGAGTATGCAAACAAAATGGGTTACAAACTCGTTGAGGTATATGAAGAAAAAGTTAGTGGTTATAAGAAAAATGAAGACCGACCAATATTCTCAAAGATGTTAGAAGAGATTGAAAAGGGTGCAATTGATAAAGTATTAGTATGGGAATTAAGTAGAATTGGTCGTTCGGTAATTCAGTCCTTGCAGAACATTCAACTATTGACAGATAAAAAAGTATCTATTTACATTAAAAATTTCAACTTGGAAACATTGAACGATGATAAAACCCCCAATTCATTATCTATGTTTATGGTTCAGATTTTGTTTAGTGTTGCTAATATGGAAGCACAACTAACTAAAAGCAGGATGGTTTCCGGCTATCGTAATCATATTAATAATGGCGGTAAAGTGGGAAGAAAATCAGGTTCTATTGAAACCGAGGAAGAAACAATCCAAAAACATTCGGATGTTTTGAAATTATTAAAAAAGAAATTATCAATCCGGCAAATATCCGGGCTAACAAATAAATCAACAAACACCGTCTTGAAAGTGAAATCAACCGCACATAAACTTCAAATGATATGATTGACCAACCTATATCTATTTCAAAAGTTTATGTCCTATTAAATAAAGTATTGAATACTTTAATAAAAAGAAAGTTTGGTAAACATTATTCCATTCGATTAAACTCATTAACTTTTATTTCTAACCGAAGTAATGTAAATTATTTTCTAACTTCTTCAGAGAAAATCACTATAAAATCATTAAAACCCATTCATTTGAATGAACTACTATTGATTAAAGAGTTTTTATTGTTTAATATCAATACTGCATTGTTATGTATAGATACAGTATATTATATTGAAGTTGTGGAGCTTGACCTTAAAATAGCAACAACCAATAATTATTTATTTATTAAACAATTTTAATAAAAAAGACTATATTTGAAATAAATAATGCGATACAAACTTTCGCCAATCTACCCAATTTTGGGGTGATAAGTCGGACTTTGTCAGGCGTATATACTAGTTGGTTGCTATTTTATCCTAAAAATGACGATTCATCCTAGAAAATCAACATTTAAGAATAATTTATTTAAAAAGAATATTCAAAATTCAGAAGTTTGAACTTTGTAAACTCTAAAAAATAAAAAATGACTTTAAAAAACAATTCATTAGGAATAAATAGTATTTTAATAGCAATTTCTACATCATTAATTTCAATAATTTTGCACGAATCAGCGCATTATTTAATTGCAGAATATTTTAATTTGAATCCTGAACTGCATCATAATTATGTTAAACCTTTAATTGAACCATCAGAAAAACAATTAATGTTAATTGCTTTAGCAGGACCAACTTTCTCATTAATAATTGGAATATTGATTCTTTTTATATCTATAAAACTTATTAAACCATCTTTAATGAAACTTTTTTTATTATGGTTTGGTATGAGTAATATTCTAAATTTTTTGGGTTATATGTTAATTGCTCCATTTATAAAAGATGGTGATACTGGTCGAGTTTTTAATTACTTTAAAATGCCATTTTTCATTTCAATAATTATTGCAGTTATCACATTTCTAATTACAAAAAAATTATTCCAATATTTATCTAAAGAGTTTATATTCTATAAAAATGAAGAACTATTTGATAAAAAAGAGTGTCAAAAACAACTATTAATTTTTCCAATCATTTTTTTAATTATTGGAGTATCATTACTTAATTTACCAATTGCTGTTTGGTTTAGTTTATTGCCTACTGTTTTTGTACCTATGACTTATTTAAGTACATTAAGATTATATAAAAAGATGGAAATAATTGACGCAGAAATAACTATAAATAAAATCTCGATTACATTATTAATTTTAACGACATTAGTTATTATAATATTTAGAAATTTAATATAAAAAACAGCTACCAACACAGGTTTTAGGCTATTGCGGGTTTTGGGCTTAATTTAAAGTTTCTTTTGAATCTTTGAAGTCAGTGCAAAACCGAAAGTTAAGGTTTATTTAATCCGCAACAGACGTAAAGCCTGGGAACGTTAGGCGTCAGTTTACGAGAAATGAACACAAAAAATTAATATCAAATCAATAACAAATAAAAAAAACATTATGAAAACAAAAATCTTTTTTTTCTTGACTTTACTAATTATTACTATTAGTTGTAACAAAAGTGAAGAAGTTACGATTTCGCCAAATACTAATGGAAATTATACCGGAATTTTTGAACGAAATGGAAATAGTTCAAATGTACAATTGAATTTAATAAATGGTTCGTTTAATGGACAAAGCGCCATTCAAAAATTTCCAGCACTTTGTAATGGAACCTATTTGATTTCAGGCAACACAATAACTTTTGATAGTAATTGCGCGTGGACTGCTGATTTTGACTGGACATTAATCCTAAACGGGCAATGGAACTACAATATGAATGGCAACGTTTTGATATTGACAAAATCAAATGGGGATAAATATACACTTACTCAACAATAACATTAAAATTAAAATACATTATTATGGAAACAAAAAGAAATCGACATAGAATATTAATTGCAAGTTTGCTTTTAGTGGCAATTATATTAATAACTGTTTTTTGGCTTACGGGCAAAAATGTGAATGTATATCAGGCAAGTTTTGTTGGTGCTATTTTTGAAATTATCTGGCTACCAATGATACTTTTTACATTTATATTGCCATTAGTATGTATCTATTTTTGGAGCTCTGAAAGGTGGAGTTATAAATCACCATTTCTATATTTAACAATTGCATCCTCGCTATCTTTAAATTTGTTTCTTTTCTAAAAAGGGAAAATTGCTTGATAGTTTGTTTAACAGACTAATACTTAAAAAGCACAACTAATATAAAGAATTAAACTTATTCTTTAAATAATTGTAGAAATGAAACGTCAAATATAAAAAAGTAGATGCCTAATTACAAATTTGGCATTATACCTGTGCAGAATGGAGTAAAGGGACTTTTTTGGTGAAAACAGGCTCGTAATATAATGATACACAATAATAAGATATTAAATACAAAAAAAAACAATAAAGAATTAAAGAGCATTTTATTTAAGTTAAAAACCACAGTTCAAAAGCTGTGGTTTTTTTATAACCTAATGTTATTTGTCTAGAGGTTAAAAAGGTAATTCCGTATTTCTTTTAATATCTCCAAACACCTCTGTTTTAGGTTCATATTGTTGGTAATACTCCCTCTCAAAAGCCAATTCAAATTCATATTCTTTTTGCTCTTTAGTTCCAATACTAATCTCAAGGTAGGGAACTATTTTTTTGGCCCTTGCTTTAAATTCAATTTCATTTAGTTTTGCTTTAGTTTCCATTACGAATGATAAAACAATAATATCCTTATTTGGAGTAAAATCATAAAATCCGGAGGGACTCAATTTGCTCCACCATTCACGGTTGGAAGATTGACCTACTAATCCTGTTTTGGAATTGGATAATCTTTTATAGAACTCACTAACACTATTAACTCTTCGGTAAAATGTTTCGGTTGAAAAGGTAATTGTCGCAACATACCAATACCTATTTTCTTTTTGTTCTTTTATTTCACGAAGTAATGACTTTATCTTCTGTTGTAGCTTATTCATAAATATTGATTGATTGTTGTAATGGGGATAATCCCCCAGACCTGTTTTAGACCGATTTTAGTTTATTACTTTAATATTACTAGCGGTGTTTCCCAGCAAAAAAGGTCAGTATTCACCCCATTAAAGGTATTAAAATGGTAGTTCTACACTCTTTAACATACGCATTTGTTGAGGGAAGTCAAGGATGTTATCCCCATTTTCAATATCAAATACTACCAATTCCATTGGGAAAAAGGACATTATTTGTAGTTCTAATGCATTAACATATTTTTCCAAATCTGATAATCTTTTTTTGGTAAACTGTTTGGTGTTCGCATAATATATAAAACAGGATTCTATCATATCCTGAATATCCATAATTTCTATTCCAACATCTTCTGAAACTTGATAAAAATGGATGTGAAGATTGGGGTATTTAGCTTTTTTGTTATATTGAACTTCCGGTTTTACAAAAGTTATCTTATCTATTAGTTTGGATTTATTCTCCTCAACAATTTTTTTAATTCCATCAATTCTAAAATAATTCATAATTGTAAATTTATCAGTTGGATTGATTGTTACCGTCCAATGTTTTAATCGCAGAGGAAATTCAATCTTGCTTTCAACAATTTTTAACTCTTCTAACCTGTTATACAGCTTAAGGCAATTGTCCCGCTGTTGTGGAAATTCACAATCCACCTCTATTGAAATTAATCCTTCTCCGTCTGATTTACATCCAAATCCAAATAATGGCTTTAACTTTTTCATAATACTCTTTTATTATAAGTATTCGTAAAAATGGGAAAAGTCATTTTTTGACTAAATTTTTCTATAAATTTTTTTAAGTTTTGACCCAATATTTTTTTAAATAGAGTTCTAATATATTAATTTTTTGAGTTGATGTTTATAAGCAATATTATCACCCATATATAATTAGGTTAGGGAAGGGGCTACTTATGGAAGGATACCCCCAGCGGGGGGAGGACTATCCCCATAGGGAGTATGGTATTTGGTATGTATGCTTTTTATTATTACATTGCATAAAATTAATTAATGTATTAGATATGAAAAAAGGGAATAGAAAAGAATTTGATTTTAGAGGTTACGGGTTTGATTCTTCATCTTCAAGCATACCATTTATTATTCCATTAACCACGATTGCTTTTAATGAATTTTGTAATAACAATAAACAAGTTCTTGAAACTTATAACTTTTGGAAAGAAAAGATTGATGAACTTCATTATAGATTAAATTACACCTATAAATTATCGGTTGTAAAGAATAGAGATGCAAATAAAAGTATATTGGCAAGAGTTAAATGGCAATATAAATATAAAGGAGAATATAGAAAACCTGCTTATATAGGAGTTTATATAGGTTCATTAAAAGATTTTCCAAAGGGACTAGATGAAATCAATATAAATGAAGTAGCAAAAATGAAAATTGAAGAGTATTTTACCAATAAAATACCACTACTATTCAAGGATATTAATGGAAATGAATATCAATTATAAAATAATTCAATAATTAATTATACTTAAACCGCTGTAATTCAGCGGTTTTTTAATTTTATGAAAAAATAATTTCATTACTGCATTGCATATTAAAATAGAATGTACTAGATTTGTACCCGAATAGCAATACAAACAAAGTTTAGTTATTTAAGTTCTTTAAAATATGACTTTATAATTTTTAGATTTAATTATTATTCTATAATAAATCTATGGACGAAAGAGCCGTCCTTAAACCCTGTCTTCAGTGAGGACTAACACTTCAAAAACCCGTTTCAACCAGTCGTAAAGGTTCATTTTTTAACTCTAAAATCTGAACTAATGAAAACAATTTTTGACCAAAGTGTGGTAAGTGTAGCCACCGAAAAATTACACAAAAACGAATTCTTAAATTCAATTTATCTTGTTCCTGAAAACTATGATGTAATTAAAAACAACATCAAAGAGTTTGGACTTCTTACCCCATTATTAGTGGATGAAAACTATTGTGTTATTTCAGGTAATCTTCGCCTTCAAATTGCAATAGATTTAAAGATGGGAGAAGTTCCTGTGGTATTTGTATCCACACCAACTGAAAAAAGTGATGTTATCGCATTAGCTACAAATCATTTTAGAAAAAAATCTTGTATTGAGATTCTTCGTGAGATTGACTTTTATGCAAAGTATTATTCTATTAAACCAGGAGACAGAACTGATATCAATCCTGAACTAAAATTAGCGAAGGTTGAAAAGGATTTGGCTTATAAAGAATTGGGGACTTATAAAGTAAGAAAATTAAAATCTATCCAAACATTAGGTGCTCAACTTTATGGTAATGATTCAACTAAAGTGGATGAATTATTATTAAAGGTGGATAAGGGAGCATTAACTTTAAATAAAGTTGAGGAGAGATTAAATAATGAAATCATTAAAAAGACAAATAATGATGTAGTTCCAAAGGTTTATGATTTTATTACAGAGAAGGTTAAAATATATAATCATACTTGTGAAGTAATGTATGAACTTGAAAATAATTCAATCAATACGATTGTAGTTTCCCCTCCATATTTTGGAATGTTTGATTATGGTACCGGTAAAACTCAACTTGGATTTGAAAAGGATGTTGAAGAGTTCGTGGATAAATTGGTTTCTATTTTCAAAGAAGCATTTAGAGTATTAAAAGAGGATGGTTCCTTGTTTGTTAATTTGAATGATTGTGTTAGAGAAGGGCAATACCAATGCGTACCTGAATTGTTTTTGATTAAAATGATTCAAACGGGTTTATGGAGATATAACGATAAATTAATGTGGTTGAAAAATAATAGTCAATATACTTTTGGAGATAGAAGTGTTAGAAATTTTGAACCAATATTTCACTTTACAAAATCAGCAAATCACTATTATGATTCCACTTGGTTAGAATCATTTGTTGATGAAAAAAATGATATTTCGTTTGGAACTACAGGAATTAAGCCAAAAATTATTTCTGCAATTGATTTTAGAGATGGGGTTCTTCAATCTAATGGTTCTAACACATTAGAGTTAAGAAGAAAATGTGCAGAAAAAGGCTTTTTTATGGAACACTCTTGTACGTTTCCAATTGATTTGCCATTAATCTGTGTACTTTCAACAACAAGACCAGGCGATACCGTTTTGGACTTGTTTAATGGAACTGCAACAACCGGAGAAGTTTGTGTTCTTACAGATAGAAAATATGTTGGATATGAATTGAATCCTCAATTTGTAATGGCTTCAGAGGTTAGATTGTCAAATTATGAATTAGGTCAAGTAGCATAATTTGTTTTATTCGAGGAAACCGATTAAACCCCGCATTTGGTAAGGCGTATTTTACCTCTAAAAATTTAGAGATATGATAAACAATAATGTAATATGGGTTAATACTTCAAGTTTAATTTTTAATCCTTTATGGGTTGATAAAACAATAAATAATAGTTGGGAATATTCTTGTTTAATGACTGAAGTGTCAGTTTATGGAATTCAACTACCAATAGAAGTATCAGTAGATAATGTTGTTATAAACGGTAATAAAAGATTAAAAATTGCAATTGACTTGAAGATGGAAAAAGTCCCGATAATTCTTTATCAAGATGATAAATTAAATGATTTAATCACTTCATCTTTTAAACCCTCAGATTTAGTTAAGATACTTGAAGTTTTTGACTCTAAATATGGATTAAAATACTCTACAAGATATAATAAAAAAAAGTTGCCTAAAGTTATAATTTCATTAAGATTATTTTTAATAGGAAGTAATGAAAGGATAAGTCAAATATATCAACTTAAAGAATATTCGAAACAGGTTAGAAAATCCTATTCTTTTGAAACAAATGAAATATGGGACCAACTTGATAGTTTTAATATTTCATTAGATGAGGGAATTGAAAGAATGAAAGATTTATTTGAAAGAAAGACAACAATTAATTTTTCTTTAGAAAATAAAATGGTCGCTTAAACTTTATACAAGGTATTCATATCCTTGTAAAATTTATCGGTATCTTCATATAGTTCCAATGTTTCAAAGGCTTTAAGGTAATTTTCAGTAATAGTTGTGCTGGAATGACCTAAAGCCTTTGATACTTTATACAAGTCGTTAGTGGTTTTTCTAAAATTGTGGGCAAAAGTATGTCTTGCTGAATAATACGAGAATGGTTTAATGTCTTTTTCTCTTGCTATTATTTTTAACATCTTATTGGTTTTGGCATTTATGGAACTAATTTTTTCATAGATTTTTTGTGCATCAGTCGCATCTTCAAAGTAATCACTAAAAATAAATTCATTTCTATTTCTTGAATATTTTTCAATTACAAGCCGTAGTAATTTATCTCTATTTCCAATTATATCTTGAAATTCTTTAATTTCTTGTTCTGTTAACTCACGATGATTTATATAATTACGGTACTCACGATATTTAACTTCAAGCTCAAAGATGTTTTTTCCATCTTTATTTTTACAAGCAGTATATTGTTCCGGATTTCTCGGGAATACTGTTTCGGGGAGGTAATATTTCAATATATTCAAGGTTTTATCATTAAGATAACAATGCATTACCTGCCCTGTTTTAGACATAGTGTATACCAATTCATTATATTTAAGGTTGGACCAAGTTAACCTAATGAGGTCGTTGAACCTAATGCCCATTAGATAGAATGCCATTAAAAAATGAGTTAATGCATAAAATTCATTTGACATTGGTTTTATATCAAAATGTAATGATTCATCTAATGTATGTATGTCTGATAATTTTAGTGTGATTTTTGTCCCCCCATTTTCTTTTATCGGGTCAAACTTATGATATGGATGAACCCGAGGCAAAGTAAATCTTGGGTTGTCTTCCGCATAAGTTAATGAAGTTTTTAATACTTTATTATAATTTTTTAGTGCTGCACTTGATAACTTTCTTTTGTTTATTAAATATTGATTGAATAACCTAATATGTTCTTTATTGATATCTTGAAGTGGTAATAAAATCAATTGTAATTCTTTCAGGTGTTTAATTATTGTTGTGTATCTTTTTACCGCTGAGATTCTGTTTTTTGATTGAAAATCTCTAATTCTCTCGTTGAATAAATCCCCAAGAGTTCCACTTGCCATATCTTCTAAAACATCTTGATGAGTATAAGTTGAATTATAAGATTCAAGTAGGTTTGTTAGTATTGTATTATATCTTTCGTGCATTGGATGACTCTTTAATACTCTCCTATTCTTCTCACTCCAATGGATTAAAGGGATTGCAAGACCGGTTGAAATGTATTTGTTTTTTCTGTCCGCATATAGCTTTATCCTGATTGGATACAATCCATCAGAGTTTTTCTTTTTCCAAATAACTGCAGATACTTTCATTCAATGATTATTATGTTGAAAATCAATTAAATTGCTTAAATTAGCTTTGCAAGGTAAATTTATTTGTTTATCCTATACAGGAAGCAAATATAATAAAAAAAAGTTGAGCAAAAGGTTGAGCAAAACCCCTTGTTCAACTTTACAAATACCCTTTTTTTACTTGTAACTATTTGATTATCAATACTAATTTTTTTTAATTTAATGAAAACAATTCCAAGTGGGACCACGTTAAAGCCTTGCTAAGTATGCAAGGCTTTTTTTATAGCGTTTAGGGCGAGAAGTTTACCCCGATGTAACGAAGTGAAATCGGGGAGCCCTAGTGGGACCACGTTAAAGCTTTGCATACTTTGCAAGGCTTTTTTTATAGCGTTTAGGGCGAGAGGTTTACCCCGAGATGGACGATTCGGGGAGCCCAAGTGGGACCATAACAAAACCCTTGTTAACGTCAGGTTTGCAAGGGTTTTTTATATTTCGTTATTTGCGGTGATTTTGATTTTTAATTTACGACTAATATGTTTGATAGAATTTGCGGTAATAAAAATATTTAAAAAAGTAGTATCAAAAAAGCGGTCAAAAATCAATAAAAATACTTCAGTTATGATGGAAAACAAACATAAGAAATCAGGAAATGGGATAGGAATCGGTGCAGCTTTAGGAGTAGCATTTGGAACAGTTTATGGAAATAAATATGGAAATATTTCAATAAGTATAGCTTTTGGGATTTTAATTGGTGTTGCAATTGGAGCTATTTTTGACATTATTAAGAAAAAGAAATAACATAAATTATAATAGTTCTGCCTTATCAAAACCTAAGGCGGTATTTCTATTTACAAGGATTTTTTTATTGCTACATGAATATAAACAATGCTTCGTTTAGCTGAGTTATTTTTTAAATTATAACTCCACTAATAGATTACTAAATATTGATAATTTTCTAACGGTATATTTTTTTCCGAAATTATAAACTTAACATTGAGCTGTTAATATATTGATTACATTTGCATAACATTAATTTAACATAAAATAGCTAAATGGATCAAAACATACAAATTGATGAATCAAATCAAGAAGAAAAAAAAGTAATAAGTAATGAACCGGCTCAAGAAAAAAGTACTTCAGTTCGAAAGTCTGCGGGTAGAAAACTAGTTTTAAATAAGGCCGTAACTGAAACTCATTCAATTCAAAGTGAAACACCAATAATAGATCCTGCAGAGGAGACTAGCGCACCAAATGAATCTAATTCATTTGTTCAAGAGGATGATTTAAAAACTATTGAAGTTACAAAGTCAGATCGTGATGAAACAAAAAAAAGAAATACAAAAAAATTAAAGAAGAAAATTAAGAAGGTAGAAAAAAAAGCCAAGAAAAAGGAAAAGCAAGCTAAAGCTAAAAAGCAAGCAAAGCAAAAAGAAAAAAAATCTAAGAAAGAAAAAATGAAATTAGATAAAAAGAAAGTTTCGTCTAAAAAGAAAAAATAAAATATTAAGTCGGATTCAATCCGATTTTTTATTTGTGAGATACTTAATTGAAATTGTTGTGTTTAATTCTTGGAATAAGAAATCAATAAATATAGTCAAGTTCAATAGATCTGACAAAACAAATTAACTTTTACAATCCTTGTAGACCAAATTCAGTATTTTTACGTTAACAATAAAATAAGAGGTATAATTGATGTAGATTCAGTTTATTGGAAGATTGTCCCAAAATATGCTTTAAAAAATTTTGACAAAGCGAATTTTTTTATACTTTTACGCCCTATGAAATTTGACCTAACCAAAGTACTATTGCTAATTATTGCGGTTTTCAGCGGAAATTTAACCTTCGCAGCGCCAAACCCGCCCGCCCCGATTCCTCCTCCACCGCCGGGATTACCTGTGGATGAAGGCGTGATTTTTTTGGTTATGTTTTGTCTAGCTTACGCATTTTATAAAATTAAAAACAATAAAAAAGCTTCAAGTATTTCTTGAAGCTTTTCTTTTTTTTGAGAATTACATTTGGTGTAAGCCATAAAGACGGGCAACATATTTCCCTACTACATCAAATTCTAAATTGATTTTGGTCCCAACCCTAAAAGTGTGAAAATTAGTATGTTCAAACGTATAGGGAATGATCGCTACACTAAATTCATTTTTGTTAGAATCGACTACCGTTAAACTTGTTCCATTAATGGTGACCGATCCTTTTTCAATCGTAATATTGTGTAAAGCGGGATCATATTCAAAAGTAAAATACCAACTTCCGTCTGCTTCTCGAATGGATTTACAGTAGCCAATCTGGTCAACATGGCCCTGCACTATATGGCCGTCAAGTCGATCCCCCAATTTCATTGCACGCTCTAAATTTACTTTGTCGCCTACTTTCCAGTCGCTTACAGTAGTCTTTAGAATGGTTTCTTGAATCGCGGTTACGGTATATTGATCGCCATCAATTGCTATAACCGTCAAGCAAACGCCATTATGGGCCACACTTTGGTCGATTTTTAATTCGTTGGTGAGTGAACTCCGCATTGTAATGTGAAGGTTTTCTTGCTCTTTTTCCAAGGCCGTTATGGTTCCAAGGGTTTCTATAATTCCAGTAAACATTTGTCGTTTTTATTTTCTAAATTTGCCATTCAAAAGTACGCAATAAAAACCGACTTCAAAAGCGCATGAAAAAAGCAGAACATAGTATTGTTGGAATTTCAATCGGTGACCTTAATGGCATTGGCCCTGAGGTGGTATTAAAAACGTTTGAAGATACACGCATGTTGGAATTGTGTACCCCTGTTATTTTTGCCAATGTAAAAGTGCTTTCTTTTATAAAAAAAACAATGAATTCAGAATTGCCCTTACATGGAATTGATCGTATGGATCAAATGATTGTAGGAAAAGTAAATGTATTCAATGTTTGGAAAGAAGCGGTAGATTTAAACTTTGGTCAATTGGATGATGCGGTTGGGAAATATGCCATTAAATCTTTTGTTGCCGCTACCCAGGCCTTAAAAAATAAGGAAATCGATACTTTAGTTACAGCTCCAATTAACAAGTATTCTATTCAATCTGATGAATTTTCTTTTCCCGGGCATACCGATTATTTAGATAAAGAACTCAATGGGGATGCTTTAATGTTGATGGTTCATGACCAACTGCGTGTAGGACTTTTAACAGATCATGTGCCTGTTAACGAGGTGTCTAAACAACTAACCGAAGCACGGGTAATTCAAAAAATAGAAACCGTATACCATACGTTAAAACAAGATTTTCGAATTAACCGTCCAAAAATTGCAGTGTTAGGCTTAAATCCTCATGCAGGTGATCATGGCGTTATTGGAAAAGAAGATCAAGAGATTTTAAAGCCAGCCATTCAAAAACTATTTGATAAGGGCATTTTGGTTTTTGGCCCCTATTCGGCAGATGGCTTTTTTGGTTCAAAGCAACATGAAAAATTTGATGCAGTAATCGCTTCATACCATGATCAAGGCTTAATTCCTTTCAAAACTCTATCGTTTGGACAGGGCGTGAATTATACGGCTGGTTTGGATCGAATTCGAACTTCCCCCGATCACGGAACAGCTTTTGAAATTGCCGGAAAAAATGTAGCCGATGCCTCATCGTTTAAAGAAGCGGTTTATTTAGCCATCGATATTTATAGTGCCCGGCAGGAGTATCAAGAATGGTCCAAAAACCCCTTGAAAATTAAAGAAAAGCAATTGGAATCAAAAAAAGGCGGCTAACGCTTTTGGATTTCATATAAATTTATATCTTTGCACTCCCAAAGTTGAGGGATCAATTAGGGCAAAATGGTGAAATGATGAAAGTTACGAATGATTTTTTAATTCCTTTCACAGGGTTAAAATTGGGAAAACACCAATTTGACTATCAGATTACACAGAAGTTCTTTGAATCGTATGACTATTGCGATTTTGAAAATTGTGCAGTAAACGTTAAAGTGACGCTTGATAAAAAAACAACTTTTATGGAGTTGTCATTTAAACACAATGGGACTGTAGAAGTGCCTTGTGATGTAACGGGTGAGCTGTTTAATTTACCCATCAAAGGCGCAATAAAAGTATTGGTAAAGTTTGGAGATGCATTCAATAATGAGAATGAAGAGTTATTGATTTTGCCTCATGGGGAGCATCAAATTGACTGTACGCAATACCTATACGAGTTAATCGTTTTATCGGTACCTCAAAAGCGAATTCATCCTGGAGTTAAGGAAGGAACATTAAAAAATGAAGCTTTAGAACGATTATCCGTAAAATCGATTAAAGAACAAACAAAAGAAGAAAAAGAAGCAATTACAGATCCCCGATGGGACAAATTAAAACAACTATTAACGGATAAATAATATAAAAAATGGCACATCCTAAGAGAAGACAGTCTTCGACCCGAAGAGACAAGAGAAGAACGCACTACAAGGCTACTGTAGCAACTATTGCTACTTGTCCTGTAACTGGAGAAGCACACTTGTACCATAGAGCTTACTGGCATGAAGGTAAAATGTATTACAGAGGTCAGGTAGTTATTGATAAATCAGTAGCTGAAGCTTAATTTATACGGAATAAAATCCATCAAACTCTCACCTTTGTGGGAGTTTTTTGTTTTTTCAGTAGATAAAGTATAACTCAATTATTTTTTGTAATTTCCACCCTTTGAAAATTTCGATTTTCTAAGATTATTAAAGTTAACTATGAGTACAATTACCGCTGCTATTACCGCCGTTGGCTCTTATGTTCCCGATTTCGTTTTGTCGAATGCTGTTTTGGAACAAATGGTTGATACCAATGATGAATGGATTACCACGCGTACTGGAATTAATGAAAGAAGATTGTTAAAAGAGCCTGGAAAAGGAACTTCTTATTTAGCAATTAAAGCAGCCCAAAATCTTATTGAAAAAAACAATATCGATCCGTTATCAATTGATTTAATTATTATGGCAACCGCCACTCCAGATATGCCTGTGGCTTCTACGGGTGTGTATGTTGCAACTCAAATTGGTGCGATTAACGCCTTTGCATTTGATTTGTCTGCCGCATGTTCTAGTTTTTTGTACGGAATGTCGGCGGCTTCAGCCTATATTCAGTCCGGACGCTATAAAAAAGTACTATTGCTTGGTGCCGATAAAATGTCTTCCATCATTGATTACACCGATCGGGCTACCTGCATCATTTTTGGTGACGGTGGAGGAGCTGTGCTTTTTGAACCAAATTTAGAAGGATTAGGGTTGCAAGACGAATATTTGCGTTCCGATGGGATTGGTCGAGAGTATTTAAAAATTGATGCCGGTGGTTCAATACTCCCAGCATCGAAAGAGACCGTTGAAAACGGACAACATTTTGTATTTCAAGATGGTAAAACGGTATTTAAATATGCAGTTTCTGGCATGGCCGATGTAAGTGAGAAAATCATGCAGCGCAATAACTTGACCCATGATGATATTAATTGGTTAGTTGCGCATCAAGCTAATCGCCGTATTATTGACGCAACAGCACATCGTATGGGGTTGGATGAATCAAAAGTTTTGATTAATATTCAACGTTACGGAAACACAACTTCAGCGACTTTACCACTGTTGTTATCAGATTATGAAAGTCAGTTGAAAAAAGGAGATAATTTAATTTTTGCCGCATTTGGTGGGGGTTTCACTTGGGGAGCTATTTACCTAAAATGGG
Organism: Flavobacterium sp.; assembly: GCF_027484945.1. Classification (GTDB taxonomy): domain Bacteria; phylum Bacteroidota; class Bacteroidia; order Flavobacteriales; family Flavobacteriaceae; genus Flavobacterium. Next base: position 69,914 of record NZ_JAIXRZ010000013.1, read on the forward strand.
CATACAACAAACAATAATCGCTAACTAAAAGAAAGAACTATGGATTTAAAAGAGATTCAAAATCTAATCAAATTCGTATCCAACTCGGGAGTTGCTGAGGTTAAATTGGAAACAGGTGATGTGAAAATCACCATCCGTACTACTTTAGAAGGAAATGCTCCGGATATTACTTACGTACAGTCTGCTCCAGTAGCCCCTGTAATGACACAAGTTGCCGCTCCAACGCCTGCTGCTGCAGCTCCTATAGCTCCTGCAACACCTGCCGCACCTGCTGCTGATGATGCAAAATACATCACGATAAAATCGCCAATGATCGGTACATTTTATCGCAAACCAGCTCCAGACAAAGCGCCATTCGTAGAAGTGGGGACTTCCATTGGAAAAGGAGATGTTTTATGTGTTGTTGAAGCCATGAAGTTGTTCAACGAAATTGAAGCGGAAATTTCTGGAAAAATTGTAAAAATTTTGGTAGACGATATGTCGCCAGTTGAGTTTGATCAACCGTTATTCTTGGTAGATCCGTCTTAATTTGTTGCGGTTTGATGCGCACATAAGAATTCGTGTGTGGTGTCTAATCTTTGTCTAATTTAAATTGAAACAGGATGTTCAAGAAAATATTAATTGCCAATAGAGGCGAAATCGCTTTGCGTGTGATTCGTACTTGTCGCGAGATGGGTATAAAAACCGTAGCGGTATATTCTACTGCTGATGCGGAAAGTTTACACGTAAAGTTTGCAGATGAAGCGGTTTGTATTGGGCCAGCGCCAAGTAATTTATCGTATTTAAAAATGGCCAACATCATTGCTGCTGCTGAGATTACGAATGCAGATGCAATTCACCCAGGCTATGGTTTTCTTTCCGAAAACGCTAAATTTTCAAAAATATGCCAAGAGCACGGAATTAAGTTTATTGGTGCCTCTCCCGAAATGATAGAAAAAATGGGGGATAAAGCTACCGCTAAAGCAACAATGAAAGCCGCTGGCGTTCCTTGTGTTCCCGGTTCAGATGGGATTTTAGAATCCTTTGAACAAGCAAAAAAAGTAGCAAAAGAAATTGGTTATCCCGTAATGATGAAAGCAACTGCAGGTGGTGGAGGTAAAGGGATGCGCGCTATTTGGAAAGAAGAGGAATTAGAGAAGGCGTGGGAAAGTGCCCGTTTAGAAGCAGCTGCTGCTTTTGGAAATGACGGGATGTACATGGAAAAATTGATTGAAGAGCCGCGTCATATTGAAATTCAAGTAGTTGGGGATTCCTATGGTAAAGCATGCCACTTATCAGAGCGCGATTGTTCTGTTCAACGACGTCATCAAAAACTAACAGAAGAAACACCATCCCCTTTTATGACGGATGATTTGCGTCAGCGAATGGGAGATGCCGCGGTTAAAGCAGCAGAGTATATTCAGTACGAAGGCGCAGGTACGGTTGAGTTTTTAGTAGACAAACACCGTAACTTCTACTTCATGGAAATGAATACACGAATCCAAGTTGAACACCCTATTACCGAGCAGGTGATCGATTATGATTTGATCCGAGAGCAAATTTTAGTAGCAGCGGGTGTGCCGATTTCGGGTAAAAATTATTTGCCCCAACTTCATTCAATCGAATGCCGAATTAATGCTGAAGATCCGTATAACGATTTTCGTCCATCTCCAGGTAAAATCACCGTTTTACATGCTCCGGGAGGCCATGGTGTTCGCTTAGATACACACGTTTATGCGGGATATACGATACCTCCAAATTATGATTCGATGATTGCAAAATTGATTACTACGGCGCAAACGCGTGAAGAGGCTATCAACAAAATGAAACGCGCTTTGGATGAATTTTATATTGAAGGAATTAAAACGACCATTCCGTTTCACCGACAGTTGATGGATGAACCCGATTATGTCGCAGGAAATTATACTACAAAATTTATGGAGTCTTTTAAAATGAAAGAACCTAATTAAGATAAAGCCACCTTTCGAGGTGGTTTTTTTTGTTCTAGTTTTTTTGTGATTTATAAAAAAACCCGCTTCCAAAGGAGCGGGTTGCTTTTTATGTTCTAATACGAAGTATTAAGCTTGGAAGGGTTCAATAGATACATAAGATTTATTGTCACCTTTTTTCTGGAATTTTACAATTCCATCAACCTTAGCGTGTAATGTATGGTCTTTCCCCATATACACGTTTTCACCTGGATTGTGTTTAGAACCACGTTGTCTAACGATGATGTTACCTGCGATAGCCGCTTGACCACCATAGATTTTTACGCCAAGTCGTTTCGACTCCGATTCTCTACCGTTTTTGGAACTACCGACACCTTTCTTGTGAGCCATGATGTTTTGGTTTTATAAAGTTATTACTCTTCTGATTTTTTTGTTTTCTTTGGCGCTTTTGGAGCAGCATCTTCTGATTTTTCTGCTTTAGGCGCTTTTGCTTTTTTAGGCGCTTCTTCAGCAGGTGCCGCCTCAACAGCAGGAGCTGTTTCTTTTTTGGCTGCTTTTTTTGCACCTGTTACAGAAATACCTTCAATAACAATTTGGGTTAACGCTTGACGGTGACCATTTTTCTTTTTGTAACCTTTTCTTCTTTTCTTCTTGAAAACGATTACTTTTTCACCTTTCAGGTGTTGTAAAACCTTCGCTTCTACTGAAGCACCTTCTATAGCTGGGGCGCCGATCGTAATTGTTCCGTTGTCGTCTAATAAAAGAACTTTGTCAAAAGAAACTTTTGAACTTTCTTCGTTCGCTAAACGGTGAACAAAAACTTTCTGGTCTTTGCTTACTTTGAATTGTTGCCCTGCTATCTCTACGATTGCGTACATAACAATAGGATTTAGTTAAATTTTTTAAGGATGCAAATATACGATTTAATTTTATTCAAACAATACTTCTTTTAAAATAGTTTCCGTAAAAATCAATAGGTTATAAATATTTGAATTTCAATTCTTAAAAAAGTAAAGGGTATTGAGTAAAAAAATTACTTTTGTGTAACAGAATTTCCATTAGGGCTACTAATGGGTTATTCGATTTAACGTAGGGTTTTTACCCGGAAAAACAAATAACTAATTCTTATGAAAAAATCTTTAATCGCTTTAAGTTCATTGCTTATGCTTGGAGGTACAGCTCATGCTCAAAAAGTTGCATTTGAGGAGTATGACTTAGACAACGGAATGCATGTCATTCTTCACAATGATCCTTCGGCGCCTGTAGTGATTACTTCGGTAATGTATCACGTAGGTTCCAAAGACGAAAAACCGGATCGTACCGGATTTGCCCACTTTTTCGAACATTTATTATTCGAAGGAACTCAAAACATCAAAAGAGGTGAGTGGTTCAAAATTGTAACCGGAAACGGGGGAACCAACAATGCCAATACTTCGGATGACCGTACGTATTACTTTGAAGTTTTTCCTTCCAATAATCTAGAATTGGGATTATGGATGGAATCAGAACGATTGATGCATCCAGTTATCAACCAAATTGGCGTTGATACCCAAAATGAAGTAGTTAAGGAAGAAAAGCGTTTACGCGTAGATAACCAACCTTACGGGCAGTTGATCGCAGAAGTAAAACGCAATATGTTTTTCAAACATCCTTATCGTTGGGCAACTATCGGTTCTATGGAACACTTAGATGCTTCTACCCTAGAGGAGTTTCAAGCGTTTAACAAAAAATATTATTCACCAAACAACGCGGTATTGGTTGTAGCGGGTCAAATTGATATTGCAAAAGCAAAAGAATGGATTAATAAATATTTTGCTCCTATTCCTCGCGGTGAAGAAATCAAAAGAGAGCAATTTGTTGAAGATCCAATTACACAAGAGATGCATGCTACATACGAGGATCCCAACATTCAAAAGCCAATGGTGGTAGCATCCTATCGTACTCCTTCTATGAAAACACGTGATGCGCGTATTTTGGACATGATTTCATCGTATTTGAGCGATGGAAATAGTTCAAAATTGTACAAAAAAATCGTAGATGATAAGAAAATGGCCCTTCAAATTGGTGCATTCAATTATTCGCAAGAAGATTACGGAATGTATATCCTTTATGGTATGCCTCAAGGTGATGCAACATCTCAAGGCTTAATTAAAGAAATTGATGAAGAAATTGTAAAGTTACAAACGGATTTGATTTCAATTCCAGACTACCAAAAGTTACAAAACAAATTTGAAAATAATTATGTTAACAGTAATTCTAATGTAGAAGGTGTCGCTGAAAATTTAGCTTCGTACTATTTATTATATGGGGATGTAAATTTAATTAACACGGAAATTGAAATGTACCGTTCGATTACTCGTGAAGAAATTCGTGACATTGCGAAAAAATATTTAAACCCAAATCAGCGCTTAATTTTGGACTATATTCCTGCAAAAGACAAAGCTGAATCTAAATAATTGACTTATCATGAGAAAATCTATTATACTTCTATCCAGCTTGTTTTTAACAATAACTATGCAAGCACAAGACCGATCCCAACCGAAACCTGGACCAGCTCCAATTATTAAAATAAAAAAACCAGAAATTTTTTCATTACCCAACGGGTTGAAAGTTATGGTTGTTGAGGACCATAAACTACCTCGTGTTTCCTTTAGTTTGACCATTGATAATGCACCATTTGCAGAAGGCAATAAAAAAGGTATTGACAATTTGACCAGCAGTTTGATGGGGATGGGGACTACCAAAACCCCTAAAGATGCTTTCAATGAAGAAATTGACTTCTTAGGCGCTGACATTAGTTTCAGTTCGAGCGGTGCTTATGCTAGTGGTTTATCAAAATATTCAAAACGTATTTTGGAATTAATGGCAGAAGGTTCGTTAATGCCCAATTTTACGCAAGAGGAATTTGATAAAGAACGCGATAAGTTAATCGAAGGCTTAAAAACTCAAGAGAAAAGTGTACCTGCAGTTGCCGGTCGTGTAGAAAATGTATTGGTGTATAGTAAAAATCACCCTGCCGGGGAATACTTGACAGAAGAAACCATCAAGAATGTAACCTTAGACGATGTAAAGAAAAATTACAGCACGTATTTTGTTCCTGAAAAAGCCTATTTGGTTGTTATTGGGGATGTTAAATTTAAAGAGGTAAAAAAGACGGTTACCCAATTATTTGAAGACTGGACCAAAGCAACAGCTCCACAAATTACGTATACGTCTCCAAGTAATGTTCAGTTTACCCAAATTAATTTCGTAGACATGCCAAACGCTGTTCAGTCGGAAATTTCTGTGGTAAATGCGGTAAATTTAAAACTATCGGATCCCGATTTTTTCCCAGTAATTATTGCCAATCAAGTTTTAGGAGGCGATTTTAATAGTTACTTAAATATGAATTTGCGTGAAGCACATGGTTGGACTTATGGTGCACGCTCAAACGTGGGTGTGAATAAGTACATGATGAGTAAGTTTAAAGCCAATACGCAAGTTCGTAACGCGGTAACCGATAGTGCGGTTGTTGAGATTATGAAAGAAATCAAGCGTATTCGTACCGAAAAAGTTACCGATGAGGCCCTAAGAAATGTTAAAGCCGGGTATATTGGTCGTTTTGTAATGCAAGTCGAAAAACCACAAACGGTAGCGCGTTATGCGTTAAATATTGAAACTGAAAGTTTGCCTGCCGATTTTTATGAAAATTACATTAAAAACATTGAAGCCGTAACTGCTGAAGATGTTATGCGTGTAATGAATAAGTATGTATTGGCAGATAACCTCAGAATTATTGTTACAGGTAAAGGTAGCGAGGTAATCCCTGCATTGGAAAAATTAAAAATTCCAATGTTCTACTTTGATAAATTTGGAGCTCCATCAGAGAAACCAAAAATGAAATTGCCTATTCCGGCTGGAATTACTGTAAAAACGGTAATGGATAATTATATCAAAGCTATTGGAGGTGAAAAAGCAGTTGCGGGTGTAAAATCAATATTTGTAACAGGTTCTTCTGAAATTGAAGGCGCTCCTGCTCCGTTAGCCTATATCACAAAACGCGATAATAAAGGAAGAACGATGTCCAAATTGGAGTTAACAGGTATGATGGAGTTATCTAAGCAAGTCATAGCTGATAAATCGGGTTATAACTCAGGTCAAGGTCAGAAAAAAGAACTAAGTGCTGAAGAATTTGCAGAGAAGAAAGCAATCGCAGGTACTTTTGAAGAATTGGCATTAGTTAAAAAATCAGATGTTGTATTGGACGGAATTGAGCCGTTTAATGGCGCCGATGCATATGCGGTTAAAAATGGTAAAACTACGTACTACTATGATGTAAAAACAGGGTTGCGATTAGGTTCCTCAACTACGCAAGAGCGTAACGGACAAAAATCAACCCAATCGATTTTATATTCTGATTATAAAGAGGTAAAAGGGATAAAGGTTCCTTATATCATTGTACTTTCTATGGCTGGTAGAGATATTGAAGTTAAAATTTCTGAAGTGAAAATTAACGAAGGAGTTACCGACGCAGATTTCCAATAAAAATAGAAATTATTAATAAAATTAGACCGTCAGTAATGGCGGTCTTTTTATTTTTTACTTGATAGATAAACCCCTGTTAGTATAATTAAAGCACCGATACCTTGAACAGCAGAAAGGAATTCTCCGTCATATAATCCCCAAATAGTTGCCACAACCGGAATCAAATACGTTACCGAAGTAGCAAAAACCGGAGACGAAATTTGTATCAATTTGTAAAATAGTATATTGGCTAAACCCGTTCCAACAACCCCTAAAATCATCACAAAAAAGAGTGCGTTTTGAATTTTTATTTCCCCAAGATGGTCATGTATCGATGTAGCAAATAGAATAGACGCCGCGGGAACTAACATGACTAAAAAATTTCCAGTTGTAATACTTAAAGGCCTTACATCTGAAAGGTGTTTTTTGATTAAATTAACGTTGGTTGCATAACATAAAGAAGCAATCAATACCAAAAGGGTGTAGCTGTAATTTTGGTTGGGATGAGATAGCATACCATTAATAATTAATAAAAGTGTCCCTGCCAAACCAATTAATACGCCTATTATTTGTGCGCGCTTGAATGTGAGTCCAAAAGCGACAACTCCTATGAGTAAGGTGTTTAAAGGAGTTAGTGAATTTAAGATAGAACTTACCGAACTGCTAATTTGCGTTTGAGCGATTGCAAAAAGAAAAGCGGGAATAAATGTGCCAAAAAGTGATGTTAAGGCAATGTACATCCATTGATAGTGCCGTATATCGCGTAGACTTCCAAAACCGATGATCAATAAAAATACCGAAGAAAATGTAATTCGAGCCGCACCCAATTGAAGTGGTGTTAGGCCAATAAGTCCGCGTTTTATGAGTATAAATGAACTTCCCCAAATTAAGGCTAATACAATAAGGAAAAGCCATTTTACATGTTGATTGGACATATTTTTTAAACGTTTATGCTGCAAAATTGGCATTATTTTATGAAAGTCCGTTTAAAAATTATTTTAATTTTGTTTTATAAATTGATTTCAAAAGTATGAATGCATCAAAAATTGTAGCTTTTTTTGCCGGGTCTTTACTGCTAATTACTTCTTGTAAGCAAGAGTCTTCGGCTTCCTCAGGTTCAGAAACAGCTTTAAATGCTAAGGCTTCCGTTGTTAAACCAACAGTAGTTTCGTTCCAAGTAGAAGGGATGACGTGTGCTATTGGTTGTGCCAAAACGATTGAAGAGAAATTAGCCGAAACTCCGGGTGTTCAAAAAGCGAAAGTAGATTTTGAAAAAAAACAAGCCACGGTTCATTTTGATGCCGATAAATTGTCAACGAGTCAATTAAAACAATTCGTTGAGTCGTGTGCCGATGGGAAAACGTATAAAGTTACCGCGATAAAAGTAAGTCTGTAAGCTTAAAATACCTTACAATAAAGTACCAATGGGCGATTCGAAAGGATTGCCCATTTTTTATTTCCATTGCAAAGTTTCTATAAGATTTTGCATATCGTTTTTTATATAATCGGCAGCGGGCATGATGGAATCAAAGTTGGGTTTGGCATAAAAGTACATCGAACCACTCAAAAAATGATGGGTGCTGTCAGTGACATAAAAATTTGCATTAGTAGCTGCATTTCCTCCCAAGCGGTAAAACATGCCGTAAACCCCTTGTTTTGCATTGATATAGGGTTGCTCCAATATATTGTCTGCTTTTATAACGTGTTTATAGGTTAGCTTTTGTGTATCTCGTAATAATGCTTCTAGATTGCCTTGAACAGGTTTATAGGTTAAGAAAATAGTGGCTTTCATTTTAGGATAGGTAATCGTATAATTACATTCTCCTTTTTCTTTAATTATAGCCTTGGTATTTAATGCAAACCCAAACGGACAATCACTTTGAAATTGAGTATAGTTGGCTAAAGGATATTCCAAGCGCAAATGACCGGGTGGTTTAGGGATTATTTCCTCTTTACAGCTCGTCAATAGTAGTAGTACGGCAAAGGTAAATCCAAAAAAATAAAAATAATTACGCGGCATCAAGTGTGACTTTAATTTGTTTAATTCGTTTATTATCGACCACTTCTACAGTAAATAGACAGTTGGCAAAATATATTTTTTGACCTTTTTTAGGGAAATTACCTAATAATTCAAGTAGTAAACCAGCAAATGTTTCGGCTTCGCCTTTGCGTTCTTCAAATACTGTTTCGTCTACATCAATAATTCGGTACAAGTCTTTTAGATTGATTTTTCCTTCAAAAAGAAAATTTCGATCATCAATTTGAGTGTAGTTGATGCTCTCGTCATCAAACTCGTCGCTAATATCGCCCACTATTTCTTCGATTACATCTTCCAAAGAAACCAAACCGGAGGTGCCGCCATATTCGTCAACAACAATTGCTAAATGATTTTTCATGCCTTGGAAATCGTTTAACAAATCATCCAATTTTTTGTTTTCAGGAACAAAGAACGGTTCTCGCAATAACTTTTGCCATTCAAATTCTTTTTTATTGATGTAGGGAATCAAATCTTTAATAAACAAAACGCCAATAATATGGTCTATATTGTCTTGATATACGGGAATTCGGGAATAGCCTTTGTCAATGATTTGAGGTAAAATTTCACTAAATGGTGCTTCAATATCTAAAGCAAATAAATCAATTCGCGGACTCATGACTTGCTTTGCTACGGTGTGGCCAAACGACACAATTCCTTCCAAAAGTTTCTGTTCTTCTTGTGTAGTGTCTTCTGTTGAGGTTAGCTCCAATGCTTGCGAGAGTTGATCAACGGAAAAATTTGTTTTCTCTTTGCCTAATTTCTCTTGAATAAACAAGGTAATCCAACGTAAAGGGGTGCTAACGGGCGCTAAAACTTTGGTTAAAAAGACTAAAGGATAGGTAATAAAAAGTGCAAATTTTATGTTGTTTCTGCTCGCATAAACTTTGGGTAATACTTCACCAAAAAGTAAAATCAAAAAGGTCACCAAGATGACTTCTACAATAAATTTTACCATAGGAATAGCTATGGTTGAAAATAAGCGATCCAATGAAACGGAAAAAAGGATCACAATAGCAATGTGCAGAAAGTTATTCGCAATCAATACTGTGGCTAATAATTTCTTGGGTTTTGCGAGTAAATCAGAAATAATTTGAAATTTATCCGATTGTTTTTCAGCCAGCTGTTGAAGATCTTTTTGTGTAAGCGAAAAAAAAGCCACTTCAGTTGCAGCAACTAAGGCACAACAAAAGAGCAGTATTACAATTCCAATGCTGCCCAAAAGCATTTCAGAATCAAATACTGCAACAGTAGATAAACCGGGTTCTGGATCCAAATTTAATAACGATTAGTTCGACTAGAAGGGCATGTCGTTTTCAACATCAGCGCTCGGTGTTTCATAACTTGAAGTCCGCGGCTCATGGCTTGGAACCGATTTGCTCTCTAAATCCTTTTTAACATTTAAAAAAGTAAATTCAGTAACCTGGATTTCAGTAGTATATTTTGTAATCCCTTCTTCGGTTGTCCATTGACGCGATTTGATGCGCCCTTCTACATAAATTTTATCTCCTTTAGTTAAAAAGCGTTCGCAGATTTCGGCAGCTTTATTACGCACAACTAAATTGTGCCATTCTGTAGATGTAATTTTTTCGTTCGTTGATTTGTTTATGTAAATTTCATTGGTTGCTAATGGAAAACGACCAATGCAATTACCGCCTTCGAAATAGTGCATTTTAACATCATCCCCCAGATGACCAATCAGCATAACTTTGTTAAGTGTCCCGTTCATAATAAAATGGCGTATTTATATCTTACAAAAATATAAAAATTATTTATACATTTAACTTTGAACGGGAAGAAATTATTACGTCAAATTTTATCTAAAATCTATTTGAAATTATTGAAAATCATTTATTTACTTTTTTTATTTGTTGCAGTTGTTTTTGATTTCTCTTTATTATTTTTAAGGGTTCTGGTTAAAGCCAAAGCATAGTCAGAGGCCGAGTTTATAAGCTTTTCCACATCATCATCTTTGGCTTCAGGATATATTTTTTTAATTTGATCGATTGAACTTTGAATGGTATGCAAAGCCAGTAAAGCATCATTTTTTTGGAATGCTTCAGCCATCACTTTTAAGGATTGATTTAAAACCGCAATTGCATATAACTTTTTATGTTGGGCTTCGCGTATAACTTCAAAATGTTGTAATGCCGGAACCCATTTTAAATAGGCTTTTTCTTCATGGGTGATTGTTTTTTGTTTGCGGTAATCATAATAGTTCATTTTTATAATAATCGGTTCTTTTTCAATGGCTTCGTTTGGATTTTTTAAATCAAATTTTATAAGAGCTAAAGTGTTTAATCCGCTGTACACATTGTTAATGGTCATTGTAGCGCCGTCGTTAGCTTTTGTAAAAGGGTATCCGTAAAGTTCCTGAAATAGGATTTGATTGTTATTTGTGATTTCAACGGTTAAGTTTTTTGCACATGGACTGAGTACACTATTTAAATCTTTTTCAAATGCTTTCGAAATGTTTTTTGAATCGGCAATAAAACTTAACAATCCGCCCCCTTCAGACGCAAGTAAGCTTAAGAGCGATTGATTATAACCTTCGCCAACTCCAATGGCCGATAGTTCTATCCCCATTTTATTGTAGGCCTTTGATGCCTTTACTACTTCTTCAACGGGTCGGCTATCATATCCATCGGTTAATAATAGTACCCGATTAGTCCCTGTGCCTATAAAATTTTTAGCCACTTGTTCATATCCTTCAATCATTCCTTTATATATATCTGTACCACCAGATGCCTGCATATCTTCAATCATATCTTTGAGGTATAATCCATCGCCCACTTTTTGAGCAGGTACTAAAAGCGTTGCCTCATGATTAAATGAAATCAATGAAACGATATCGGTAGGCCGTAGTTTTTTAACATAATTTAAAAGCGCCACTTTTAAGGCGTCGAGTCTATTATTTCCTTCCATCGACCCACTTGCGTCAACAACTAACGATATATTTAAAGGCGGACCGTATAATTTTCCGTCGTCTTTTTTGACTTTAAAACCCAGTTGTAAAATGGCTTCTTTAGACAATGGGTTCACTTGATCATTACCCCATGAAACATCCATTCTAACGGCAGCATCATCGGTTGGTTCTGGGTATTGTAGATAAAGAAATTCTAAAAAGTCTTTTATAAGTAAATTATCGGGTGTAGGTACAAAACGTTCGGGAAATTGCAGTTTAGGATCGGGCAAATAAGTGAATTCAGCTTCTGCACTTGAAATCCCCTGCATATCTTTGTAATTTAAAACATCAATATCTTTTTGGTACCTAAAATGCACCATATATTTTTTCTTGGTTGGTAATAAAAAATAGACTTCTCCTTTTGAATTGGTTTTTCCTTTGTATACTTTATTTGACTTTAACATCTGCAAGTAGACGTCTTCATTGGCTAAATTTTTAGCATTGATTTGATGGACTTTTAATTTTAAGAAGACTCTTGAGGATGTTCCGTTGGCTTGGTTTTTAAGTGTTTGTACAATCGTGTCGTTTCGATCGTTCTCCACTATTTCGGTCGGTTGATAGGTGGTCTTAAGCGAATAAACCCCCGATTGCTTAACATCAATATAATTGAAATTTTCAATATTATCGAGATCTATTTCATAGTCATTTCTATGGGGAACTACAAATCGTGCCAGTCCTTTTTCGTTAGTTGTACTTAAAAACACTTTCTTTTGTTTGAAGCAAGTGAGCTGTACCGGAAAATTGACCAGTGAACTGCCATCCTCTCGATTTAGGGTTAATCGAACTAATGCTTGCTCTTCGTTAAATGTAAAATCGTTATTCTTGGTTTGATCTATTGTTGTAAAAATTATAGTTTTACGATCAACATAAGGCCGGTTAATCCGACGATAATCTTCTAAATCATAAGTAAGCGTTTTGGTTTGTTTTGCAAATCCTGAGTCGGGCATTTCAATAAAAGCACAGTTTTTCATTTCGCCAACATTAACCCCCCATTCCTTTCCATAATTGATTTCAAATGTTATTGTTCCCTCATTATTTGTTTTTGAATGGATTCTTTTTTTGCTTGTAGTTTCAATTAAAGTAACAGACAAATCAGAAACAGGTTCGGACTTGTTATCCAAAACATGTATCGTAAAATTCATTTTCGATTGAGCGTTTAATAGGCTCATGCTAAAGAGTAACCACCCCAAAACTAAAATCGTATTTTTCATAAACAGTATATTTTATGAATAGAAAACGCATTGAAAGCCGACTTTAGTATAGACTATTGTTTGGAAACATTATCGGTTGACTTACAGGTGATTAAAAAAGCCGGATAAAATGCAATCAACCTAAAGAGGGGTTTGCCTTTAGGTTTATTTGTTGATTTGAGTAATAAAATTATGGATCACTATCGGTACTGGAAAATTATTCAGTTCATCGGCTGGTATTCCTTTAGATTCAATAGTTTGAAGCTGAATTTTGTAAAAAAAGATATGTAAATTTTGATGGCTTAGTTTATGTAAAATGGGATTGTGATTTATTCTTTGAATTGTGCTTATGGATTGTTTACCATAGTGGTCATTAAAAGGGGTTAAAAAATCTTCAAAAGACAGTATTCCTTGCGATTCGATTAAAGGAAATTGATATAAATTGTGCCAAATTCCCTTTTCTGTCCGTTTTTCCAAGAGTACTTTTCCCTCTATATCTTCAAAAACCAGGTAATGAAAATAGCGATTGGTGACTTTTGTTTTTTTTAATTTCAGCGGTAGTACGCTTGTTTTTTTATCTCGAAAAGCCACGCAGGCACTTTGTAAAACACAACAATCACATTTTGGATTCTTTGGAGTACAATGGACCGCTCCAAACTCCATCAACGCTTGATTAAATTCTGCCGGACGTTTGCGATCCAACAGTGTATTTGCTAATTCGGCGAACTCTTTTTTTGCCCCAGAAGATGCAATATCGGTTTCAATTCCAAAGAAGCGCGCCAAAACTCGGTACACATTACCATCGACTACCGCCACAGGTTCATGGTATGCGATTGAAGCAATAGCTGCAGCAGTATATTCTCCTACGCCTTTGAGTTGTAGTAATTCGTTGTAGGTTTTTGGAAATTCCCCTTTAAATTCTGTGACCACTTGTTTGGCGGTAAAATGCAGGTTACGCGCTCGAGAATAATAACCTAGTCCTTGCCACAACTTTAAGAGGGTTTCTTCGTCTGCGGCTGCCATGTCTTGAACTGTTGGAAAAGCTTCCAAAAAACGGTAATAGTACGGTGTTGCTTGGGCTACTCGTGTTTGTTGAAGCATGATTTCAGAAAGCCAAATACGGTAAGGATTTTGGGTTTGACGCCAAGGTAGATCCCGTAGGTTTTTTAAATACCAAACGATTAGGGTGTTCGTAAAATCCATAGCAATTCTGAGTTTGACAAAAGTAAAACTTTATGTATTTAAATTTTAATAGATTATACTTGAAAATTTGTTTTTTTAATTGCTATATTTGCACTCTCAAAAAATTTACACATAATTATTAAATACGAAAGAATATGACTAAAGCAGATATCGTAGCGAAGATTTCGGAGAAATTAGGTCTTGAAAAAGGAGAAGTTCAATCTACAGTAGAAGCATTGATGGAAGAAGTAAAAACTTCTTTAGAAAATGGTGAAAATGTATACCTAAGAGGATTTGGTAGCTTCATCATTAAAACTAGAGCTGAAAAAACAGGAAGAAATATTTCCAAAAACACTACAATCAAAATTCCAGCTCACAATATTCCCGCATTTAAACCTGCAAAAGTATTTGTAGAAGGTGTAAAAGCTAAAACTGAAGTTACAGTCTAAAAATATTTATTAATCACTAACAAATTAACCTATGCCAAGCGGTAAAAAAAGAAAAAGACATAAGGTTGCGACGCATAAACGTA